>CAJUIH010000126.1 GCA_910586045.1 uncultured Eubacterium sp.
ATCCCTAAGCATTCTGCAATTTACGGATCAGCCTGCCCCGGTCGCGGCGCCTAGTCCGCCCTGGCCTTCGCCAGCAGCTAAAGTCGCCGCTTGGCTTCGCCCCTCAGGTAACCGGGCAGAATGCTAAGGGCTTCTAACCATTCTTCCAAAGCCGCCAGAAAGCCGGGCAAACCGTCTCTCCATGATAATCTTCGCAGGCTTTACAACTGGTATCCGATACGTAATCGTAATACACAAAACGGATTCGTGAAACCTTGTCAGCTATCCATCTGCTGTTTTGCATTTCTATGTAGTGCAGGTTACGCAGAGGCAGAGAAAACCAGCCGGAGCCACAAGCCAGGCCTGCGCCCCTTATCCGGCGTCCCCGCAGCCAAAATGTAACACCCTATCTGAACTGTTACGAATTTCATTGTGAACAATATAATCTATCTATTCGGTGATTGAATACTGCACAATAAACCCGATAAACGGCGGGCCGGAAACAAATGATATGGTGCTGAAATTTTACGCTGTTTATAGAAACATAAGATAGTTTTTGTATTGTTAATAACCGTATTGGAATATATTGTCGTATGGCAGAGAAATGGAGGTTTTATGATGAATGAATGGTGCGTATATAAGGTAAGCCCAAGCGGGATCCGAAAACCGCTTTATTTCGGAAAGGAAGAGGACTGCAGGAAATTTTGCACGCAACGGGATTTTGAGTACATAGATGGGGATAAAATAGTATGGTATCTGGAAATCGGAATCCGAGAACAGGAGGAGCAGGAGGGTGGAATTATTAACTAGTGCCTTGTAAAGTTTAAAAGTGAATCAAAGAAAATGTAAATCTTGACAAGAACAGCCGGATGGAGAAAAAGTTCCCTTTCTCCATCCGGCGTCCGGTATGATATAGT
This sequence comes from uncultured Eubacterium sp., assembly GCA_910586045.1. Classification (GTDB taxonomy): domain Bacteria; phylum Bacillota; class Clostridia; order Lachnospirales; family Lachnospiraceae; genus Eubacterium_J. The sequence continues at coordinate 897 of CAJUIH010000126.1, forward strand.
TTTAAACTTTACAAGCCGCCGCAACCAAAATCTGCACGCTGCGCGGCTGCAGTTGGATCGCGCAGTCCTGTACTGTTTCAGGAACGGCCAATACGCTGTCAGCCAGCCAGGTATCTACAACAACTTCCCAGTGCATTCCTGCGGGCAGGCTGGGAAGATGCTGCGTCACACTTTCCCAATAAGTATTAATCGATAAAAATACAATATCATCGGTATCTTGTTTGGTACGTCCGGCGTACATAACCCCAATCAGATGGGAATCCCACTGGTAATGGGCATTCCACGCCTGCGCTTCATGCAGGCTGACGGACGGGAATCCGATGGAGCAGGCCGGCAGGTCTTTTCGGATGACAGCATGCTGCTTGCGGAATTGAATCATGTAGCTGAAAAAACTGAACAGGTCTTTATTTTTTTCCGGCAGTGTCCAGTCCAGCCAAGAAATCATATTATCCTGGCAGTAAGTATTATTGTTGCCGTTTTGGCTGTTTCCAAACTCATCTCCTGCTAAAAACATCGGTGTCCCGCGGCTGCAGAGCAGCACCGCGCATGCGTTTTTGACCATCCGCCTGCGCAGGGTCAAAACTTTTGGATCCATAGTCTGTCCTTCTACACCGCAGTTCCAACTGTAGTTATCGTTTGAACCGTCTGAATTATCCCATCCGTTTGCTTCGTTATGTTTTTCATTATAAGCATACAGATCGTGCAGCGTAAATCCGTCATGGCAGGTAATAAAATTAATCGAGGCGTTGTGTCCGCGTGTCTGCGGGTCGTATAGGTCGGCGGAGCCGGTAATGCGCTGTGCCGCGACCGCAGCCGTATCGGTATCGCCTTTTAAAAATCCCCGGATATCGTCACGGTAGCGGCCGTTCCATTCTGCGAAACGGTTCCAGGACGGAAAGCTTCCAACCTGGTACAGTCCGCCTGCGTCCCATGCTTCGGCAATCAGCTTTGTTTTGCCCAAAATCGGGTCAAAGGCAAGGCTTTGCAGCAGCGGCGGCTTGCTCATTGGGGAACCGTCTTCATTGCGCCCGAGGATGGACGCCAGGTCGAAACGGAAGCCGTCGATCCGGTAAGTCGTTACCCAATAACGCAGGCAGTCCAAAATCATGCGCTGGACAATCGGGTGGTTACAGTTTAATGTATTTCCGCATCCGCTGTAATTGTAATATTTTCCGTCCGGCGTCAGCATATAATAAATATTATTATCAAAGCCTTTAAAAGAAAAGAAGCTGCCCTGTTCGTTCCCTTCGGCCGTATGGTTAAAGACGACATCCAAAATGACTTCTATGCCGTTTTCATGCAGGGTTTTTACAAGCTGCTTTAATTCGGTTCCTTCCCGGTTGTATTCAATGCTGCTGCAGTAGCTTGTATTTGGCGCGAAAAAGCTGACCGAATTGTATCCCCAGTAATCAATCAGATCTTGCCCGTTATAAGAACGCAGGGAGCCGGTTTCGTCAAATTCAAAAATCGGCATCAGTTCCACCGCGTTTATCCCCAGCCTTTTTAAATAAGGGATTTTTTCCATCAGTGCGGCAAAAGTTCCCGGTTTAGCGTGAATGGAGCTGTCCGCCATGGAAAATCCGCGTACATGCAGTTCATAAATAATCAGGTCTTCCATCGGTATATGCGGATAGACCAGATTGCCCCAGTCAAAGTCATCTTTTACGACACGGGCCTTATAAAAAGCGCTTGGTGTTTTTTTGGTACCCCATATGCTCTGTCCGGTTACGGCTTTTGCGTAGGGATCCAGCAGGTATTTTGTGGAATCAAAAATCAGCCCGTTTTCCGGTTCATAAGGCCCGTCAATGCGGTAGGCGTATTCAAATTCTTCGATATTAAGCTGGAAAACGATCATGGAAAAGACATTTCCGATCCGGTAGTTGTCCGGAAATTTCAGCACGGCATAAGGCACATCCTTGCGTCTGTGGAACAGCAGCAGTTCGCAGGAGGTGGCATTATGGGAATGGACCGTGAAATTAACACCGCCGGGAATCGCGGTCGCGCCGTTGATGTCATAAAATCCGGGCCGCACATCGTAGCCTGCGATATGGTCGAACGGGACCAGGTGTATTTTATTCAGTGGAAGTGGATTCATACGATATACCTCACTTTATTCTAGTTAACCATATTATAAGCTACCGGAAAGGCTTTGTAAAGAGTGGGAGTGCATTGGTTCCCTGGAAGGTCCAGTATCGAGCACTGCTCAAAAACTGGTGTATCTGCTACCCAGCCGCCCCAATCAGAAGTCCGCACATCCGTACAAGCAGCGCCGCCGCCCATGCAACCGCGCATTGCCAGCAAACCATACCGACGGCCCATTTGGTACCCAGTTCCCGTTTGACCGAAGCAATGGCTGCGATACACGGCGTATACAGCAGGCTGAAGACAAGCAGGGAAGCGGCGGCAAGCGAAGTCAGCGCGGACGCCGCGGTACCGCTGTAGAGGACTTCCAGCGTGGATACGACGCTTTCCTTTGCCATAAAGCCGCTGATTAAGGAAGTGCAGATTCTCCAGTCCCCTAAGCCGAGCGGTGCAAACAGCGGGACAAGCATGCCTGCCGCCGCGGCCAGGATGCTGTCGCGGGAATCGGATACGATGTTAAAATGCAGGTCGAAGCTTTGCAGGAACCAGATGATCACCGTTGCGATTAAAATGACGGAAAATGCCCGCTGTAAAAAGTCCTTTGCCTTATCCCACAATAGCTGTACGACATTTTTTGCGGCGGGCATCCGGTAGTTTGGAAGCTCCATCACAAACGGGACGGCTTCTCCTTTAAATAATGTCCCTTTATACAGATATGCCGCCAAAATTCCGACTAAAATACCCAAAACATAAAGTCCGGCCATAACAAGCCCGCCTTGTTTCGGGAAAAAGGCATTCACGAAAAATGCGTAAATCGGAAGCTTTGCGGTACAGCTCATAAAAGGGGTCAGTAAAATCGTCATTTTGCGGTCACGTTCACTGGGAAGTGTCCGGGTCGCCATGACCGCAGGGACCGTACAGCCAAAGCCGATCAGCATCGGTACAATGCTGCGGCCGGAAAGGCCGATTTTTCGCAGCAGTTTATCCATAAAAAAAGCTACGCGTGCAATATAGCCGCTGTCTTCCATGAGCGAAAGGAAGAAAAACAGCGTGACAATAATCGGCAGGAAGCTGAGTACGCTGCCTACGCCTTCAAAAATACCGTCCATTATCAGCCGGTGCAGCGCTTCATTTACATGGGCGGCGGTAAGGGCTGTGTCCGCGGCTTTTGACAGGACGCGGATGCCTGTTTCCAAAAGCCCCTGGAGCCATGCGCCGATGACATTGAATGTCAGATAAAATACGACGACCATAATGCTGATAAAACAAGGGATCGCGGTATATTTTCCCGTTAAGACGCGGTCGATTTTTTCACTGCGGATCCGTTCCCTGCTTTCTTTTGGCTTTGTGACGGTCTGCTCGCACAGTTTTTCGATAAAAGAAAACCGCATATCAGCGATCGAAGCGCTTCGGTCCAGGCCGCGTTCGTTTTCCATCTGCAGGATAATATGCTCCAGCATTTCCTTTTCGTTTTGGGTCAGGCCAAGCTGGTCTAAAATAAGCGTATCCCCCTCAATCACTTTGCTGGCCGCAAAACGCACGGGGATGCCGGCGTGCTGTGCGTGGTCTTCGATCAGATGGACGACGGCGTGGATGCAGCGGTGGACGGCGCCGCCGAAATCGTTTTTATCACAGAAGTCCTGTCTTGACGGGCGTTCCTGATTTTGCGCGATATGTACCGCATGCGCTATAAGCTCGTTTACGCCTTCGTTTTTGGCTGCGGAAATCGGGACGACCGGTACGCCGAGGATGGATTCCATTGTGTTGATATCAATCGAGCCGCGGTTGGCGGTTACCTCATCCATCATATTTAGTGCGATGACCATTGGTATGTCCATTTCCAATAGCTGCATGGACAGATACAGGTTGCGTTCGATATTTGTCGCGTCTACGATATTGATGAGGGCTTTTGGCCTGTCGTTTAAGACAAAGTTTCTGGATACGATCTCTTCGCTGCTGTACGGCGACATCGAATAAATGCCCGGAAGGTCTGTTACCGATGTATCGGGATGCCCTTTGATAGTTCCGCATTTACGGTCTACCGTGACGCCGGGAAAATTGCCGACATGCTGGCTGGAACCGGTTAGTTGGTTAAATAAAGTCGTTTTACCGCAGTTTTGGTTCCCAACCAGCGCAAAGGTAAGCAGAGTGCCTTCGCGAAGAGGGGCAGCTTCTTCCTCGTTATGGTACTTTCCGCCTTCTCCCAGGCCAGGGTGGGCGGATTTATCAATATTGGACGCGCCTTCGTGCCGGCGGCTTCTTTGGCCGATCGGGGTTACGGTAATCTGTGCCGCTTCCGCAAGGCGCAGGGTCAGTGCATACCCATGGATCTGCAGTTCCATCGGGTCGCCCATCGGGGCAAGTTTGATAACGGTGACCTCTGCCCCGGGGATCACTCCCATATCAAGGAAATGCTGGCGCAGGGCACCTTCGCCTCCGACCGACAGGATCTGTGCGCTTTTGCCGATTTCCAGTTCCTTTAGTGTCATTATGTATGCCTCCTTCTTCCTATCATTTTATTTCGCAGATGTTGCTTTTCGTATCGTTTATGACAGTCTTATTATAGTTATTTTTAACTAACTTTTCAATAACCAAAATAATGATAATTAATATAGAAAGCATGGAATTTCCAGAAATTCTCAGTCTTTTTCGGGAACTGCTCCCTGAATTTTCAGTTATTTGTTACGTATTTAGGGTTATAGGGACAGATCTGCTTCCGCATGCTTGGAATCAAAAGGGAAGATATAAGGAGGACATAAAAAATGAAACGAAAATTAGCATCCATGATACTTGCCATGTGTGTAGCGGCCCAGCCGGCAGTCGGAATGTCCGGTACGGTGCGGGTACAGGCGGCGCAGACGGTGCAAAACGATTCGGAAACAAAGGCGCAGGGGGATTATACATACAGGGAATTAAGCGACGGTACCATAGAAATTGCCCATTATACCGGAAACGCCGAAAAGCTTGTGCTTCCGGCTGAAATTGACGGCAAAAAGGTGAGCCGGATCGGAGATTCCGCATTTGCCGAACAGGAAAGCCTAAAAAGCGTGGAGGTTGCGGACGGTGTGACCGCTTTAATGGATTATGCGTTTTTGCACTGTAAAAATCTCGAAAAAATCACACTGCCAGAGAGTGTCGTTTCCATAGGGGATCATGCGTTTTTATCGTGCGGGAGCTTGCGGACGATCAAACTTCCGGACAAAGTCAAAAACATCGGATGGGCTGCATTTGAGGGCTGTAAGAGTTTAACGTCTGTCCAGTTACCGAAAAAACTCGAAACACTTGACGCGGAAGCGTTTGGCGGCTGCGTGTCATTAAAGGCGGTTTCGCTGCCGGAAAACGTCCGTCAGATCGGGGAAGCGGCTTTTGTAGGCTGCAGCAATCTGCAGAGTGTACGGCTGCCTAAGAGTATAAAAGAAATCGCACAGAGTGCGTTCGCCGCTTGCAGCAGGCTGAAAAACGTTTATTACGCAGGCAGTAAGACAGCGCGTAAAAAAGTAAAGGTGGTTGCCAAAGGCAACGCGAGTCTTTTGGGCGCCAGGATCCACTATCAAAATGCCGCAAAGTCGGAAATCTTTGCGCCGAAAACGAAAGTCATTCTAAAATCCGGCAAGGACAGCTACAAAGTGCTGTCAAATGTTTCCGAGGTTGCGTTTGTAAAGACGACACGAGGGGACAGCAGTCTGGTAGTGCCGGAATCTGTGCAAATAGACGGCGTCGTATACGATGTGGAAGCGGTCGCGTCCGGCGCTTTCGCAAATAATAAAAAGGTAACGAAAATTACGGTCAAAGGCGATATCCGCCAGATTAGCTCGCAGGCATTCAGCGGATGTTCAAAATTAAAAACGCTTGTAATTAAATCGCGCCGTTTAAGAAATGTCGGCTCGAATGTATTAAAAGGGACTCCGGCCAATATCAGGATTAAGGTACCGCAGGGAGAAGCTGCCAGATATAAAAACATGCTCAAAGGCAAAGGGCTTGGAAAAAAAGCTGTAATTTCGGAATATTAAATCTGTATACCAAAAAGGGGCTGTCGTAGAAAGCAGAATACGAACAAGATATTCTTGGGGTATTTTGCTGGAGCGGCAGCCCCTTAGGAACTGTCCCGAAATAACTTACCGTATGGCCTTATTGCTGCATCCGGATTTCCCCCTGGTAGATCATCGGATAGCGGATCAGCAAATCGGCATCCAGATTTTCTTTGTGCATGTCGACGCCTGTAATCTGCGGGTTATCGTAAGCGGTATAATAATAAATGCCTTTGTCCGTATTGCAGCATGAGGTATATATCGTAATCTCATATTTGCCGTCTTCAGTCTCGCAGCATCCCCTTTGCTGGACAACGGAACCAAGGATGTGGAAAAACTGGCTGACGCTTTCCAGTTCGGAGTTCCCGGATACGGCGTTCATTTTGACAAAAGCGGCCCGGATAAAACGGGACTGTGACGATAAGTCCCCGGGCAGGCCGAATGCCCCCATGCCGCGGCTGTATACATGCAGGGGCAGACGGCTGCAGAAATGGTTCTGCGGCGGTTTGGGAGATAGATACATATAATTGTTCAGCGAAAACATCTGCTCGGGAAACGGCGGGTTATTTGTCAGCACGCCGACCGGATTCTCATAAATCTTCAAACCGCTTTCCACCGATTCTACCGTAATGGATTCCCTGCGGTCTGCAATGATCCAGTGAAGCTGTGCCTGCGGCAGCCCGCTGCCAAACGGGGTATCTACCAGATTGAGTGTTCCAAGCAGGCACCGTGCTTCCTTTGCGGTGGCACATTGGGAAAGGATCCAGGGAATAAAATCGAACACTGCCACGTTGTCTTTTCCAGCCGCCATGCGGTCCGCATAATGTGCGTTTCCTACAAAATTAAGGCCTGCCATACCGAGTCCTTTTTCGTTTACGGCATCGTAATAAAGCGGCGTATTTTCTTTTACACAGGCGGTTCCAATCATGGCATAATGGTGTTTCAGCACTCTGTGATGCCTGAAATGGAACGCGTAATTGCGCGGGGTTACTACGATCTCTTCGCCATAGGAACAATCGTAATCGAGTGTTCTTCCAAAATAAAAATCTTTTGTCTGGTAAGTAGCTGCTGTACACATAGCGCATCCTCCTATACGTTTGGATTTTGGCAGGCGGATTTCATTGCTGCCGGATATTTCGGGAATTTCCAGGTTTTTATATAGTATGCAGGATCTTGGGGTGGATTTATCAATTTTTATATTTTTATTTGGTAACAATTCAGACAGGGTGTGATGTTTTGGCTTGCCGGACGCTGGGAGAGACGGTTTGCCCGGCTTTCTGGCGGCCCTC
>CAJUIH010000127.1 GCA_910586045.1 uncultured Eubacterium sp.
ACGTCGAGGGGAATCTGCAGCAGGATCCGGATCATCCAACGCAAAATCCGGACAACCCAGCCGACCCGGACAACCCGTCTGGGAATCCGGACAACCCAGCCGACCCGGACAACCCGTCTGGGAATCCGGATAAACCAGCCGATTCGGACCATCCGTCCGCGGATCCGGGCAGTCCGTCCGCGAAGCCCGGGACGCCAGGATCATTCGGCGCAAATACCACACCGTCCACAGGCCCCGGATCGTCGGGCGGGACGGACGGACAGCCGTCAAAACCGGAAGAAGATCCGAAAAAACCAGAAGAACCGTCAAAGGATCCCGGCCCGGTGGTGGCAAAGCTGTATTACATTGTCCAGTTCCATGCCAACGGCGGCGCCAATCTAAGCCGCAGGACGATGACGCTTTTAAACGACGACACCCTGGGCATTTTGCCGAAAGTCCAGCGGAAAGCATATTTGTTTCAAGGCTGGTACACGCAGCAGACAGGCGGCGCGCGGATCTACGGAGATAGGAAACTAAATGAAGCGACGACCTTATACGCGCGCTGGACAAAAGCCCAGGCCCCGGCAAAAGCCGCGGTACAGGCGGTAAAATCCGCGAAAAAAGGGCAGGCAAAAGTCAGCTTTCGCAAAGTAAGCGGCGCGGCAGGCTACCAGGTGCAGTATGCATTGAATAAAAAATTTAAGTCCGCAAAGGCAAAAACGGCGGGCGCTTCGGCAAAAGCGAAAACAATCACGGGCTTAAAAGCCGGAAAGAAGTACTATGTCCGCGTGCGTGCGTACCGTCTGGATTCTATGGGCAATAAAATATACGGTGCGTACAGTACGGCAAAAGCGGTTAAAATCCGGTCTTAGGAGCTGTGGGGAGGCGGGTAAACATGAAAGATAGGAAAAAAATGAAAAAATGCAGACAGGCGGCAGCGCTGTTTCTAGCGGTTTGTATTCTGGCAGCAGCGCTGCTGCAGCCGGATTTGATACAGCGCGTACAGGCGGAGGTTTTACAGGACGGGGATTATACTTACCAGGATCTGCCGGACGGAACGGTGCAGATTACCAAATACGCGGGATCCGCTTCCGTTTTGGAAGTCCCGGCTTCGTTAAACGGGAAAACGGTCAGCGCGATAAATATGAGCGCTTTTACAAATAATGAGCACATGACGCAGATCACGATCCCGGCAGGCGTAACAAAACTAACGGAGCTGGCAGGCGGAGATATGCGCCGATGGGGGATATACCTTACAGACTTTTATGTGGACAGCGGCAATTCCACGTATGCGGCGCAGGACGGCATATTATTTACCAAAGACATGACCAGGCTGCTTCGCTGTCCGGAAGCCAAAGACGGCCAGTATACGATTCCGTCCAGTGTGACGCATATTGAAACACTTGCCTTTGCATATAATGCGGGATTAACGCAGATCACGATCCCGGCCAGTGTCAAAAACATTGATGCGCAGGCCTTTTGGAGGAGCACCGCGCTCCAGGCAATCCAGGCGGACAGCGCCAATACCGTAGTATCCTCCGACCAGGGCGTATTATACAATAAAAGCAAAACGCTGCTGATTCATTTTCCAGGCGGAAAGGCCGGGGAATACGACATTTTGCCGGGCACTACCGCAATTGACTCCAGCGCGTTTCAGCAGTGCGTCAGCCTGACCAAGGTTACGATCCCGTCCAGCGTAACCGATTTGTACGAAGGCAGCTTTTTAGAATGCGGCAGGCTGACCGCGATTGAAGCGGATCCGGCCAATCCAAGCTTTTCCTCCGACCAGGGCGTGTTATTCAATAAGGATCAGACACGCCTGATTCAGTATCCGGGCGGAAAAACGGGTGCTTATACGATTCCGGCGGGCGTTGCCGGCATCGGGGAAGCTTTTTGCGGTTCCACGCATCTGACAGAAGTGATTTTTCCGGCGGGCGTGCATATTGCAAATATCGAGGATGCTTTTTACGGCTGCAGCGAGCTTGCGGCGATCCGTATCGACAGCGGCAATCCCTATTATTCCTCCAGCGACGGGATGCTGTGCAGCAAGGACGGGAAGAAGCTGCTGCGCTGTCCGGAAGGAAAGGAGGGCGCCTGTACGCTTCCCGCACAGGTGGAAACGATCCGGGAATATGCCTTTCATGAATGTTGGAAACTGACGGAGATTACGATTCCGGACGGTATGGATTCGGTCGGCGCGCTTGCGTTTCCACGGTGTGTAAACCTGGTGCAGGTCACGATTCCGGAAAGCGTAACCGCAATCGGGACAGCCGCTTTTTATGGCTGTGACAATCTAAAAGACGTCTATTACGCGGGGACACAGGAAAGCTGGAACAAAATCAGCATCAGCGCGGAGGATTATTACGAAGACGGCGTTTCTTCGAACGCCCCGCTGACAAACGCCGCCAAACATTTTCGCGAAGACGGCGCGGAATATGACTGGGCGCCGCTTAGCGACGGTACGGTGGAAATTACCAGCTACAACGGTTCGGACGCCGTAATCACAATCCCGTCCGCGATCGGCGGCAAAACGGTAAGCCGGATCGGCGAAGAGGCTTTTATGGGCTGTGGGGATCTGACCGGCGTGATGATCCCGGACAGCGTCGTTCGCATCGGCGCGCATGCGTTCAATGACTGCGCCAGCCTTTCGGAGATCGAAATCCCGTCCAGTGTAACTGAAATAGGAACGGGCGTTTTCGCGGGCTGCGCGGCGCTTGCACAGATCCGGGCAGCCGACGGAAACACCGCGTACCGAACCGAAAACGGACTGTTATACAGCAAGGATCTGACCACGCTTTTGGCCTGTCCGAATGCAAAGACGGGAACCGTGCAGATTCCCGAAGGAGTCGCACAGATCTGTCCGGAAGCGTTTCGGGGATGCGGCGTGCTGACAGGCGCTGCCCTGCCGGACAGCGTTGCGGTGATCGGAGAATCGGCCTTTGAGGACTGTACCAGCCTGACCGGCATCCGCATACCGGATAAGGTAGCGGTGATTGAACAGAGTACGTTCAGCGAGTGCAGGAAGCTGTCGCAAGTGCAGCTTTCGGAAAGTATAACGGATATCGAAGTCATGGCGTTTAGCGGCTGTGAAAGCCTTACGGAGCTTGTGATTCCAGACAAAGTAACCCGGATCGGCGAGGTCGCCTTTCAAGCCTGCGCGGGGTTAACGTCGATTACGATTCCGGCCGGTATGCGGGAAATCGAAGACAGCGCGTTTATCCGCTGCCGGAATTTACAGGACGTTTATTACGGCGGTACAAAAGCGCAGTGGGACAGGATCCAAATCGAACCGAACGGCAATCAAAAGCTGCTAAACGCCGCCCTGCATGTAACAGAAGATCCAGAACCGGAAATCCCGCAGGAACCGGTCCTTCCGTCGACGGTCAATGCGAAAGAGGAACTGGAACGGTTAAAAGCAGGCGACGCGCTCTGCCTAGAACAGGATTTTTCGCACTACCTGTCGCCGGAGCAGATCGATTGTTTGGAAAGCTATTTGTATACATGGCTGGCCGAAGTCAATTATGCGTATCAATATTCCGGCGCGAGCGGCGTGCAGGAACGCGTTCGCAAAAAAGCGGGCATAGACCCGCAGGGGGATTTTTTATCCGGCGCGGAGCAGGCCATTACGCATGTTTCCGTAAAAACGGCATTCGGCACGAAAACGTTTACCATCACGCTTGATTTGGGCAAACCGGACAGCGGCGGCAGCTTATACCCGTCCTACGGCGCTATGCATTACGAGGTGCTGCCAAAAGGCGGTATTCCGTCGGATGTACCGGTAAGCGGACAGTTTGGAAAAGCTTCCTATGCGGATCTGGGTCCGTTTGCGGAAAGCGTACGCAAAACCTGTGAAAATACCCTCCATAATACATACCAGTGGCAGTCGCTTAGCGAAGAAATGGTTGCCGGCATCTTAATCGATAAAACGATAACCGAAATTATTGGAAATAAAAACGGCGCTTTTTCCGACGGGATATTTACGATTTACGGGAAACCGCTCGTAACTTACAGCAAGATCGTAACGATCGCCTGCCCGGTCGATGTGTATATTTATGGCATGGACGGCAAAGACGCTGGAACGATTATAGATAACAGCCCGGACAGCAAAGATAAAAATGTCCGGCTGGACGTAACCGGGGATACCAAGACCGTGTACCTGACCGGAAACGATTATTACCTGAACCTGCGCGGCACCGACACCGGAACGATGAAATATGAAGTAGAAGAAATCGCAAACGAAGAAGTATGCCGCAGCGTCCAGTTTTTAGAACTGCAGTTAAAAAAAGATATGCAGTACGAGGGCTATGTCTTTCGTCCGCTGAATATCGACAGCGACCTTTACGCGCTGCGCACAGTCGGCGGTTCCGCATCCGGCGAGGTGACGTATGCGGATCGGGACTCTTTTGAACCCGCGTTTAAAAAAGTACAGGGCATGTCTTTAAGCCAGCAGAATACATCGATGAACACGGATCAGAATAAAACCGTACAGCTAAACGCCAGCCTGTTCCCGTTAGACGCCAGCAATCCGAATCTGGTATGGATCTCGGACAATCCGGGCGTAGCTTCCGTAGGCAGCGACGGCCTGGTGACGGCGGTTGGCGCGGGCCGTGCTACGATAACGGTTATGACACGCGACGGAAGCTTTTTGAAACAGTCCTGTATCGTGGACGTCGAAGGGAACAGACAGCCGGGGCCGGAAAATCCGGCGGATCCGGACAGCCCGTCCAAGGAACCGGACACGCCGGGTACGCCGGGTACGTCCGATGGAACCGCACAGCCGGATTCCCCGGATGGCTCGCAGCCGGGTACGTCGGATGGAAGCGGAACACGTCCGGGTACATCGGATGGCACAGGTACGCGTCCAGGGACAGGCACATCGGGCGGTACCGGAACGCCGTCCACGCAGCCGGGCACACAAGACAACCCTGGCAAGGAACCGCCAAAAGACGACGGCCCGGTGGTGGCAAAGCTGTTTTACATTGTCCAGTTCCATGCGAACGGCGGTACGAATTTAAGCCGCAGGACGATGACGCTGTTAAACGGCGATACGCTTGGTATTCTGCCGAAAGTCCAGCGAAAGGCGTACCTGTTCGGCGGCTGGTATACACAGCAGACAGGCGGCGCAAAGGTAAACGGGGAAAAGAAGCTGAATGAGGCGACGACCTTATACGCGCGCTGGACAAAAGCCAAAGCCCCGGCAAAGGCCAGGCTGCAGGCGGTAAAATCCGCCAAAAAAGGGCAGGTAAAAGCCAGCTTTCAAAAAGTAAGCGGGGCGGCGGGGTATCAGGTACAGTATGCCGCCAATAACAAATTTACCTCCGCAAAGACAGTAACAGCCGGGGCGGCGGCAAAGGCGAAAACGCTGACAGGCTTAACAGCCGGGAAGAAGTATTATGTTCGAGTGCGGGCGTATACGGTGGATTCGATGGGGAATCGGATTTACGGCGCGTACAGCGCGGCAAAAAGCGTGAAAGTAAAAAAGGTTCCTTAGGAAAGGATCAGGTGGACAGAAATGAAAAAAGGAAAGTTATGGAACCGATTCACCGCGGCGGTTTTATGTACCGCGCTTGCGCTGGCATTGCCGGCGCAGGCGGTACGGGCGGAAAACGGGGCGCAGGATGCAAAGCCCCAAAATCCATGGGACAAAACGGCGGATACAAGCTGGTACAGCGATACGGGCACGGAATTTGAAATTTCCACGCCGCAGCAGCTTGCGGGGCTGGCGCAGCTTGTAAACGCGGGCAATACGTTTGCGGGCAAAAAAATCCGTCTGGAAAACGATATTTTTCTAAATGACGATGCGCTGCTGGACGACGATGAATACGACCGATACGAATATGCCTGGACTGCGATCGGGGCTTCCAAAGGCAGAGAGTCCGAAGATGCCGCCTTTGAAGGATACTTTGACGGAGGGCGGCATACGATTTACAATATGCAGACCTATATGAACAGCGGCGGCGGGCTGTTTGGCTGTATCGGCGAACATGGATTTGTGAAAAGCGTGGATATTTCACAGGGGATCTTATACGGCGGCGCCTGTATCGCGGATAAAAACAAAGGGACGATTGCTTTTTGCAGCAATAATTCCCGTATCGAGGACGAGAGCATCTCCCGTGAGGTTGGAGGAATCTGCAATACAAACTACGGCCTGGTATATGGGTGTAAGAACTATGGGGAACTGTGGGGCAGGGAAATAGGCGGCATTGTAGGGTGGAATGTATCCGAAACCCTGGCCACAGTCAGCCAGTGCAGCAATCATGGAACCGTAAACGGCGTCCGCACCGCGGCCGGAATCATAAACCGGAATGGATCATGGGTTACAAATTGTTATAATGTGGGCGAGGTTAAGGGTGTGCACAATGGAATAAACGTTGTGCTTGGCGTTGCCGGAATCGTTTATAACAATATGCAATACAGCCAGATTACAAACAGCTATTCGGCGGGCAAAATTTCAGAAGGCGAAACAAATGCCGGCCAGATTTACAGCCAAAACAGCGGCAAAGTAAAAAACTGCTATGCCGTGAAATCCGAAGTTCATGGCAGTGCGGACGATACCGTTTCCACGGATGAATCAAAAAGCCCGGAATTTGTGGCAAAGCTGGACCAGCAGACCGATTCCGTATTATCCGTTTGGAGACAGGATACGGATTTACAAAACGACGGGATGCCGATTACGGCAGCAGACGTCAGCTATGCGTCAGGACAGTGTAAAATACAGCCGGAGGCATGGATTTTAAAAGGCGAAAAAGAAATCCAGGCAGACTTGGAGCAGCAAACACTCCAGTTTTCTTTTGATACGTATTACAATGAAGCGGAACCGGTGGTAACCATTGCGGATCCGCAGATCGCACAGGCGGAGAAAAAAGAAAACGGAGCGGAGAAAAAAGAAAACAGATGGGATATCCAACTAAAAAAAGCGGGCAGTACAAAAATAAAGGTTCATTTTGAAGAAACAGAAAACAACAGCAGCGCGGATTACGAACTTACCCTTACGGTCACAGCGAAAACACCGCCGCAGGAGGTAAAGATTGAAAAAATTTCGTTAAGCGTCGCGGATGTTTCCCTTGACGCGGGCAAGACCTTGCAGCTTCAGGCCGAAATCATCCCGGAAAATGCCGCAAATAAAAACCTCAAATGGACTTCGGACAACGAAGCGGTCGCAACGGTAGAAAACGGCGTAGTTCACGCGGCCGGTGCAGGAACGGCGGTTATTACCGTGGAAAGCCAGGATGGGAGCGGAGTTCGGGCTTCGTGCGTAGTGTCTGTCAAAAAAGAATCCACGGAAGGCGGAAACCAGACGCCGGGCGGCGGTACTACCGGCGGCAATACACCGGGCGGCGGCAGTACGGGCGGCAACACGCCAGACGGCGGCAGCACAGGCGGTAATACGCCAGGCAGCGGCACAACAGGCGGGAACAACACAGGCGGCAGTACGGGCGGCAATACGCCAGGCAGCGGCAGTACGGGCGGCAACACGCCAGACGGCGGCAGTACGGGCGGCAATACGCCAGGCAGTGGCAGCACGGGCGGCAATACGCCAGGCAGCGGCAGCACAGGCGGGAATACGCCGGGCGGCGGCACAACGGGCGGGAACAACACAGGCGGCAATACGTCAGGCGGCACAACGGGCGGCAGTAGCACAGGCGGCAATACGTCAGGCGGCAGTACAGGCGGCAATACATCAGGTAATGGTACAGGCGGTAATACATCAGGCAGCGGTACGTCAGGCGGTGCAGCGGGCGGCAATGCATCAGGCAGCGCATCGGGAAGCAATCCGGCGGGCGGCACGAATGCAGACGGCGCCGGATCCGGAAATAATGCGAATGGCGGAAACGGCAATACGGGCGGCAATGGCCAGACAGCCAATAAACCGGAAGAAACGATCCAGGTGGAATTGCTGTATTATATTGTGGATTTTAACGCAAACATGGGTACCAATTTAAGCCGCAAAAATATGACGCTGCTGAATAACGACGCACTCGGGATTCTGCCTAAAGTACAGCGCAAAAATTATACGTTTTCCGGCTGGTATACGCAAAAGGACGGCGGGGTGAAAGTAAGCAGCGCGACCCGGCTGAATGCAGGCACGATGTTATTCGCGCGGTGGCAGGAGGTCGTAAAACCATCCAAGGTAAAAACGACGGCGTTAAAGTCCGCGAAAAAAGGGCAGGTAAAAGCCAGCTTTCAAAAAGTAAGCGGG
>CAJUIH010000128.1 GCA_910586045.1 uncultured Eubacterium sp.
ACCATTCTGGAGGGCCGCCAGAAAGCCGGGCAAACCGTCTCTCCCAGCGTCCGGCGGGCAAAAATATAACACCTGCAAGAAATACGGCTGGCCTTATTTTACCTTGGCTCGATCTGGAAGTTTTTTTATTTTACTGGATAAATTGTCACTTTTTTCATACGGTTTTATGGAAATTTAATACGCCGTTCCAAAATCAGGCGCATAGCGGACTATCGGAACGGTTCCTTACATAATTTACAGGATCAGCACCTTTTTTCCTTCAAACGCAAATCCATAACACCAGATCCGATCCCCTGCGATCCCTTTTTCCTCCAACAATGCCGCGTAGCGCATTTCCTTTATCTGGCGCAATGCATCCTTAGCTGTATCCAGCAATGTATTTTCTTCCTGCGGATCGCGCACCTTAAACTCCAAAATAAAGGCATCCAACAAAATAATTACTTTTTTTCCATAATAGCGGCAATGAAAGTTAGAAAGACGTTTTAAAGCAACGGATGCATCCAACAAGTCCATATGATCTGTCACCTTTTAAAAAAAAGCGCGTTCCGGCTCTGTTAAAATCCCGCTTTCCAGAAGAAAATAATTTTGCGAATACAGATCCGTCAGAATCTGGCATATTTTTACACAAGTATCCCGATAATTCACGCCCTTTACATCAGCCAAGGAAAGGCTTATGACCGGATAGGCGCCCTGCAGCGCATGATATTTTTCATCCTGCCAAATCGACAGTTGATCAAACAGATCCCTGCGTCCCGCATGGCGGATCGAAAAAAAATATTCCAGCATGCTCATCGTAAGTGTTTTTCCAAAACGGCGCGGACGCATAATCAGCGTAACGTCGTCGCCGCTCTCCCACCATTCTTTTATAAATGCTGTTTTATCTATATATTCGGTGATTGAATACTGCACAATAACCCCGATAAACGGCGGGCCAGAAACAACTCATATTGTGCTGAAATTTTACGCCGTTTATATAGCATGCACCGGATAAAAAAAGAGGTTGCAGACTTCAGATGTAATGTACGCCAACCATTCAAATCAGCTATGGCAGCGTACTTTACCGCACTTTATAAAATTTTAATAATTCCGCAAACCCTTGAAAATGAAGCATTTGCGCAAAATTGTTAGCACTCACATGAAAAGAGTGCTGATTTTCTATTGACTTTTTAAATGCAGAGTATTACTATTTCAAATAAGGACGGATCGGTTGAAAGCAAAGGCTTGTCAGAAACAGATCCATTTGTACATACACGTATGTATGTTTTTTTATGATTACAATTTACGGCTGTATTTAGGCGCTGTCCCGGTAAGTTATTTTGGGACAGTCCCTTAGCCTGATCATCTTTTACACATTTTAGAAAAGGAGTGCATTTTCATGGACAACAAACACGGAAGTCTTTCCATCAACAGCGAAAACATCTTTCCTATTATTAAAAAATGGCTGTATTCAGACCACGATATTTTTTACCGTGAACTGGTATCGAACGGCTGCGACGCAATTACCAAATTAAAAAAGCTTGACATGATGGGTGAATATACGCTGCCGGACGATTATAAGCCGCAGATCCAGGTAACGGTAAACCCGGATGAGAAAACACTGACGGTTACCGATAACGGGATTGGTATGACGGCGGACGAAGTCGAAGAGTATATCAACCAGATCGCATTTTCCGGCGCGGCGGATTTCCTTGAAAAATATAAGGATAAAGCGAATGAGGACCAGATTATCGGCCATTTTGGACTGGGCTTTTACTCCGCGTTTATGGTTGCGGACCAGGTAACAATCGATACGCTTTCTTATCAGGACGGCGCCTGCGCGGTGCATTGGTCCTGTGACGGTGGTACGGAATTTGATATGGCAGACGGGACAAAGGACAGCGTCGGAACAACGATTACGCTGTATTTAAATGAAGACTGCCTGGAATTTTCGAATGAATACCGCGCAAGGGAAGTGCTGGAAAAATACTGTGCGTTTATGCCGATTCCGATTTATTTAAATAAGGCGAATGCCGAACCGGAATACGAAACGATCGACCCGGCGGATAAACGCGACGACGACACGGTTATTGAAACCATTATTGAGGAAGCAAAAACAGAAGAAAAAGAAAATGAAAACGGAGAAAAGGAAGTCGTAGAAGTTTCCCCGCGGACCGAAAAGCTCAAAATCGTAAAGCGTCCGGTTGCGTTAAACGATACGAACCCGTTATGGGCCAAGACACCAAAGGACTGTACCGACGAAGAATACAAAGAATTTTACCGCAAGGTCTTCCGGGATTATAAAGAACCGTTATTCTGGATCCACCTGAATATGGACTATCCGTTTAACCTGAAAGGTATTTTGTATTTCCCGAAAATCAATACCGAATACGATTCGATCGAAGGTACGATCAAGCTTTATAACAACCAGGTATTTATCGCGGACAATATCAAAGAAGTCATCCCGGAATTTCTCATGCTGTTAAAGGGCGTGATCGACTGTCCGGACCTGCCGCTGAATGTTTCCAGAAGTGCGCTGCAAAATGACGGTTTTGTAAAGAAAATTTCCGAATACATCACCAAAAAAGTAGCGGACAAACTGATCGGGATGTGCAAAACCGAAAAAGAATCGTATGAAAAATACTGGGATGATATCAGCCCGTTTATTAAATACGGCTGCTTACGGGATGAGAAGTTCTGCGATAAGATGAATGATTATATTTTATTCAAAAATCTGGACCATAAATACCTCACCCTGCCGGAATGCCTGAAAGCTGACGAAGAAAAAACGGATCAAGAAAAAACAGATGAGGAAAAAACGGACAGCGATGTAGAACAAACCGATTCGGCTGGTACAGAGGATGTGGCGCCAGCCGTAGAAGTCGAAAACGCGGACGGCACTTCCGCGACAGCGGACGACGCGGATACGGATACCGACGCGGAGGAAAAAGATACGCGCAAGACCATCTACTATGTAACCGATGAACAGCAGCAGAGCCAGTATATCAACATGTTTAAAGAACAGGGCATGGATGCCGTGATTTTAGACCACAACATTGACTCTTCTTTCATCACCCAGTTGGAACGGCGCAATGAAAAATTCAAATTTATGCGCATTGACGCGGACGTTACGGAATCGTTAAAGGAGGACGTACCGGAAGAAGAATTAAAAGGCGAAACCGACGCCCTGACCGAAACGTTCCGCAAAGCGCTTGGCAACGACAAGCTGACCGTAAAAGTAGAAAAGCTTAAAAACGAAACCATTTCTTCGGTCATTACCTTATCCGAAGAAGGACGGCGTATGCAGGATATGATGAAAATGTATGCCATGGGCGGCATGGGCGGTATGGATCCGGGCATGTTCGGCGGAGATATTACGCTGACCTTAAATGCAAACCATACACTTGTGAAATACATTTTTGAACATCAGGACTCCGAACAGGTACCGATGTTCTGCCAGCAGCTTTACGACCTTGCCATGATCAGCAACCAGCCGCTTGCGCCGGAAGCTATGACCAAATTTATTGAACGAAGCAACCAGATTATGCTGCTGCTTGCAAAATAAAAGATACAAAAACGGCCGCCCTATCACGCCATCCAGTGATAGGGCGGCCGTTTTTTTCCAAAACCACACGCTGAAATACATTAGGGAAACCGTTCCTCACACAAGACCGCTTCTTCCCGCACTTGCAGTTTTTGCATCAGTACCCAGGCGCGCAGCAGCCGTTCCGATAAAAATCCAAACACCCTGCCCTGATAGGCGTCACAGCCTGTCAAATCCGTTCGTTTCTCCACTTCAAACAAAATGTCAAACAGCCATGCACAATAACGGTCAAATACCTGCCTGCGCGCGATCATAATATTCCCCATCGAAATCAGGTTGCAGGATAACGACCACAAAAACGCCGGGACATACACGGGGCACTGTTCTTTCATGACCTGCAGTCAGCATTCCAAATCCTGTTTTCTGTGTTTTTCACAATAATGGGCATAGACGTTCGGATTGGCCGACCTGGCGCTGTCCGGTAATATCAAATCGTACCAGCGCATCAAATCTTCGATTTCGCTTCCGGTAAGGATTTTTGCGCCGCGCGCAAGATAACGGCGGTAATGGCACAGTCCTACGATCTGCGCGTTACTGTTTTTCCAAATCCAGTACATGCCTGTCAGTTCACAATAGCTGCTGTTTTTTTCTGAAATATGGCATCCAGTATTGTCTGCCAAATAGCCAAGATCCTCTGCCTGCGCCCGGCCAACCTGCAGGGGAATATAAACCGGATCTGTCTGCGGCAGTGTAAATGCCCGGTGTGCCGCTATATAGATCTGCGTATCCATTGTTTCCACCGATTTTTCACACCCCTTTCCCACCGTCTGTTACCGCCAGCCCATACAGTCTTTCGCCGACCTGCAGGGACTGGCATGGATAACGGTTTACAAAATAGTCTGTAAAAGACGCTGTCTTAGCGTCAAATAGGATCCGGCCGGCATGACGGGATACATATTCCAGCCTGCGCAGTCCCAGCGTTTCCGGGATGCACAGATATATGGCCAGATCATACGTCCGCTCCGGCAACTGCTGCCCGTGGCCCTCATAGATCCGGTCATAGATTTGTTCATAAATAGGCAGGTTTACCCCGGCGCAAAAATCAATGCCGTCCAATCTTGTATCCCGCGGTATTTCACAATGCATGGCCTGCCTGGAAATGGAACCCATCCGTTTGAGCGTCATTCCAAAATCCAGGATACTTGCCGGGCGAAGTGCGCGGATCACTTCGAAATAAATATAAATATCGTCCTCGTCCGTAATTACCTGCTGATAGAACTCCATAAATACTCCTTTTTATCTGCCATTCGGTTTCTGATTCCATTGATTAATTTCCTGTCCCAATTCGCTGAACGCATCCGCAAACGGCATATTGCGGCCCCGCGGATGCCCATCCAGATATTCCCGGTGCAGCGTGTCGTTTTCCCTCGCTATTTCTTCTTCCAGTTCTCTTGCCGACAACAGGTGACAGCCCTGCCCCATAATAATAATCTGCTCTAATCCGTCGGAAGTAGATACCGTGACATCATATTTCCTGCCGTTTTCATGCGCAAACCGCTCAATGTACTGGTCGGCGGTCTCTGCTTCTTTTGTATACACCACATGGATGTTGTGGTAGTCATAATATTCCGTCTGATGTCCTTCCACGCGGTAAGCGTCAAACACGACGATCAGGCAGCATTTTTTCAGCGCCTGGTAATTGCACAAAATATCCAGCAGACGCCCCCTGGCGCCGTCTATATTATCTTTTGCAAGGATACTTAGTTCTTTCCATGCAAAAATAATATTATAACCGTCTACAAGTAGATATTTTGCGCGTGCCTGTCCGCTGCCCGCGCTCTTTCTTTCCGCCCGCCTGTCAAGGGCCTGCGGCTTAGACGGCGCGTGAAGCAAATCCGCGCGCGGCGCTTGTTCCAATACACCGCTTTCATCACCGGGACCATAGACCCGTTTTCTGCGGCGAACTCCGTTTTTGCGCGCTGCGCCGGACGGCCCGCGCTTATTGGCGGCGTATGCAGCAGAAATAATCCGGTCGATTTCCTCTGTCCCGATGCTTTCACTGCGCGCAGACGCATGTTTTTTTACTCTTTCCGCTTCTTCCAAAAGCTGTATCTGCTGCGGTTTTTCTACGGAGCATACGCTTTCGATGTGCATATAATCCTTGACTTCGTACCATTCCACCAAAAAACCGGCGCCATGCGCGCAAAATACCGAAGCGGACGGATTCGCGGGATCAGCGTTTGGATCATAAGCAATGCGCGATACCACTTCTTGCGTATTATGGCAGGGCGCGTATCCGCCAAATGTACACTGCAGCCTGCCAAGCCCCCTGGTGTATTCCGTCACTTCTTTCTGATACCCCCGCATCGTGACAACCGGGGCCGTACCGGACAGCAGCGCCATGCCGTTTTCGATCGTCGGCTGGCCCGGGTGGCCATGCATCGCTTCCAGGTCCGTCATCGCACGCCCGACCATTGTCTCCGGCAGTTCCAGACGAAATGCATACTGCGGCTCCAGCAATACGGACTGCGCCTGCATTAAGCCCTGCCGCACCGCCCGGTAAGTAGCCTGCCTGAAATCACCGCCCTCGGTATGCTTTAAGTGCGCACGCCCTGCTACAAGTGTAATTTTCATATCCGTAATGGCGGATCCGGTTAAAACCCCCTTATGTTCACGCTCTTCCAAATGCGTCAGCACTAACCGCTGCCAGTTGCGATCCAAAAGCTCCTCCCTGCAGTCCGCAGCAAACTGCATCCCGCTTCCTGCATCCCCCGGTTCCAGCAGCAGATGCACTTCGGCATAATGGCGCAGCGGCTCAAAATGCCCGACCCCTTCCGCCTGATTGGCAATCGTTTCCTTGTAAACAATATTCCCCTCGCCAAATGTTACGACTATGCCAAACCGTTCCCGGATCATGTTCGTAAGGATCTCCAACTGCACTTCCCCCATAAGCTGTGCCTGTATTTCCTGCAGCGCTTCGTTCCACACGATATGTAGTTCTGGCTCTTCCTCTTCTAACTGGCGCAGCTTCGGCAGCATCGCGGCAGCATCGCAGCCTTTCGGCAAAATTACCTGATAAGTTAATACCGGCGCAAGCAGCGGCAGCATCGAATCCGGTTCCAAGCCAAAGCCTTCCCCAGGCCTGCTTTTTGTCAGCCCTAATACCGCGCATACCGTTCCCGCAGGCGCTTCGCTGACCGTCTCAAACTTCGCGCCGGAATACAGGCGGATCTGCGTAACCTTTTCTTCCCATTCCTGCCATTCTCCCGCCGCCGGCGTTTTCCCGGACAGGCTTGTCCGCACTTTCAAAGAACCCCCCGTAATTTTCATATAGGTCAGACGGTTCCCCTGCCCATCCCTGGCAATCTTATATACCTTTGCGGCAAACGCGTCCGGATACCGCGGGACTTTTGTATAGGAGGCAAACCCTTCCATAAATTCCAAAACCCCGTCCAGTTTTAACGCGGATCCAAAAAAACAAGGAAAAACTTCCCGCCTGCTGATCATATCCGAAATACAGTCCGTCTCGATTTTCTCATACGCCAGATACTGCTCCAGCGCCTCTTCCGCACAAACCGCAAGCGCGTCGTAAAATTCGGCGCTGCCAGGAGATGAAAAATCCACACAGTTGGCATCCAGGCGCTGCTGCACCTGCGCCAGCAGTGCTTCACGGTCTGTGCCTGGCTGGTCCATTTTATTGATAAATAAAAACACCGGCACCTGATACCGCTCCAAAAGCCGCCAGAGCGTACAGGTATGGCCCTGCACGCCGTCCGCACCGCTGACTAACAATATCGCGTAATCAAGTACCTGCAGCGTACGCTCCATTTCCGCTGAAAAATCCACATGGCCGGGGGTATCCAAAAGCGTAATGTCCAAGCCGCCCCACTGCAGCATCGCCTGCTTGGAAAAAATGGTAATTCCCCTTGCGCGTTCCAGCTCATAAGTATCCAAAAACGCGTCCTTATGGTCTACCCGCCCCATTTCACGGATCTTACCGCTTTGGAACAGCATCCCTTCGGACAAGGTGGTCTTGCCCGCGTCTACATGAGCCAGCAGACCGGCACATAGTTGTTTTTTCACTTTTTTCGGTTGCTGCGCGCCCATAAAAATGACTCCTTCCGTGATTACATACTTGACAGTATAACACAAGATGAGACATTCGTCGAGATGCTTCCAATATTTCCGGATGAGGGGCGCCGGAAAGCCGGGCAAACCGTCTCTCCCAGCGTCCGGTGAGAAAAATGTAACGCCTTTTCTAAACTGTTACAAACATGAGATCGCCTGCAATACACATCCCCTCCCCAATACCGACTACTGCGGAATCCCGCTTATTCTTTTTTGATAGGTCCAAAGCACAGGATAGAAAAATTCACAACTGTATGCTAAAATGATACAGAAAAAGGCAAAAAAGGCTTCCCAACCAATGGTTGAATCTCCCGAATCCAACCGTTAGTTCGTGTGAAAAACATACAGTTAGGCGTATCGTTCAAGGCGAAAGGAGAAAAATGATGAATCAGACAGAGATTGGAAAATTTATTGCCAAATGTCGTAAAGGGAAAAAACTAACGCAAGCACAGTTGGCAGAAAAACTGAA
>CAJUIH010000129.1 GCA_910586045.1 uncultured Eubacterium sp.
CGTATGGGAAATTATGGTTGCGCGCGCTTTTTCAAAACAGCCATGCGCTTATCTTCGTATTTTACAATATATCCCGTTCTCAGCAGTTTTAAAACCGTTTCCCTTTCTTTCTTTTGATCCAACTTTTTTCCAACAACCGCATACTTCGCATTATCATAAACATTTTCTGATAAAACTGCATTTAACGCAAAACCCGCTGGCAATGCCAACGCCAGATTTAATCCTGCCGTTTCATAAGCTGCCACTGTATGATCCCACGGATCAGCCGTTTCAAGATCCGTCACCAAAATATTTTCCATTGTTTGTCTTGTCATATTCAAATTTTGCTGCCAATCTAGATCTATAAAACGATTTTCATTGATAAAGGTTTCAGATACACCTGCTGACACAAGTATCCCGGTTATAATCAGCAGCAAAAAAAGAACGGTAACCCGCTGGCCGTCTGCCAAACATAATATGCAAAAAGAAAGTAACATGCCGACTGCCAAACCTCTTATAAATGTCCAAGCTGTTGTGTTATAAAAAAGAATATGTCCCCAAAAAAATCCAGATAAGATAAGAAAAGAAACCAATCGGAGCACCTGGTCTTTTTTCTTTGCACATTTCCTTTTGTAGAACAGCGTTACCGCCAATACTGCCATTACCAGCAAATATACGGTCAAAAACCACTGAAAAAAAATTTTGCCATCCTGATAAATCAAAATAATTCCTTTTATATTGCTATAAACCTTTTCCGGTAATGTTTGTGTGTATTCTGGATAAGGACTGCAAAATAAACGTAGTATTTTTTTAGACAAGACCATATAAACAGAAAAACAACCAATTGTTCCTGCTGCTTTTAGATACATGGCTCCTCTTTTTATTCTGAACACACATGCTACGTATACCAGAAAAAATATTCCAAAAATAAGATACGCCTGCGTAATATAAACCAAATACAACGGAACGAAAAAATATTTAAAAAAAGGGCCGCATTTTTCGTTCGAAAAAACATAATATACAAAAGATATTGCAATGATACCCAACGAGTATCTTACACATTCTGCCATTGCTTTGATTAAAAAATAGTTTTTTACAACAAAGAAAAACTGAAAAGCCAATAAGAGTACCATTCCCTTTTGTTTTACTTTTGTCAGTTTTATATAAACTGCTGTCGCAATTCCCTCCCAAAATATATTTGCATACACAAAACTGCTGTATTTCCATCCAAAAAGAAATGCAAACATACCATATGGAAGTACCATTGCTGGTCCCCATGCCGCATACGTTCCAATTTGCGCCCTGCCGCCGTTATATCCCCAAAATCCAAGCGGCTTTCCATATACACCCACCGCTTCCGCCTGTTTCCACCACCAGATTTCGTCTCCCCATACTGGTAAGCAGTCAGAAACAGATTTACCCGCCAATTCCAATACCACCCACACAACCACAGCCGGCGCAAGTACATTTAATACCGCCAGTCCCCAATTGACCACTCTATTTTCAGATCCCATACCCCTCCCCCATAAATAAAACGCTGAAATAATAAAAACCTGATAATACATGCCCCAGTAATAACAAAATGCCGATACCGAAATAGATTCCGCCTTTTTTTCTTTGTTTTTCATAACCATCTTTCATAAAAACAGAAAGGCAGAATGCAAACAGAATGTACGCACTGTTATACAGACCCCAATAAAAATTTCCATAATTTTCACGTTCGCCAGTTTCTGACAGCATTGCCGTTTGAAGCAATGTAACGGCATACATCAGATAAATAAAACGCCCAAACGGCGCTGTTTTTTTATGATATATCCACACGAGCAGAGGAAATGACAGCCCGCACATACATTTAAGAACCGTTGGCAGTAAGCCAAATTGAACAAACTTTTCACCCCAAATCAGCGCAATCCCATGTTCCCCTCCGTTTTGCCCGCGCGGATATAAAATCAAACTCTGTATATATAATACCAAACAAGATGGCAAAACCGTCATACCCAACAAGACGATATTGCGCAGCACCAAAAAAGAGACTCCTTGACAGATTTGCCTGTAACCGTCCCGTATTAAAATAAGAAGCAGCGCAAAAGAAAAAGAAAGCAAAAAATTAGGTTTGACGGCAGTTGCAAACAACAGCGGTCCTGCCACAGATAACCATTCTGAAATACGCAGGCCGAACAAATAAGATTCATAAATCTTTCCAAAACAAAACATCGTCCATACCGCAAAAAACCGCATGCCAAAATAGGTAATATTATGCCATGGCTGTGTGATCACTGTCCGCAAATAAAACCATTCATAAATCCCCGGAATATAAATACTCGTTAAAAACAAAAGGAAATACGCCGCATAATATTCCCTGTTAGTTCCTTTGTTTCCTGTCAGTTGTTTTAAAAATATGACTGTGATCATCCATGTGCATAATACAATTGCGCTTTCGAAAAAAGCAACGCCCAAATACCCAAATAAGCCATACACAACACCTAATACCCAATATAAAAAAGAATAGCCCCTATGCTCCACAGCAATTTGAATATGTGCCGGCAAATCGCTTGCATAGTTTCCTGTTTCCGAAACCGCTTGGTGATAAAAAAGCAACGATAAAATCCCAAAAAGGAAACTGCCCAAAACGAACATCCCTATGTTTTGTTTATTTTTTTTCATGAACCGCATGATCCCTCCCGGAATCAAACCCAGCTTTACTGCGCACGACATATTGCGGTGTATGATTGATGCACATATAAATTCTTCCAACGTATTCTCCCATGATACCAAGCATAATCAAAATTAATCCGCCAATCATCAATACTACCGTAATTAAGGAGCTCCATCCGGCCTGTATCTGCGCCCCCGACAGTTTTTGCACTACTGTCACAACCGCAAGTACAAGGCCGGCCAAAGCAATGCTGCCTCCGCATAAAACTGCCGCCCGAAGCGGCTTGATCGAAAAAGCCGTAAAACCATTCAGCCAAAGATTTAGCAATTTGCGAAATGTATACCCTGATTGCCCGCTGCTGCGGGCTTTTTGTACCATATCCACATTTCCAATACGGTCCGTTGTACGTAAAATAAGCCCTGCAAGATAAGGATACGGCTGCCGATACTTCGTAATCTCATCGACTACAAACCGCTTTGCCGCAAAAAAAGCCGATACCGTAACCCCTTTTGGCTTTCCGATCAGCCACTCGGCCATTTTATGGTTTACAAAAGTCCCCAATCTTCGAAAACACGATGACTGGCTGCGGCATATATAATTTGCACTGACTACATCATACCCTTCCTTTAGCTTTTGTATCAGATCTGGAAAATTCTCGATCGGTGTCTGCCCATCGTCATCCAGACACACCACTACTTCACCCGCTGTATGACAAAGCCCGGCCATGACAGCGGCATGCTGTCCCGCATTCTTCGCAAGGCTGATCATCCGGACAAAATCGTTTTCTTTTGTCAGTGCCTTTAATACCTCCTGCGTATCGTCCCTAGAGCCGTCATTTACCAGAATAATCTCATATGCGCAATCGATCCGCATATCCAAAATCCGCTCTACAACGTTGCTTATTGTATACTGCGAATTATAACACGGTATTACAAAAGATAGTTCCATCTATATTCCTTTCCATCCGATCAGATTTGATCTGGATCAAATAAATTTAAAATCATACTGCATCCATTTTCATCCAGTACTTTCAGTTCCGTCCCAATCAACCTGACCGCATTCCTCAGATTGACCCTATGTTCTGCACACAAATAGATCCTTGCAAAAACCTGATTCAACGTACCTTTGGCATTTATTGTTTCACCTTCCTGTCTCATTTGAAGAATATGGAATACTTCCTTTTGACGCCTGATTTTTTCCAATCCTTCGATACGGCTGATCCTGCCGTTTTTCAGCAATATTACAACAACACAGGCTGGTTTCGCAAAATCAGGCTTATCATATGCTTCGATGCTCCAGTTTCCAAAAACACCTGTTAACGCATAGCGAATATGCATTTCAACCTGGTCAATTTGATTTTGATGCCGGATCTGCAAATATCCTGCACCTCCGGAAAGCCTAAGCCCCATTTCAAAAAATAAAATTTCATCGTCCTGCACAAATCCCTGCATAAAAAAAGAACCATTCAAAAGGCCAAGATCCGAAATCATATGCTGCAGCTTATCGTGTACATTCCGCTCATACAGGTTCAAATACTTCGACGGGAAAAAATAGCCGACCGGCTGCGGCGCATAACCTGGCTGTTCCTCATTTAAGGCCCGATCGGCCATCGCAGATAAACTTACGATTCCATTTTGAACCGTAAAATAGCAATAAATATCATCCGCTTTTATATATTTTTCTATCACAATTTCCTTACAAGCAGAAACATGCAGCGCTTTTTCCATACACGCTTTCAAATCATCCGGATTAAAACAAACCGATATCCCCTTGCTTGCATAGCTGTCTGCAGGTTTTACAATCACTGGATACGGTATCTGTTCTTTGTGATGTAGATACATCTCCGCATCTATACTGTCCACAACCTTAATCCCGTGTTTTTTGCAGAGTTCCTTAAAGTGGTTTTTATGCATCGTCTGATCAAGCTGTTTTAACGTAGCATAAAAAGGCATGCCCAACCGACTGCATATTTCACAGCAAGGAACCAGATTGCTGTCTGCATACCCGGTAAAAACACCGTCTACGCCTAATTCTTTTGCAAGCCTTACTAACGCATCTACATCTGTTGTACTGATATCATAGGACTCGTCGGCCAGCCTTTTTGCCGGCGCATTCGGCACATAATCCGTTACAATCGTATAAACGCCCAGTTCCCTTGCCTTTTCAATCACATGCGCCATTAGTGCGTGTCCGCCCAACAGCATCAATTTTTTTCCTTTCAAACA
Organism: uncultured Eubacterium sp.; assembly: GCA_910586045.1. Lineage (GTDB taxonomy): Bacteria > Bacillota > Clostridia > Lachnospirales > Lachnospiraceae > Eubacterium_J. The sequence goes on from CAJUIH010000129.1 coordinate 4,861, forward strand.
CATCCTGCAATTTTACCCTTTCTATGATCCTTTGACCATACAGATCATATTTCTGATTTTACCATTCGGATCCGGCGGCATATCCTTGAGCCATTGATAAGTCAATACAACGCCTTGGTCAAACTCTTTGCGTAACAAAAAAGAAATCTGATGTTCCAATTCTTTTTCCGATTTCACAGAATGCACATCCTTTACAATCTGTATCCGGACCAATGTATAAGATTCCTGTATAAAGCGTATTTGAAATATATCTTCCAAATTTTTAGTTAATCGATATAACCGTCTCCACGTTGTCTTTTTCCCGCTTTTCCATACAAACATATCATTTTGCCGGCTGATAATTTTTTGAATATAATCTCTTCCTCTATGTATTTTCAGAACCCCTAAATCACCGACTTCATAATTAATCATCGGGTACTGCATTCGATACAGTGATGTCATAAGTAAACTGCCCGTTCCTTCTTCCAACATTTTACCATGCTCCCGTACGGTTACTGCAGCAATATCCTCTAACACCTCAAACCTTGTTTTTCCAGGATAACGAATCGCCGCTGTCGCCATTTCACTGCATCCATAAAAACTGAACAGTCCGTCCCCATATATTTTTTGCATCGTACGGAAACTAACTGCATCAATGTTTTCACCAATTGCTGTATAAAAACGGGGTTTTGGAAATATCAGTCCATGTTCCATACTATATTGGGCAATGTACATCAATTCCGCATTGTTAGACTCTATCATATCCGGCTGATACGTGCGGATCTTGTCAATAATCTGTTCCCTTTCCCATCCGGTTTGAAAGCATGCACGCCGCAGGATACCCATCCTTTGTACAAGCATATGCATCCCCACCTGTTCATCCGCGGCTTCCTGTGTCAATGTTTTGCCTGTAAACGGGTTATATCCGCCTCGCAGCCATCCAAATAAATGAATCGCATACTGCATCGCATATTCATTCGGCGGATAAATATTTGTAATCGGGATACCTGTAGAACCGCTCGTTGTCGTCCGTTTGAAATATTTTGCCGCAGGATTCTGATTTTCCACCCTCATCCATTCCCGATACTCTGCCTTGGTTAAAACCGGAAGCTTTGCAAGGTCCTTTTTCGTCCGGATCTCTTCCGGCCTTACCCCTGCCTGATCAAACCTTCTTTTATAAAAAGGCACTTCATAAGCCCGTTTTATTAATCGCCGGATCCGCTGTTCCTGGACAGCCCTTAATTGTACTGCCGTTTTTTTATGATCAGACAACAATCTTAGTAATCCTGCCAGACAATAAACAGAAAAACATTTATTTTGCCATTCTATTTTATTCATGTTTCCTATCCTTTCTCACACGCAGTTTTTTGACTGATAAAAGGAATACTGCAAAATACAGCAGTGACAGCCATGCATTGAGACTGCAGTACAACCATGCTGCCCCAAGCAGCCCTAGTTTTGTTACTAATAATTTTCCAGTCAGAAACGAAACCAGTACAGCACACGTATATCCTGCTGCAAGAAACCCCTGTCTGCGCAGTACTGTGATTGGTATATGTAAGAAACCGGCCAATGCATAAAATCCACCTCCAAGAAGCAGCACCGCGAACTCTGTCCGAACGTGCGTCAAATCCACATGATATAACACAGATAAAATAGGCAGTCCAACCCACCATCCCGCACCAACCGAAACAACCGTTAAAACTGCGATCATCACACATTGCCGAAGTACATATACGAAAAACCGCTCTGGCCGGGGATTTCTCCATAAATCTCCGATATCTTTTACCTTTGGCTGATACAAAAACTGATTCAGCAGAGTAACCGCGAAGACCGGCATCATGATATATGCAAAAACTGCCTGCGTCCCCTCATTGGAATAAGCGTCAATCATATATTTGGGCAGATTTCCAATATAGACAGACAGCGTTGTCCCGGCACACAGCGGCATGCAGTTTTTCAAAATACACCGAATTTTTTCCTTGTCCATAGTAGATATGCCGGCGTTCACCTGCCTGGCTGTATTTGGAATAAAAAAACACACCAGGATAAACGAAACAAAAACACCTCCGAAAAATGAAATCACTGTATTTGCCCCAATCCACAACAACATACAAATGCAAGCAGTAGACACCAGCAAACGAACAGACAAAATTTTAGCTCCGATATCCAACCTCCCTACCTGCTGACACCTTCCAATGTATACATCTTCCCATGCGTCGATCAATTTTAATAGAGTAATTTGAATCATCACCATTATTTTTTCTGCCGCGGTATGCCTGCAGGCCGCAAGATATCCGGTATATCCAAAAAACAGCATACAGGAAAGAAATACCGTCAGGCATCTAGCGTAAAAATAATCACTAAATGAAAATTTCTCCCGGCTGTCGGTTGCCTGGTAATTGCGAACGCCATACCTGCAGACCGATCCAAACAGATTTGCAGTGGCAAATCCGATCGAAACAATACCGGCTATGTTTGGCTCTCTTTTAAAAGAAATAAAAAACAACACAACTGCTGTCTGGCCGGTACTAACGATCCCACTGACTGTATTCCAAACCATACCGGATTTTTTACTGTTAGAAACAGAACCATGCACCCAGCCAATCACGCTTTGCAATATTTTTTTCATCACTTTACGGCTTCGGCATATACCGATCCAGCGCATGTACATTATCCGCACGTAACATATAGTAACCATGCCGGTTTGCACTGTCCGACACTTTCCGCTCCACAGCCTTGTGCACAGATTCTCTTATGACATATTCCGGATGTTCCCTTTTTACCTGCTGCAGCGCTTCCAGATCCTTTTGATCCAAAACATACCGCACAGCGGCACAGGCACACATTCCATCCCGGCTCAAATCCGGTTCCTCTCCTAATGCCACCTGAATAACTGCCCGCACATAATCAATGCCCGTAGAAATCCTTACCAAATCGCTGCCATATTCCCCGACAAACTTTAATACAATCAAAACGGATACGAAAAAAGCAAGTACCACATCAAAAGGTGTGCATACCCGCTTCTCATCCCCATATTCTCAGTACATATCACCCAAAATGAACACCCCTCCAAGGCCGCCCCTTCACAGATTCGGATACCACCGCAGCAGATCCCCGTCCCCATGCTCAATCAGATAATTCACCGCATAATACAGCCACTCCTCCGGCGTGG
>CAJUIH010000130.1 GCA_910586045.1 uncultured Eubacterium sp.
AATAAAAATTAACTGTTTCTGCGAATTTGGATCAGGCGCAGCAGATCACGGTATAAATTTTCTTTCTCTTCTAAATCGATCAGCAGCCATCGCTGTCCGTTTCCCTCTTTTGTTTCCCGGTATATCGTTTGCAGTTCGATTGTGCATTCGGTCAGTATGGCTTCTGCCGCTGCTTTTTCTTTGGATCCTACAACTATCATAACAGTAAAATAGCCTTCCTTTGGATATATGGTGCACAAGGTTTTACCGGATTTTTTAAATTTTACATTCCAGCCCTTTTCCCAACTGCAGGAACTGTATTCTATTTTTTCCCTGCATTTATACGTAGTTTTGATTTCGGTACAAAATTGCAGGAATGCAGGATTTTTGACATATTCACTGATTTCGTCTATGGTAGGGGCAGGGCAGAGGTTTTTATCTTGTATATCTATCATATGGATGATTCCTCCTGGTTTTCATTTAATTGTTTCAAACAAATATAAAGGCGAGCCAATACAAAGGCTTTAGGAACTGTAAAGAAATAATATGACAAACTTACTTGTCTTTTTCTTTGATAGCACCAGGCAAAAATCAGTTACATAGCCCGCTATGCGCCTGATTTTTGCCCGGCACTCTCAAAGAAAAATCCTGCGTAACTTTATCATATTATTTCTTTACAGTTCCTTACCATCCAGCGGCTTCAATCTCAGTTTCATAATATTGTTCCTGAAAATACACCGCTTTTGCAATTTCCTCTTTCGTAAAATACATTCCTTTCGGGGCAGCGACAAGCTTATCCTCCACATCGTTTTGACGGTAGACGATGCCGATTACACAAGCTAAATATTCTTCGACTGGAACGTCCACGCCAAGCAGATACACATCCAGTTCCTCGCCGTCGCCGCCTAATACATTTGGTATGTAACCATAATTGACCGGATAGGCGAGATCTGGATGGTTCGGATGTACGCTTCCGACGGGCCTGTCGATTTTTATAAGAACTGTTTTTCCAAGATAAGATTTCACAAGCGCTTTTCGCAGCGCAGCAACGATAAAATCATGCTTACCTTTCAGATAATTTTCTCTGCCGCTGTCAATAGGAGCCTGCAGGGCAAGGGATACTTTTAAATTTTCATATTCTTTGGCCGCTGCAGGCGTGCTGTTTAAATAGTTTCTGAAATTGATGTAGTTGATCCAGTCCATACTATTGGTCAAAACAACATGTATAAAATGCGTTTGCAAATCTCCCGTGCCGTCATAAAAACTACCGCAGGCAAACAACAACTGGTTTTTGATAGACGCCTGTGCATGGGGGCGGTAGTAGAAACCATTTTTTTGCAATTCTTTTTCAAAAGCAAGAATTTCGTGGAAATCATCGACTGCGACCGCAAGATCAATGATGGGTTTTGCCTTTATGGAAATGACAGCGGTGCTGCCTACGTGCTGGATCTCTTTTATGACATGACCCAAAATATTTTTTAAACGGGAAATTGTATGTTGCGCTTCCACTTCCCATTCTTTTTCGTGATCGTATAGCTGCACGGTTCCTCGTTTTAATCCAAGCATGATTTGACCTCCATACACCCTTTTCTGAGACGGTAAACGTCATCGCACAATACACGGATATCTTCCGCATTGTGTGAGGATAAAATAATGGTAGCACCGCCCTGTTTGAAATCCAACAGAATTTTTCGAATATCGTGTACGCCGTCTTCATCCAGCGCACTGAGCGGCTCGTCCAGTACCAGAAGTTTTGGGGATTCCATAATAGCCTGTGCGATGGCAAGGCGCTGTTTCATGCCGAGGCTGTATTTTTTTACATGGAGACGGCTGTTTGGGTCTAAATGGACGAGTTGCATTACTTCATGGATTCTTGGTTTGCCAATACGGTTCCGTCCTTTGGCGAGTAACAGCAGGTTAGAAAAGCCGCTTAAATAAGGGATAAACTCCGGTGTTTCAATAATGACGCCCAGATCGTTCGGAAAATCTATGTCTTTTCCAATAAAATTCCCATCAATTTGGACCGTTCCGCTAGTCGGGTGGACAAAACCGCAGATGCATTTCATCAGCATCGTTTTTCCAGAGCCGTTTCTCCCGACCAGACCATGAATTTTACCGTTTTCAAGGGACAGATTGATGTCGGTTAATATTTTCGATTTGTGGATTGTCAGGTTTAAATGTTCTATTTTTATCATGTTTTTCACGTTTTCCTTACCATGACCCGTCTGCGATCATGCATCTTTTGGCCATTCTTATATTTAACGCCAGCAGTCCTAAATTTAGAATCGCAAAATAAAGGATGGAAGCATACAGCGGAACAATCGACTGTGCAAAAAATTTGTCGTAGTGTAAGCCGAAAATAGCATGTGTGATCGGGAAATACCATTTGATATCTTCAATATAAGCAGCCGATACAGCACCAAAAACCGTGATTCCAATCGTTACAATCAGCCCGGTTTTCTGCCGCCCCAGGAATCGGAACAGGCATAGGATCTGTACCATCGACAGTATATAAAGCAGCAGTAATCCAACGCACGTAAGCGTAACGCTGATGGGCGAACCATGGCTGAGCGTGCCGGATTCTAAAAACAGCCGGGCATTCGATGTATAGAGATCCGGAAATTTTTCGTAGATAGCAGTCATAAACGGACTCCATGTATTGGAAACACTTGTGTATCCAAATGTCCAGATCAAGCTTGCGGCAAAAAAGACAAGCAGGCAGGTTGCCCCTGCCAGGAATCCGAAGAAAAGTTCACCGAACAGCCACGTAATCCTGCGGATGCGCATGACGACAAATATATTTCCGGCGCTTTTATCAGGAAAATCGGATAGTTCTACAATGACAATCAATGGCACTGCCATAATATAAAACGCAAAAGACAAAACAAGGGCCATAGGTTCCAGGCAGTTGATCCGCAGCCCGGTTATTTGTGCAACGCGCAGCATATCTGAAAAAACGTATTCGCCCAAAAAGAGTATGGAAAAAAGCAGGACCAGCAGATGCTTCCTTGTCAGCCATTTTCGGTATTCCATACCGGCGATCCAACAGATTTGATGTAATGTTGTAAGCATGTTATTCGATCCTTTTTGTTACCATTTGATAAAAACATATCCAAATACCGGCAGTAAAAAGTACAGCCAGCAAAACATACAGCCAATAGCCGATTCCATATTCATAGGAAAAGCTTTGGTCAAAGTACAGGTGATACGACGGGAAGAAGAATCGGATGACACGAAAGGGCATCGGCGTCTCCAAGCCCTGCTGGTAGTACTGTGCAATCAGCCATCCTTCGTATGCCGACTGCAGTTTCATACTGAAGTATTCCATGAGCGCCAGGGCGCTGACGGCAAAAAAACTGTCATTGCAAAACACGGTCAGGGCGACTGCAAGCATGGACAGCACAGCGGCAAGTAAACCGGTATGAAATACTTTAAGCAAGAGGGTAATTAAGCGCTGCCCCGCAGTTGCACCATATGCCATCACAATCATGCTGTCTTGTGTATCCGCGTGGTACGCCGCAAAATGCGGTATTTTCACATAGATCATCATAAAATAAAGGGATATACCGAACACGATTGAAAAAAAGCCCTGCGCTGCTGCCCGCAGCATCCACTGTGCCGCATATTTCTTTCGGGTTTTGCGGGATATGGAAAAATAATAATATCCGCTTGTCCATTGTACGGCGAAATCTGTTACAGCAGGGAAAGCGGCCAGTACAGGCAGGAGTACGGCAAACCATTCCATTTCACGAAAACAAACCATAAATGAATATGCGCTTGCCGATTCCCCCAGGGACAGCAATTCTTCTCTGCTGTAATGCAGACAGGCTGACAGGGAGGTTTCCGCCAGATCCATTCCGGGGCTGCCAGGGAATGGGCTAAACCCACACAGCAAAAAAACTCCGAAAATACTCAGAAAAAATTTCCGGGAAAAAATCTCGTCCCATGCCGGAAAAAGCAGTTTTTGTTTCACATTTACCACCGATCCTTACCGGGACATTGCGGTTACGTCTCCGTTTACCGCGTCCACATCAAAATATAGATGGTTATATTCCGAAAGCCCTGTATTTTCTACTGTAAAATGGTACGCCGGGTTTGCATGCACGGACTGGACGTAACCCCAGTATGCTTTCTCTTCATTTTCATAGGTAAATGCTGTCTGGTAGATCAGCTCGACAGCGTCCACGGAAAACGTTTTGCTTTCGGATATGTAATCGCTCAGCAGACGGCAGGCTTCATCCAATGACAGCAATGTTTCATACGTATGATTGACGGTAACGGATTCAAAATTTTGGCAGCAGCTCCAAATAAAACCAAAGCGGTCTTTCTGAAACATGGATACCAGATGGTTCGTACCAAATGGCTCTGGCTGCAGGGGGTCTTTGCTTTGCGCTTCGGTTTTTGGAGATGTAACCGTGCAGTCGTCCCGGTTTAGGAAAATCCCTTTATAGGAAGTACCGACGTCAAATTCATAATAATAGGTATTTTCTGCCAGTTTGCGCACAGTCACGCCGAATACATGGTAATCCAGAAGTTTCGATCCTGCAAGATCCCTGTTTTTTTCATCTTTTCTCCATAGTTTTACTAAGAGAGTGTCTTAGAATTATCAATTGACTGTAATCATGCTGAAAAAATAGAAGTTTATGAGGTTTTGTATTATGCAAAGTAATATTATTAATACACATAATTTACATACTATAAATGAGCAAATTTAAAAAAGTTACCAAAGTGTATGGGTGCAGATAACAAACATTGGTTTTTGCTTTTTATATCCATAATATTGGTAAGTCGTGTGCAGAATATCACAAGATATAGTGCTAAAAACGCCATTTACCAACAAAAATTATCTACACCCAAAGTGTATCTTTAATGTTTGTGAATATTGCACAAATTGGCATAATTAGAATATACAATAAAATAGAATAGCTTTGCATATAGATTTTATATTTTGAACAAATATACCAAGGCGTTTTTGTGCAATTTTCAGACCCGCTCATTGATGGTTACATAGTTTGTAATTTTAGAACACACTCCAGTACTCATTAATCCGAGAGGTTGCTGTTATGTTCTGTTTTTCTCAGTTAGTCTGAATGGTTCCAGACATAGATGCTGTTTTGCCGTTACTATATGTAAGAGAAACTTTCATATATACTACATCAACTTTAGGCATGGATTTATGTTTAAATGCAATAGTTTTACCTGTAGAAGTAAATTCAACTATGTTGTTTAATGATACATTGTTTGAACAACCTCTATCGGAGAATTCTAATATATTTGTTTTCTTAGATGCTGCGTCACCATTCATTGAATCGCATGATGCTATATACCCAGTTCCATGGTTTACAATATCAACTATTTTTACAGTCTCATAATTTCCAGGTTGAGCATGTACATCCCATGCTCTAGACGCTGCATGTGTGTTATCAACATTCGCAAAACACATTCCAGTAGCAAATAACCCTGCAAATAATCCTAATAATTTTTTCTTTAACATAAAACATTCTCCTTGCATAGAACATTTGATAAGTATTTAGTTTTGGCACAATTTGTCCACCGTTACATGATATATAAATACTTAACCTATAATGTTAGTTTGCCTTTGCAGTATATAATATCTTTTGATATTTGTCAACTTAAATGATAAAAATATTTATAATTTTACAAATAATATAAGGATTCAGAATAAAAAGTGGGCTGTCACACTAAGCAAAATACATACTAAATATAGACATGTAAAAATTTTTACATACTATATTTTGCTGTATTTTTCTTAGCGCAACAGCCACTTTTTGTTAAGATATGAAATATTTCTATGTGGGGTTGGTCTGAGAATAATTACTCTGTTAGCGTATAACGTTCTGCGTCCGCCGGCTCCTTGGCTGTCCGTTCAAAATCCATATCGCCGCTGCCATTATCTTTTATTGTAAAATACACAATTTGTTTTCCATCCTTTACGGCAACCCTGCAGATCCCGTCCGAATCAAACAAGTCGGTAATATCGATCTGTTTCTTTTGCATGGAGTAATAAAGCGAGATTCTGCCGTTATCGCCCACTACTATTTCGTCGGACAGGTCGTCCAAAATTTCCTGGGCGGAAGCCGGGCGCTCATTCCCAAAATCGTCGATCGTTACCCCGCCGGCTACAAACTCCTGTGGATTTCCATCGACGTCTGTAAACGTATACTGGTAACTGTAATCACCATTGCTGGTGGCGGTTACCGGTGTCTGTTCCCCGCGGAACCACATGGTAAGCCGTTCACGGATGCCGCCCAAATCGGCTGCGTATGCGGCGGTCATACTGCAGGATACGATTACGACAGCAGTGCTTGCCGCCAGTACTTTTTTCATATATGCATGTTTTCTTTGTGCCATTTGTGCTACCTCCATTTCGATCTGGTCGGAGGCATGCAAAACCGAAAAAGCCTTTTTGTATTTTTCCTTATTCGTCATTATCCCATTCCTCCTTTAATGCGTCTCTTAACATTCCGCGCCCGCGCGCCAGCCGGACTTTTACATTGCTTTCGGTCAGCTTCAGGGCAGATGCGATTTCATGGACCGAGTAATCTTCATAGTAATACAAATGGATTACGATCCGGTATTTTTCCGGAAGCCCCATAACGGTTTCAAACAGGGTTTCATCCTCCGGCGTTTCAAATACCAGGGTTTCCATGTAATCTTCTAACGGCATTTTATGCTCCCGCCAGAATGAATGGTTGATATTTTTCGCCCTGTTGATCGCTACCCGGATCAGCCAGGCGCGGATATGCTGTTCATTTTCAAAATTTTTTCCTGTTACATAATACTGCAGGAACGTTTCCTGGACGACATCGTCTGCATCCGCTGCATTTTTACAGATGTTGAATGCAACCGCAAATAAATTGTCACGGTAACGCTGTACCAGTGCATTGATTGATTGTTTCATGAGAAATCCTCATTGACGGTTAAATTGAAAGGCCTTTCACTAACAATACAAATTAAAACAGAAAAAGGTTACAGAATAGGAAAAAAATAAAAGTTTTTTGAATCGCCATTTGTTTATCCGAAATCGATCAAGAGTTTGTCTATTTTGCAAATTAAATATCCATAACTAAAACAGTGGTATAACAGACGGTAAAGCTGATAAAGTATTTACAAATTCCAAGCGTTGTGTAGCTGATGATTAAGAATACAGAAAAGCAGAGGCGGGAGATGGAGATACTAAGGTTATCAACGAAATACGATACATATATTTTAAAAGAAAGCAATCAAATAATGCCAGTGAACTGAGTATTTATCTTGGGAAACCACCAAAAAACACTCCAGAAATCAGTACATTTGTATCTATTACGATTTTCATTTTCTGTGATCTTTCCTCATAGATTTAATGATGGCATTTACATCGTCTTCTTTATATCTGACAGATTCCGCCCATTTTTGAGCCTCATTCAGTGATGATTCAAAATCTTCTACAGATGGAAATTTTATTGTTTTCAGCATGATGGTATCGTCAGATGCGTATGCAACCAGTTTATCTCCGGTTTTGATTGATAATAACTTGCGGATGCTGTCAGGAAAGGAAATCTGCCCTTTGGAAGAAACGGTTAATACTTGGGTATCCATATGCTGCCCCCTTTCAAATAAGAGTTATGTTTGTATTATGCCATAAGTATGGACGTTAATCAAGGAGCAGATGTAAGATTTTTAATTCACCAGTAACAGTTCAGATCAGGTGTTACATTTTGGCTTGCCGGACGCTGGGAGAGACGGTTTGCCCGGCTTGCTGGTGGCCCTCCAGAATGGCAAGAATCCCTAAGCATTCTGCATTTACGCAGCGGCCTGCCCGGTCGCGGCGCCTAATTCGCCCTGGCTAACGCCAGCAGCTAAAGGCACCGCTTGGCTTCGCCCCTTAGGTAACCGGGCAGAATGCTAAGGGCTTCTAACCATTCTTCCAAAGCCGCCAG
>CAJUIH010000131.1 GCA_910586045.1 uncultured Eubacterium sp.
CATTCTTCCAACGTCGCCGCAAGCCAGACCTGCGTCCCTCATCCGGCTGGTTTTCGCTGGTTCTGCGTATCATATACTACATAGAAATGAAAAACAGCACATGGATGGCTGACAAGATTTTACGAATCCGTTTTATGTATTATGATGTATGTATAGGATACCAGTTGTAAAGACTGCAAAGATTAGGAACTGTCCCGAAATAACTTACCTATAGTTCGCAGGATTTTTCTTCGAGTGTGCAGTTCAAAAATCGGGCGAGAAAAAGACAAGAACTATGGTAAGATATTTTGGGACAGTTGTTTAGCTGGGAGAGATGGTTTGCCCGGCATTCTGGAGGGCCGCCAGAATGCCGGGCAAACCGTCTCTCCCAGCGTTCGGCAGGCCAAAATGTAACACTTTATCTGAATTATTACTTCTATGCGGTTATTCATATGAAATTCATACCCCCATGATAAAATAACAAAAAAAGAAGCAGCATACAGCGCCGATACACGCGGCTGCACAGAAAGGAGCAAATGATGCAGGAACATAACCGGGTACTTTTTTTGGAAGACGAACCAACGATCCGCGAGGTTTTAAAGGAATATATGGCCGTTTCCGGCTATGATGTAACGGAAGCAGAACGGGGAAAGCAGGCTATGGAGCTGCTGCGGGAACGGGAATTTGACGCGGCGGTGCTGGATATTATGGTGCCGGATTTGGACGGATTCGCTGTACTGCAGTATATCCGCAGCCGGAAACCGGACATGGCGGTTATTATGCTGACCGCTTTGGATGATGAAAAAACGCAGGTCAGGGCATTTAATCTGTATGCGGATGATTATATTATTAAGCCGGTTTCCCCGATTATCCTGCTAAAGCGGATGGAGACGGTATTAAGGCGGACAGCGGGCAGTAAACAGGCGAAAGCGGGACAGGGGCAGGATGGGATTTATTTGCAGCAGGAATCTTACAGCGCGTATTTTCAGGGGGAAAAGCTGCCATTGACACTCAGTGAATACCTGCTTTTGCAGGCATTGTATGAACAGCCGAACCGTGTGTTTACCAGAGAACAATTGATTCTGCGTATTTACAATGAAGATTATGTCGGAAATGACAGGATTATCGACGCGCATGTAAAAAACCTCAGGAAAAAACTCCCCGGGCCTTATATAACAACGGTAATTGGAGTCGGTTATCAATTTAATCGGGAGGCAGGTAAATGAGGGAGCTTGGAAGAAAAAATTTGTTTTACAGTATGCTGCTTGCAGTCGTGCTGCTGTTGTGCCTGCTCGGTTATTTTGTACTGATGCTGCCGTCTTTGTATGTCAGCTATACGGAGGAACAGAACCTAAAAGCGATTAAAACCCAGCATCAGACTTTTATGGATCAAGGGAGTTATGAGGGGGTTCCTGTTAAAAATCCTACCGCATGTGTTACGATTGCGATCCCGTTTCAGGAAAACAGAATTTCCCTGTACTCTAAAGTGGTGTCCATAAACATTACACCGACAGAAAGCACTGCCATATGTCTGCTGAAAGAGATCCAGGAATGGATCCGCCAGATGCGGATGGACGACATTCAGGAGCGGCAAATACGAGCGAGGATTCGTGCATGGCAGAAACAAATGGAACGCATAGGCAGGGACCATGTTCGAATGCCGTTTCTGGCCGAAGTCATACGTCCTGCAGAATCAAACGGCATGTATCAGGAAGAGTCTTTTCGGATCTATCCCGTTTCTGACCAGATGGTAATCCTGGAATCCAGCGTCGCCGATGGAAATGCCCGGTATACGAACTATCTGGCAGTGGAGAAAACAAAAGGGGAGATTGTTTTTTCCGTATTGCCGGTGGTTACGCCGGATATGGAAGAAATCAGGCCGATTGTAATGCAGAGTATCCCTATGCTCTGTTCGGTAGTTTTATTGCTGGTTCTGCTGTTTTCGAGGGTGTATTCTGCCGGTATTGTATCTCCGGTTTATCGGAAACTGCAGGATGTAAACGAGACGCTGCGCGAGGAAAACGAACGGCAGGAAGTCTTTTTGCGCGCTTCCTCCCATCAGTTGAAGACGCCGGTTACAGCGGCGCTGCTGCTGCTGGACGGGATGATTGGCCGGATTGGCAAGTACCAGGACCGGGATTACTATCTGCCGAAAGTAAAGGAACAGCTTCTTTCCATGCGCCGGATTGTAGAGGAAATACTGTCGATCCACTGGCAGCGTGAAACGGGGCCTGTATGCGCGGTCTGTTTGTATGATTTGATGGAAACGCAGCTTGATTCCTATGCGGTGGCGGCCGCGGAACGAAAGCTGACGGTTGCATTGGAGGGCGACCGCCAGGCACGGGTTTGTACGGATGGAGACTGCCTGTCAAAGATATTGGATAACCTGCTGTCGAATGCGGTGGCCTATACGCCGCCGGGTGGGCATATTTATGTTTGGGTCGGCAGGCAGAGTGTCCGGATCCAAAATAAAGGGGCGGCTATTCCGCGGGAAATCATGCCGCATATTTTTGAACCGTTTGTGCGCGGCGCACAGGAAATGCCGTCTAATGGGCTTGGACTGTATATTGCGGCCTATTATGCAAAAATGATTCATGCCAGACTGCGTATAGACAATCAAGAGGATTGTGTGGAAGCGGTTTTGGAATTTGCTTCTTTACAGCATTTGCACAGCATCTTCATCGGAACTTCACAGCAATCGGGTAGGATAGAAAATAGAAAAAGCAAAAAAAGTCAAAATCGGAGAGGAGATGGTTTGGATTGCTGACTATTGAGAAATTGCATGTGCAGTTTGGGAAATTTACCGCTTTGGATATTCAAAGTCCAATCCGTGTGGAAAAAGGGGACCGTGTCGGAATTATAGGCTCAAATGGGGCGGGAAAAAGCACGCTGATTAAAAGTATTTTAGGGCTGGTTCCTTATCAGGGAACTGTCCGCTGCCAGCTAAAGCCCGCGGAAATCGCAGTGCATATGCAGTTTAACGGATATACGGATTCGATGCCTGTAAAATATATTATGGAAGCCGTTTTGCAGACGAAGATTTCCGGCAATCGGAAGCTGCAGGAGCTGATTGCCTATTTTGAATTTGAAAACTGCCTGAAAAAGAAATACAGTAAATTATCCGGCGGGCAGAAACAGCGGTTTACGATTATTATGATCCTGATGCAGGATGCGCCGCTGACGTTTTATGATGAAGTGACTTCAGGGCTGGATTTTGAAACGAGGCAGAAGCTGGTGGAAAAACTGGCGGAGTGGTATGCGGGCAGGGATTCCAGTCTGTGTATGGTTTCCCATTATTATGAAGAACTGGAGCAGCTTGCGGATAAGCTGTTGATTTTAGACGAGGGCAAGGTCATTGATTACGGAGGGAAAGAGGAATTATTTCAAAAGTACTGCGGGAGGTCGGTTCTGATCTTGGAAGCCTGCGAACAAAACGAGCGGCTTGTCCGGGACTGCAGGAAACTGGCGTCCCCGGCGCACCTGCTGGTTTTGTCTTGTGAAACAGAGGAAATGGAAGAGCAGACAGTAAGCCGGCTGGTTCGTCATAATGTAAATTTTAAACGCAGCAATAACGACATTGAAAGCATTTATTGTAATGCATGTAATGCAAAACTGGCGTATAGAGGAGAATCCTATGCAGACTAAGAAAAGAAAACTAATATCGATACAAATGGTCGGATTTGAATTGCGCAATGTAATCGGAAATCCGTATGTCCATATATTTGGGATTGGGCTGCCGATTGTACTGGCGATGCTGATTACAAGGATGGCTGTATCAGAGATTCCAAATGAAATGGCGGCCACAGCAGCGGCGACGTCGGTTTATCTTGGGGCGGCTGCGATGATTCCGATGGCGGTGCTGCTGATGGGATATGCGGTTGGATACGCGGAGGAAATGGCCAGGGGCGTACAGGAGCGCATGCAGTTATTCGGCATCAGCAGCAGGATGACGTTTTGCAACCGGGCAGTGGCGGAACTCTTTTTTCTGATCGTCGCATTTGGGCTGTTTTTCGGATCCGGATGCATGTTCTTTCAATTAAAGCGTCCGACGGCGGCGGGTCTATTTTGTTATATTTTCTGTATGATTGTATTTAGTATGATTTGCATGGCGTTAGCGCATGGCGTGGCATGTCTTTGCCGCAATTTTGGAAAGACCTACTGCGTGGGCATGCTTATTTATTTTTCCTTTTTGATACTGGGCGGAATGATGGGACTTTCGTACGAAGATCTGCCGGGATGGGCGCAGGCGGCGGCAAAGCTGCTGCCGGTCACGTATATAAACCGGGATTTTTATCAAATCTGGACGGGAAAGACGTACCAATTTATGCCGATGGTCCAGTCCTATTTGTTTTTGGGCGCAGTGGCGCTGCTTGTGCTTTGCGTACCGGATGTGGTGCGCACACTGCGGCGGAAATAAGAGATGGTTCTTGAAAAATGATGTATAAAAACCGTACCTTTTCCACATAATAGGATCTGTATTCAGCAGTTAACTATTTAAGAAAGAGGTACGAAAACATGATTTTAACGGAAAAAGAAACGACGGCAATTCAGGATCTGCAGACACAGGAACAAAGCTGTATCGAAAAATACAACAGGTACGGCAATGAAGCAAAAGATAGCGTCTTAAAAGATTTATTCCAAAATCTGGAACGGGAAGAAAAAGAGCATTACCAGTCATTAGGCAAGGTGCTTTCCGGTTCTGTACCGACCTGCAACTGCAATGACAACAGCGGGAAAAACTATAATCCGACCGCAACGTACAGCGCGATGACAGAAAGCGAAGACAAGAAGAATGATTGTTTCCTTGCAACGGACTGTATTGGTACGGAAAAAATGGTTTCTTCCGAATACAACAGCAATGTATTTAAATTTTCTGAACCAAGCCTTCGCAAATTACTGGCGGATATTCAGATTGAAGAACAAAATCATGCGGAAATGCTGTATAAGTATAAGACGGTAAACGGCATGTCATAACAGTTGTGAGCGAAAAAGGGCGGCGTAAGCTGTCCTTTTTTATATCAGTTCAGATAAGGTATTGCCTTCTGACCATTCTTCCAATGCCGCCGCAAACCAGACCTGCGTCCCTCATCCGGCTGGTTTTCTATGGCTCTGCATAATACACACTACATATGAATGGGTTTTAATAGGAACACTGTAATATCAAGGCTTTTCGGACGCTACGATTGCGAAAGAACAACTTGCAAATAAAGCCCTTATGTTACGCAGTAGGGGCGAAAAGAGCCTTGCGATATGCGGCTTTTCGGGTGAATCTTTGACGGGGATAAGGATTTATACCTAACCCCGGCAAAATGGAATCAAAGGAGTGATGAAGCTATGTCAGTTTTCCGGGTGGAGTGCAACAAGGGCTATACCGTTATGAGCAACCATGGGGAGCACGGGGGTATACTGATTTCCGATTCACAACGTACTGGGATCCATCTTGTATGGGGAGGGACAGGTCAATTTTATTGTTGCAAACCCGCATCATATGAAAAATGTTCCTGGCAAGAAAACAGATGTCAAAGATGCACAGTGGATAGCCACGCTCCTGCTGTTTGTGAAACGGCTCTGTGAAAAAGGGGCGCTGGATGAACGGGATGTTGGAGAATGTCTCAAAGGCACACTGCGGGGCAAAGTTTCGGAAGTCAGGCTTGCTGTTGCGGGGAAGCTTTCCGAACATGACAGGATATTCCTTACAAACCTTGTCAAAGTCAAGGAAAACTGCGACAGGGTAATAGAAGACGTGGAACAGCGGATCACGGAATATTCAGAGAAATATGAGCCGGCCATGCAGGCCCTTGAAACAATTCCTGCCGTACAGAGGAGGGCAAGCGCGATCATTATATCGGAGCTTGGAGTGTATCTTTCCATGTTCCAGACTGCCGGGCATCTGTGCAAATGGGCGGGATTATGCCCCGGAGATAACGAAAGCGCGAAAAAGAAGAAGATCATGCGGATCACAAAGGGCAATCCAAGAATCAAGAGTGTTATGTGCCAGTGTGCATGGGCCGCCACCCGCTGCAAGAAGTTCTTCCTGCGGGACTGATTTTACAGGCTGCGGGCCAGGTGGGAGGGGGGGGGGGACAAAAAGAGCCCTGATTGTTGTAGCGCGGAAACTTCTTGCCATGGTATGGCATGTTTTGACAACAGGGGAGACATATGATGAGACAAGGTATGAACAGACGAAGAAAAATGAAGAAGAGAGACGTAAACAGAAGTTCAAAGCCGAAGCAGCTAAACTGGGGTTTAAGCTAATGCCTGTTTAATCCCTCCTTAAATTGATTATACATTATTGGTTGTTATCATGCAATGAATGATGTGTTTAGGTAAGGTATATTAAATATATTTTCTGAAATTCATTATTTTGCTTGACTATTTGTTAACATTCAAATGTTAGAGGGAAAGCAACTTGCAGGTGGATATATTGAGCGAATACATGGGTTGCTTAATCAGATTTTCGAGATGGCGGTCAATGACGACATAATAATTAAAAATCCTTGTGGCTTAGCATATAAGAACGCACAGCGGGATTTTAAGGAAGCAAAAAGCGACACGCATTAACGCTAGTACAATGTTTCTTTGATAACCATATACTTTTTTCCTCCATTTTTTAACAAATTTTGCAATAATATCTTAACAGGAATTGGTTCAAATTGGAGGGAATATTATGCGTGGTTTTCAAGCTGCTTCTTTTACTTTGTCTGATAAGGCAGAAACAATATTAAAAAATTTCAGCACCAGCTATTCCCTGCCATCATGTATTGTGACCCGATCCAAAATTATATTGATGGCCGCGGAGGAGAAAAACAATACCCAGATCGCAGAAGCGCTTGGAACCACCTATTCGACTGTCAGCATATGGCGGAATCGTTTTTATAACAACATAGACCTTATTGCCCAGACGGAGGAGTATGACGGACCGGATGGTGATAAAAAGCTGTCTGATGTCATAAAGTCTGTGCTTTCAGATAAACAAAGACCCGGAAAAGAGCCTGTATTCACCCCGGAACAGATCATGCTCATCAATGAACTGGCGTGTAAAAACCCAAAAGACTTTGGCTATGAGCTGAGCTGCTGGAATCTTGCATCCCTTGCGAAAGAAGCTGTCAGGCAGGGTATCGTGGGATCCATTTCTGTCGCAAGTGTACAGAGGTTCCTTAAATTTGCGGGTATCGCACCATGGAAAAACCGTTACTGGCTCAACTCCCCGGAAAAGCACGATAACCCGGAATCCTTTAAAAAAAATTGAAACAATCTGCGGCATCTATCTTCAGGCTTCGGAACTTGCCGAATGCGGTACGGAAGTATATTCCACGGATGAAATGACCGGGATCCAGGCATTGGAGCGCAAATACCCGGACAAGCCGGTACGCCCGGGCAGCCCGGCGCTGCATGAGTTTGAATACATCCGTCATGGCACTATAAGTCTGATCACATTCCTGCGTGTTGCAGATGGCAGGATCCAGTCACCGTATCTGAACAGCACACGAAATGAGGAAGATTTCTGCAATGCTGTGGGGCAGCTTATAGCAGAGGATGCAGATAAAAACTATATCATTATCTGTGATGGTCTTAATACCCATAAATCCGAAGGACTTGTAAAGTTGGTTGCACAGAAATGTTCCATTACGGTTGATCTTGGTATTAAGGGAAAGAAAGGCATACTGGAGAGCATGAAAAGCAGGGAAACTTTCCTTATGGATGAAAGCCACAGGATTCGTTTTGTATATACGCCGAAGCACAGTTCCTGGGTGAACCAGATAGAAATCTGGTTTGGTATCATCAATCGGAAGCTTTTGAAAAAAGGCAGCTATAAATCCGTAGAGGAAATGGCTCAAAGCATCCTTAATTTTATTAAACAATACAATTTAACAGCCAAAGCATTTAACTGGAAATATGCTGGTTAAAAAC
>CAJUIH010000132.1 GCA_910586045.1 uncultured Eubacterium sp.
AAATGGCGAGAACTTTATTTAAAGATTTCGCTGAAACAGAAGTAAAGCCTCTTGCTCAGGAAGTAGATGAAACAGAGGTATTTCCGGCAGAAACAGTTGCAAAGATGGCAAAGGCAGGATTTATGGGTATTCCGGTACCTAAGGAATACGGCGGACAGGGCTGTGACCCGCTTACATATGTAATGTGCGTAGAAGAATTGTCAAAAGTCTGCGGTACAACAGGCGTTATCGTATCCGCACATACGTCTCTGTGTATTGACCCGATTATGACTTATGGTACGGAAGAACAGAAAAAGAAATATGTGGCTCCGCTTGCAAAAGGCGAGATGCTTGGCGCATTCGGCCTGACAGAGCCGGGCGCTGGTACCGATGCGCAGGGATGCCAGACAAAAGCGGTGCTGGACGGTGACGAGTGGGTATTAAACGGTTCCAAATGCTTTATTACAAACGGTAAGGTAGCAGATGTTTATATCATTATCGCGATTACAAGCATTACCGAAGACAAAAGGGGAAGAAAAAAGAAAAACTTCTCTGCGTTTATTGTAGAAAAAAGTGCGCCGGGCTTCTCATTTGGTACAAAAGAAAAGAAAATGGGTATCCGTGGTTCCTCTACTTATGAATTGATTTTTGAAGACTGCAGAATACCAAAGGATGCACTCCTTGGACCGGAAGGAAAAGGTTTCCCGATTGCTATGCATACGCTCGACGGCGGACGTATCGGAATCGCCGCACAGGCACTCGGCCTTGCAGAGGGCGCTTTAGACCGGGCAATCGAATATACAAAAGAAAGAAAACAGTTTGGACGCTCCATTGCACAGCAGCAGAATACGCAGTTCAAGCTTGCTGATATGGCGGCACGCATTGATGCGGCAAAATTCCTGGTATACCGTGCAGCTATGGCAAAAGCAACACAGAAAGTTTATTCCGTAGAAGCGGCAAAAGCAAAATTATTTGCGGCAGAAACGGCTATGGCAGTTACGACAGAAGTTGTCCAGTTATTCGGCGGATATGGATACATCAGGGAATATGATGTTGAGCGTATGATGCGTGACGCGAAGATTACAGAGATTTACGAAGGGACATCGGAAGTTCAGCGTATGGTAATTTCAGGCGCATTGTTAAGATAACAGGCCGCGGTGCGGCTGGCTGAGGCCATAGATACTTGTATAGCAGAAAACTATCATTAAAATATAAGGAGTGAAACTACCGTGAAAATCGTTGTATGTATTAAACAGGTACCAGATACCAAAGGCGGCGTTAAGTTTAACCCGGACGGTACACTGGATCGTGCAGCCATGCTTGCAATCATGAATCCGGATGATAAAGCAGGACTGGAAGCAGCACTTAGAATTAAAGAAGAAACAGGCGCAGAAGTTACCGTAGTTACGATGGGCCTTCCAAAGGCTGACGACGTACTGCGTGAAGCACTTGCAATGGGTGCTGACAAGGCAATCCTTGTAACAGACAGAGTATTGGGCGGAGCGGATACATGGGCTACTTCCTCTACGATTGCCGGAGCGCTTAGAAATATAGATTATGATCTTGTAATCACAGGCCGTCAGGCAATTGACGGCGATACCGCACAGGTTGGCCCGCAGATTGCGGAACATTTAGACCTGCCGGTAATTTCCTATGCAGAAGAGTTGAAAGTAGAAGGCGATTCTGTAATTGTAAAGAGACAGTATGAAGACAGATATCATGAATTGAAAGTAAAGATGCCTTGTCTTGTTACAGCACTTTCTGAATTAAATGTTCCTCGTTATATGACACCAGGTGGAATTTTCGACGCGTATGACAAAGAAGTAACCGTATGGGGAAGGGCAGACCTGAAAGATCTGGATGACGCCAATATTGGTTTGAATGGATCTCCTACAAAAATTGCAAAAGCATCGGATAAAGTTCGCAAAGGTGCGGGCGAAAAGGTTACGCTTGATGCTGCGGAATCCGTGACATACATCATGGGCAAATTGAAAGAGAAACATGTAATCTAATAAGATGAAGGAAAGTGGTGAATAAAATGGGTTTAGAAGAATATAAGGGCGTATATATCTACGCACAGCAGGTAGATAATGAATTAAGCAGTATTGCCTTTGAATTGATTGGAAAAGCAAAAGATCTGTCAAAAGACTTAAACACAGATGTAACGGCAGTTCTTCTTGGATCAGGCGTAAAAGGCCTGGCTGACCAGTTGGCAGAATATGGGGCGGACAAAGTAATTGTTGTCGACGACCCGGCGCTTGAAGTGTACAAAACAGAGCCGTACGCACATGCACTTTCATCTGTGATCAACGAATACAAACCGGAAATCATGTTGGTTGGCGCAACGGCAATCGGCAGGGACTTAGGCCCTACCGTATCCGCAAGGGTTGCGACCGGACTGACAGCAGACTGTACCCAGCTTGAAATCGGTGATTTCCCGCTCAAAGCGGTAGAAGGCAAAGAGCAGAAACATAACCAGTTGCTGATGACCCGTCCGGCATTCGGCGGCAATACGATTGCAACGATTGCCTGCCCGGATAACCGTCCGCAGATGGCTACGGTCCGTCCTGGCGTTATGCAGAAGCTGGAGCCGGTTGCCGGGGCAAAGGCTGAAATCATTGAATACAATCCGGGATTTGAAGTAAATCATAAATACGTAGAAATCCTGAATATTGTAAAACAGGCAAAGAGCGCAGAAAATATTATGGATGCTAAGATCCTTGTATCCGGCGGCCGTGGCGTTGGTTCTGCGGAAAACTTCAAGATCCTGCAGGATCTGGCGGACGTTATCGGCGGAATGGTAAGCTGTTCCCGTGCGGTAGTAGAAAACGGCTGGAAACCGGTTGACTGCCAGGTAGGCCAGACAGGAAAAACGGTTCGTCCGAACGTATACTTTGCGATCGGTATTTCCGGTGCGATCCAGCACGTAGCTGGTATGGAAGAAGCAGATATCATTATTGCGATCAACAAAGACGAAGATGCTCCGATCTTTGATGTAGCGGATTATGGTATCGTAGGTGATTTGAACAAAATCGTACCTGCATTGACGGCAGCGCTGAAAGAAGAGCTTGCAAAATAAAGAAAGTAACAAATCCCCATCCGCGGCGGTGGGGATTTTTTATAGGCAAAAACCGGATGATTTTATGAAAATTGCACTTGATTACCGCTCGAAACTTCTGTATGATAGGAGAAAGATGCATCAAGCCAATACATCCATGTTTTGGTGGGAAAAGGAGGATAAAAATGTTTCAGTTTACAGAAGCCTGCATCCTGGGCATAGAACAGATTGATGAAGAGCACCGGCATTTGTTTGCGTTATTAAACCGGGGAGCGGAATTGGCGCAAAATGACTATGCGGATGATAACTATAGGGTAATCAAAGAATTGTTGGAAGAATTGGACCGTTATGCAGAGCAGCATTTTGCCCATGAAGAAGAATATATGAAAAAAATCCGGGATCCGGAGCTGATTTTGCAGCGCAGGCAGCATATGACATTTTGTGAAAAAATCCGCGAATGGTCTTTTACGAATATTGATGATTTTGAAGAACAGCAAAAGCTGCTGGTGGAAATGATGGAGTATCTGGCGCACTGGCTGTATCATCATATTATAGGCAGCGACGCTATGATTGGCAAACTGCCGCCGTTGCAAGAATGGATGATAAAAGAAAACCCATGTGAGTTTTCGGACGAATATCGGACGGGTATTGACTTTATCGATGAAGAACATAAAGAATTATTCCGTATTACCGATAAAGCGTACCGGTGCCTGCGGGACGACTTTACCTATGACAGCTATGATGAAATCAGCGGGATCCTGATGGAACTAAAGGATTATACACAGCGTCATTTCAAAGATGAAGAAACGTACATGGAGCGGATCCATTATGACGGTTTGCCGGCACAGCAGCGGATGCATGAATCCTTTATTGAAAAAATAACGGTAACGGATCTGGAATCTGTAGAAGGCGACCCGAAAAAGTATTTGGACAGCCTGATTGAATTTTTGCTGGGATGGCTGATTAACCATATTATGTATACAGATAAAAAGATTCCAATGGAATAAATGGTACATAACCGGCAGGTTTTTAGGATGGAGGTATGATCATGCTTACAGGAAAGCATATTCTGCTTGGCATTACCGGAGGTATTGCGGCATATAAAACAGCAAATCTAGCCAGTATGCTTGTGAAACTGCATGCGGATGTCCATGTGATTATGACAAAAAATGCGCAGCGGATCATCTCGCCGACCGTTTTTGAAGCGCTGACAGGCAATAAGGTCATTGACGATGTATTTGACCGTGACAGCGGTTATCAGGTGGCGCATATCGAAATGGCGAAGCAGGCGGACGCGGTTATGATTGCGCCGTCATCCGCCAATATGATTGCAAAACTGGCGCATGGAATTGCGGATGATATGCTGTCGACGACAATGCTTGCGGTCAGGGCGCCCGTATATATCGTACCGGCCATGAACACGCGGATGTATGAACATCCGGTGACGCGGGAAAATATGGAAAAACTGCAATGTTTTGGCTATCATCTGGTAGAACCGGCAAGCGGAATGCTTGCGTGCGGGGATACCGGAAAGGGCAAAATGCCGGAAGCGGATGAATTGCTGGAATATTTGATTTATGCGTGCGCTTTTGACAAAGACCTCACAGGAAAAAAGGTACTGGTTACGGCGGGGCCTACACAGGAAGCCATGGATCCGGTGCGTTATATTACGAATCATTCTACCGGAAAAATGGGCTATGCACTGGCAAAAAACGCAGCGCGCAGGGGCGCGGAGGTTGTTTTGGTGACAGGCCCGGTGAATCTTCGCACGCCGCTTTTTGTAGAGGCTGTTCCGGTCGTTACGGCCCAGCAGATGTACGAAGCGGTAGACGCGCATTTTGACGGGCAGGATATTGTGATCATGTCCGCGGCGGTAGCCGATTACCGCCCGGCACATATCGCGTCGGAAAAAATGAAAAAAACAGAGGGGCAAAACGTCGTTGAGCTTGAGCGTACGAAAGATATCTTGGGAAGTATGTCCCAGCGGAAAAAACATCAGTTTTTATGCGGATTTTCCATGGAAACCGAACATCTGCTGGAAAATTCCAGGAAGAAGCTGGAAAAAAAGAACCTGGATCTGATTGCGGCGAACAGTCTGCGCATGGAAGGGGCGGGGTTTGGTACAGATACGAATATTATTACGCTGATTACGAAAAACGAGACGCAGCAACTGCCGCAGATGAGCAAGGACGAGGCGGCGGCGGTTATTATTGACCGGATTTTGGAATTGCGCGCGTTATCTCAAAATAGAAATCAAATAAAATCAGAATAGAATTTTAAAAGAGGGATATACTAACTGCAATAGGAAATGGGCAGCATTTCCAGCGCGGTAGTAGATCCTTTTTTATTTGGCAGAAAGTGAGGAAACGATATGGGCAAATTTATTTACAGAATGTGTCTTGCTGTAATTTTAGTTATAGCGGTTGGCGGCGGTATTTTTTATTATAAGACATTTTACAGGCAGGAACCGCATCCGGACAAAAGCATTTTTGTAAACCGGGAAGTAACGGCGCCGCAGCGGGGAAAGCAGCAGGAGCCGGGTTATAGTCCTGCGGGCATTGCGGCAGAGCAAGCGGATTTATCAGATGCGATTTGGGAGGCATGAGCGGATATGATACAGATCGAGCAAAATTACGAAGCAGACGCATTAAAGGAAGATGACTGGAAACAGTGGAAAGCGGACGGCAGGCATACATTGGAAGATGTCAAGGAGTTTGGAAAAGAGACAGCCAGGCAGGTGCGTTCGGAAAGCAGAAATGCACTGGAACATGCAAAAGATGTGACACAAGAGGTGGAGCGTAACGTGCGGCTGGCCGGCAGGAATATGCTGGAAGATGCAAAAGAGCTTGGAAAAGAGGCGCTGCAGCAGGCGCAGGCATCCGGAAAGGAAACGCTGCAGCAGGCGCAGGCCATCGGAAAGCAGGCGTTCCACAAGGCGCAGGCGGTATCGGCAAAGATCGGAGATTCCATTGAAGAGACGTCCAGAACGGTAGGTACGCAGGCGGCAGAAGCGGCGGTACAGGCCGGCCAGGCAATGGCAGAGGGTCTTTCGTCTTTCTCTGCGGCATTGCCGTCAGACCGCTCAGATGGAACAGGACACGTTTAAAATGGACAGAAACCAGAAGAAAGGAATCAGGCGGCAATGGCAGCTTCACCAGATACACTGTATTTAAAAGTAGACCGTAATATTGTAGTGCAAACATACCAGGTACACTTACAGGATATCGCGAAAATGGAGTGTACGAATACTGCGATCCTGCGGCAGCTAAAACAGAAGAAAATCTATTCCTTTCCGCAAAAGGATACGCCAAACAAAAAAAAACACAGGCTCCAGGTATTTTCTATTTTAAATCTGATTCAGCAGATTCATGAAGATTATCCGAATCTGGAAGTGCAGAATATGGGAGAGACGGATTTTATCGTGGAATGCCAGGCGGATGTCCAAAAGAATCAAGTTCTGGATATTTTAAAAACCGTTGTTTTATGTATTGTAATCTTTTTTGGAGCGGCTTTTACCATTATGACATTTAATAACGACGTTGCGGTAGCGGATGTTTTTTCACAGCTTTATTACCAGGTAACCGGGCAGGAATCGAATGGGGTAACGGAGATTGAGGTTTTTTATGCGATCGGGATGCCGATTGGCATTATGATTTTCTATAACCATATCGGCAAGAAAAAAGTAACGCATGATCCTACGCCAATCCAAGTGGAAATGCGTAAATACGAGCAGGATGTGGACAATACGTTTATTGAAAATGAGAGCAGGGAGGGGAAAAACGCGGATGTGGATTAATTCTATTATTGTAGGCTTTGTAGACGACTGCCTGGTGCGGGCAGTGGAAAAAGGCGGGGTCTGGATGCGGATCGGTTATGCGATGGTGGCATTCATAGACAGGTATATTTTTTGCTCCATTACGGACGGGGATGAGCTGGAAGCAGATGCGGAAGCGGATACCGGTATGGGCAGCAGCCTGGACAGTTTTGCGCAGGGGCTGTCAGGATAAAAACAGCAGGGAGAATACAAATGTGGATCAATCATGTATTATTGGGATTTTTAGGGCTTGCATGCGGGCTGTCGGTCGCTACCGGAAGTTTCGCGATTGCCGTAAAACTGGGCATTATTCCGCAGATGGCGGAAAAATCAAAGACGGCGGGCCATATTATGACTTATGAAAACGCTACGATATTTGGCGGGATTACCGGCAATATTGTTTCGGTTTTTTCTGACATACATTTGCCGGTGGGCCATATTATCTTGGGGATATTTGGGCTGAGCGCGGGTATTTTTATCGGATGTATGGCGGTTGCGCTCGCCGAGATTATCAATGCGTATCCGATTTTATACCGGAGGGTCAAGCTGAAAATGGGGTTGGAGTGGATGCTTGGCACAATTGCGGTCGGAAAAATGTGCGGATGCCTGTTTTATTTTATGCGGGGCTATGCAGCAGGCGGGTCATAAGCGAAAATACAAATTGGAATAGTGGAATCCGGAAGCCATTTCAGTATGGAAATTCCGGATTTTTTGTAACAGTTCAGATAGGGTGTTACATTTTGGCTGCGGGGACGCCGGATAAGGGACGCAGGCCTGGCTTGTGGCTCCGGCTCCAGAATGGTAAGA
>CAJUIH010000133.1 GCA_910586045.1 uncultured Eubacterium sp.
GCATCCGTGATTCAATCGGTAATGAAAAAGCAAATATTTGGTAAACAGCATCTTCTTTTATATCTGGAAAACGGATTTCTTCATAATTATTTCGATCTGGCACAGACGTGTAACAGCGTAACAATTCCCCCGGTGCAAGTTCCGACTGCTTCCAGTCGCAAAATGCAACGACTACATAAGCGTCATCCCTTTGCTGCATACCGCCCATACATAAACATGCGGTTCCTCCGCTTTTTGCAGTATCAAAAATACTTATGTCGCTGCTGCTTTTAACAAGCTCAAATCCGGTGTTGCCCTGGAAGTCTGCCGCTTTTAATTTGTTTGTATCTATTTGCGGCAAAGTTACGGGCACGCGTTTGGTGTCATTTTTGCCTGTGATCCGGTAACTGCCGCTGCATACATCCCTTGTTGCCATAAAATTATTCCATTCCAGTTCATTTTCCATAGAAAAATTTTTCAGATCCGGTTCCGGCACAATGAGATATTCTATTTCATAAGTATTGTCTTCTACGGGGATCTGTACGCCGATTTTTACTTGATCGTCTCCTGTGAGTGAGAAACGGTAGCAGGTAAATGCCTCGTTTTCTACGATAAATTCTTTTTGGATGAAATCCGCCATAAAGATCAGCCCATATTCCATCGTCCCTTGTTTATTTTGTTGAAAATGTATCTTTCCCTCTACTTTGTTATCTGCGCATTCCGCCTTTTCGCCAGGATTGATCAGTTTTCCGTCTTTTGAGAATAGTCCATGGGATATCATTCCATCTCCAAGGGCAACTGTTCCGTTATCGTTTAGACGGAAATCCCCTTTTCCGAGCGGTTCTTGCGAGCGGTTGGTGGATGTCTGAATGAATACATAACCTGTGTAGAAAAGTGCAAATGCAAAAACTCCGATTATGGCAGCAAAGACTTTCTTTTTCTTGTCCATCGTTACACCCTATCCTTTCTTAAAATATTTTCAAACGATATCTTTAACAGGCTTTTACAAGGTGGTGATACAGTTTTATGCCTGTTATTTTTGGGCGGCTGTTCCTTTAAATATCTATAAATATAGCATCTCCTGAATTTGATTACAAGAGTCTTTTTAGTTATCTGCCTGTTTATCTTGTATGTTGCAACAGTTTAGGCAAACCGTCTCTTCCAGCGTCCGGCAAGCTAAAATGTAACGCCCTTTCTGAACGGTTACGTATGGTTCCATTATGGAATGGGCGCAGCCAATACTTGACAGATGCAAGGCGGTATTATAGAATACGTTTGCTGGTATGCAATGGCTGAATCAGCAGGATTTTACAATCAGTTTTTACGAACTGAAAAATGCAATTTTTTTTAAATGGAGGAATACACCGTGGCAGATTTACGTCAGGAAATAGAAAAAAGAAGGACATTCGCGATTATATCCCATCCGGACGCGGGCAAGACGACGCTGACGGAAAAATTCCTGCTTTACGGCGGGGCGATTAATCTGGCTGGTTCCGTAAAAGGCAAGGCTACGGCGCGCCATGCGGTTTCGGATTGGATGGAAATTGAAAAACAAAGGGGGATTTCCGTTACCTCGTCCGTCCTGCAGTTCGCCTATGACGGCTACTGCATTAATATCCTGGACACGCCGGGACACCAGGATTTTTCGGAGGATACGTACCGGACGCTGATGGCGGCGGATTCCGCGGTTATGGTGATCGACGCATCCAAGGGTGTGGAGGCACAGACGCGCAAATTATTTAAAGTCTGCGTTATGCGCCATATCCCGATTTTTACCTTTATTAATAAAATGGACCGCGACGCCAACGATACGTTTGAACTGCTGGATGAGATTGAAAAAGAACTTGGGATCGCAACTTGTCCGGTGAACTGGCCGATTGGCTCCGGCAAGGAATTTAAAGGGGTTTATGACCGCAATACCAAAAAAGTCATGACATTTTCCGATACTTTAAAAGGTACAAAAGAAGGAAAAGAGCGGGAACTGGACCTTGCGGATCCGCGATTGTCCGAGGAGATCGGGGAACAGGCCAAGGAGCTGCTTTTGGAGGAGATCGAACTGCTTGACGGCGCGAGCGCGGAGTTTGACCAGGAGCTTGTGACGAAAGGGGAATTATCGCCGGTATTTTTCGGTTCGGCTTTGACGAATTTTGGTGTGGAAACATTTCTGCGGCATTTTTTGCAGATGACGTATCCGCCGCTGCCAAGGAAGTCGGATTTGGGGGAAATCAGCCCGTTTTCAGAGGATTTTTCGGCGTTTGTGTTTAAAATACAGGCCAATATGAACAAAAACCACCGTGACCGTGTGGCATTTATGCGTATCTGCTCCGGAAAATTTACAGCGGGTATGGAAGTAAAGCATATCCAGGGTGCGAAAACAGTCAAACTCTCGCAGCCGCAGCAGCTTATGGCGCAGGAGCGTAAAATGATAGAGGAAGCATATGCCGGTGATATTATCGGTGTATTTGACCCGGGGATTTTTTCGATCGGGGATACGTTGACCACCGCAAAGGAGCGGTTTGCTTTCGAGGGGATCCCTACTTTCGCACCGGAACATTTCGCGCGTGTACGGCAGATGGATACGATGAAAAGAAAGCAGTTTGTCAAAGGCGTCACACAGATCGCACAGGAGGGCGCGATTCAGATTTTCCAGGAATACAAGGGAGGGATGGAAGAAATCATTGTAGGCGTTGTGGGCGTTTTGCAGTTTGACGTGCTGAAATTCCGTCTGGAAAACGAATATAATGTGGAAATCCGTCTGGAAAACCTGCCGTATGCGCATATCCGCTGGATTGAGAATAAGGAGCTGGATTTAGACCGGCTGACAGGGACTTCGGATATGAAAAAAGTAATGGATTTAAAAGGCAGGCCGCTGCTGCTGTTTATTAATGAATGGAGCGTCGGTATGACGCTGGAGCGAAATGAAGGGCTTATTTTATCGGAATTTGGAAAAGAATAACGCGCGCCGGAAGCAAAACAGGAACGATGCTTCCGGTTTTTTCATACGGTTTTGACTGCTTTACACAAATTTTACAAAACATTGATAATGGATTTGATCTCGGTCTGTTATTTTTATACTCACAAGCGATAAAGAGTACAAACTGTTACTAAGTAAGTAGGAGAAAAAACAGAATATAAAGGAGTCAAATCTATGGATATTTTTCAAATACTGACAATGATCGGCGGACTGAGCCTGTTTTTATTTGGAATGAGCATTATGGGGCAGTCATTGGAACGCAGGGCGGGCGGCGGGCTGCGCGCTGTAATCGGAAAACTTACTACGGGAAAGGCGGCGGGACTTTTGACCGGGCTTGGTGTGACAGCCGTGATCCAAAGCTCGTCTGCCACTACGGTTATGGTGATCGGTTTTGTCAATTCCGGTCTGATGACGTTAAAACAGGCGATCCATGTAATTATGGGCGCGAATGTCGGAACAACGATTACGGCATGGATTTTAAGCCTGGCGGGAATTGAAAGCAGCAATGTATTTGTCAGGCTGTTAAAACCGTCTTCGTTTACGCCTGTTTTGGCCTTGATCGGCATTATTTTCTATTTGTTTTGCAAAAACGCGAAGAAAAAAGATACCGGGATGATCCTGCTTGGCTTTGCAACGCTGATGTTTGGGATGGAGACCATGTCCGGCGCTGTTTCCGGACTCGGCAGTTCCGAATCGTTTCGAAATCTGCTGCTTTTGTTTCAAAATCCGGTTTTGGGCGTGCTTGCCGGAGCGGTTTTGACCGCGGTGATCCAGTCAAGCTCCGCATCGGTCGGGATTTTACAGGCATTGGCGGTTACCGGGCAGGTATCCTTTGGCGCGGCAATTCCGATTATCATGGGACAAAATATCGGTACCTGTGTTACGGCCATGCTTTCTTCTATAGGGGCAAATAAAAACGCAAAGCGTGCGGCGATGGTGCATTTGTCGTTTAATGTGATCGGTACCGCGGTATGGCTTTCTGTGTTTTGTATTATCCGGGCGCTGTTTGCCCCGGCTGTATTAAACAGCGGCGCTTCGCTGTTTGGGATCGCCGCTGCACACTCTGTGTTTAATATCCTATGTATGGTCCTGATGCTGCCGATGACGGGATTTTTGGAGAAACTGGTCAACCGGATGATCCCGGACCAGCCGGGGACGGATGTGAAAACGGAACTGGATGAAAGGCTGTTTGGTACCCCGTCGATCGCATTGGAACGCTGCCAGGAGGTTGCCGCGGCACTTGCGCATACGTCGGTATCGGCATTAAAGGAAAGCATGGCGGCGTTTGCACAGTATTCGCAGGCGCTTGCGGCAAAGGTGCGGGAAAAAGAAGAATTAACTGACCATTATGAAGATCTGCTTGGAACGTATCTGGTACATTTAAGTACAAGGCAAATTAGTGAAAGCGACAGTGCGCAGGCTGCGAAGCTGCTCAAAGTCATCGGTGATTTTGAACGGATTGCCGACCATGGCGTCAATTTAATCCAGTCTGCGGAAGAATTGAACCAAAAAGAGAGGAAGCTGACCGAAAAAGCAGGCGCGGAGTATACCGTAATCTCCGGGGCGATTGCGGAAATACTGGATATTTCGCTGAAAGCTTTTTTGGAGGGCGATCTGGAATCGGCAAAAAAGGTGGAGCCGCTGGAGCAGGTGATCGACCTGTTAAAAGAAAAAATGCGGATGAGCCATATTTTACGCCTGCAAAACGGCAGTTGTTCGATCCATGTCGGATTTGTCTGGTCAGATGTCCTTACAGACTTGGAACGCGTTTCCGATCATTGTTCCAATATCGCGGGGTGTGTGATCGATATTGCGGGGCATAATATGAATATCCATGAATCGCTGCGGGATTTCCGTAAGGACAGCGCGGAGTTTCAAAATAAATTTGAAGAATACAGCAAAAAATATACGCTGCCGGGGGACGGGGACCAGAAAAAAGAAAGGGGGTGATTTGTATGATATTTTGCGTAGAAGATGACAACGCAATCCGTGATTTAATGATATATGCGCTCAATTCCGCCGGATTTCAGGCGGCGGGGTTTACGGACGGGACCGCTTTTTTGGACGCGCTAAAGGAAGAACGGCCGGAGTTAATTATGCTGGATATTATGCTGCCAGGCGATGACGGTATTGCCCTGTTAAAAAAGATCCGTTCCCATGCGGCGACCGCGGATATCCCGGTTATTATGGCGACGGCGAAAGGGACGGAGTATGATAAGGTTTTGGGGCTGGATTTGGGTGCGGATGATTATCTAGCCAAACCTTTTGGCATGATGGAAATGATTTCCAGGGTAAAGGCGGTGCTGCGCAGGACGACGCTGCGGGACGGCGGCAGCATGCTGCAGGCCGGGCAGATCCGGATGAATACAGCCGAACATACGGTATATGTCTGCGGCAGCCGTCTGGAACTTACGCTGAAAGAATATGAATTATTACAATTATTTCTGCGTCATCCGGGAAAAGTATTTACGCGGGATCAGTTATTGGAGCAGGTTTGGGATGTGGCTTACAGCGGGGAAACACGTACGGTGGACGTCCATATCGGCACGCTGCGTACGAAACTCGGCCGTCCGGGGGATTTGATCAAAACGGTACGCGGCGTCGGCTACCGGATGGAGGAGCAGGTATGACAAAGCGAATTTTCCGCGCCATTTTTATTGTATCCTTTGGCGTGTTCTTTGCTTCCCTTCTGTTATTTTTGACGGTGCTGTATGACTATTTTTCCGGTGTACAGCAGCACCAGCTACGGATCCAGACGGATCTTGCCGCCCAGGGGGTCCAGGATGAGGGAATCGTCTATTTGGAAAGGCTTTCGGTGCAAAAAACCCGTATTACATGGATTGCGCAAGACGGCAGCATTTTGTATGACAGCGCCTCCGATAAAGGGGCAATGGAGAACCATCTGGAACGGGCAGAAGTAAAAGAAGCGCTTTTAAACGGGTACGGAACGAGTTCCCGTTATTCTACAACCCTTACCGAACGCTATTTATACAGTGCGAAAAGGCTTTCGGACGGCAGTATTCTCAGGCTTTCGGCGGCGCAGTATTCTTTGCTTGTACTGGTGCTTGGGATGCTGCAGCCTATCTGCATCCTATTTGCGGCAGCAGCCGCGCTGTCCGCCATTTTGGCGTATCGCATCGCAAAAAATATCGTAAAGCCGTTAAATGAACTGGATCTGGACGAACCGATGGAGTATAGTGGGTATGACGAGCTTGCCCCGCTGCTTCGGCGCATGCGTGCACAGCAGGGAAAAATAAGACGGCAGGAACGGGAACTGGAACAAAAGAAAAAGGAGTTTGACACACTGACTTGCGCCATGACAGAGGGGTTAATCCTTTTAAACGCGCAGGGGACGATTCTAAGTATCAACCGGGCGGCGCAGAAATTATTTGCTACGGACTGTTTTTGCATCGGGACGGATATCCAAACCATCCACGACAGCAAAGAATTGGCACAGCTTTTGGAACGGGCAGAAAGCGGCGGTTATACAGAACTTAGGATGTGCCGGGACGAAAGGATATACCAGGTGGAAGCAAGCCCGGTTGTTTCGCAGGGGGCGGTATCCGGGATCGTGCTGCTGCTTTTAGATATTACGGAAAAAGAAAAATCCGAGCAGATGCGCCGGGAATTTACTGCAAATGTATCCCACGAACTCAAAACGCCGCTGCATACGATTTCGGGCAGTGCGGAATTGATGGCAGACGGATTGGTAAAGCCGGAGGATATCGCGGTTTTTTCCAGACGGATTTATAGGGAGTCCCAGCGGATGATCCGGCTAGTCTCGGATATTATAAAACTATCCCATCTGGATGAGGGCGGCGCGGATCTGAAGCGGGAAATGGTAGATCTGTATGAATTGGCGGACGAAACACGCAGGCTGCTCTTGGCAGAAGCAGACAAAGCGGGGGTCACACTCACGCTGACCGGAAGTACGGCGCACGTTTGCGGCATCCGCCAGCTCCTTTCCGGTATGATTTTTAACCTTTGCGACAATGCGGTCAAATATAACCGCAAGGGAGGTTTTGCCGCGCTAGAGGTAACAGAGGAAGAATCGTATTATGTACTGTCTGTGACGGACAGCGGCATAGGGATACCAAAAGAGCATCAGGAGCGTATTTTTGAGCGCTTTTACCGTGTGGACAAGAGCCATTCGAAAGAAATCGGCGGGACAGGACTTGGGCTTTCGATTGTAAAGCATGCGGCGAGGCTGCACGGCGCAGAGATTATGCTGCAAAGTGACGTGGGGCAAGGGACCGCGGTGCGGATTTTGTTTGCCAAAGGGTCCCATGGCCTTTGAGCGGTTATTTTGATGTGAAAGGATGGCTTTATGTTTGTAACAGTTCAGATAAGGTGTTACATTTTGACTGCGGGGACGCCGGATAAGTGACGCAGGCCTGGCTTGTGGCTCCGGCTCCAGAATGGTAAGAATCCCTAAGTATTCTGCATTTACGGATCGGCCTGCCCCGGTCGCGGCGCTTAATTCGCCCTGGCTTTCGCCAGCAGCTAAAGGCACCGCTTGGCTTCACCCCTTAGGGTATCAGGCAGAATACTAAGGGCTTCTAACCATTCTGGAGGGCCGCCAGAAAGCCGGGCAAACCGTCTCTCCCAGCGTCCGGCAAGCTAAAATGTTACACCTTATCTGAACTGTTACTTATGTTTGGCTGTTTTTATAAAAAAAGCTTGACGCATC
>CAJUIH010000134.1 GCA_910586045.1 uncultured Eubacterium sp.
CTTAGGGATTCTTGCCATTCTGGAGGGCCGCCAGCAAGCCGGGCAAACCGTCTCTTCCAGCGTCCGGCGAGCAAAAACGTACCGCCTTGTCTTAGATCTAATCAAATCCAGCCGTTTTTTGATAAGTTAACCAAGTGTAAATTTTTGATCTATCTATATTTCGGCTGAAATTTTTACACTAAACATAGAAAAACGAGAATTGTTTGAAATTGGAAAATAAGGTAAAATCGATATTAGATTAGATGCTAGATGAAATGTTAGATGGACGAAGCCATTACGGGATCCATTTTGTAAAGCGGCAGGCTTAATCGTTTTGCATAAAATTTTAAACCAGAAAGGACAACAGCCATGTTTCATACTGACCAAAAATTAGACAGAAGAATCCAGGAATTAAAAAAATACCGATACCGCGGCGTGACGCCGATTAAAACATTCGCGGTCTGCGAAGAAGAACAGGGCGTCGTAAACCCGCAGGTGCCGCAGCATACGCAAAACTGGGATACGATCCAGACCGGGGATTATTGGTCCGGACGCGACCGTTATCTTTGGATGCAGCAGGAGGTGCGGATTCCAAAGGAATGGGGGGAAAGCCGCGCCGTGGGTGTTTTTGATTTTGGCAAAACCGGGGGAGGGAATAATTCCGGTTTCGAGTCCATGTGCTATCTGAACGGACAGCCGTACCAGGGCGTCGATGCAAACCATAAGGAAGTGTTTTTTCCGCGGGAATTATACGGTACGCCGTTCCAGCTTACGTTCCGCCTGTGGTCCGGACTGGAAGGCGGCGGCAGGCCAAGGCCGCAGGAGCATAAAATCGAACAGGCGGATCTGGCCTGGCTGGATGAACAGGCCGATGATTTATTTTATCTGGCTTCCCTGGTGTTGGAAACGGTGCAGGTTTTGGAAGAGGGAAATCCGGTAAAATATGATCTGCGCACGGCTTTGGACGCGGCGTTCCACTGTATCGACTGGTCTTATCCGGGCAGTGAGGTTTTTTATGATACCGTGCGCCAGGCGGACGACTTGCTGAATGAAAAGCTGGAACAGATGGATAAGCGCTCGCTTGTCAATGTGTACTGCGTCGGCCATACGCATATCGATATGGCGTGGCTTTGGAGGCTGAAGCATACGCGTGAAAAGGCGTCGCGGTCGTTTTCGACTGTGCTTCGCATGATGGAACTGTTTCCGGAATATATTTTCCTGCAGACCCAGCCGCAGCTTTACCAGTATATCAAAGAGGATTTTCCGCAGATCTATGCGGAAATCAAGAAACGTGCCGCCGAGGGGCGCTGGGAAACGGACGGCGGCATGTGGGTGGAAGCGGACTGCAACCTTACCAGCGGGGAATCCCTGACCAGGCAGATTCTAATCGGCAGCCGTTTTATTAAGGAAGAGTTCGGCAAAGATGTAGAATACTTGTGGCTGCCGGATGTGTTTGGCTATTCCTGGGCGCTGCCGCAGATTTTGAAAAAATCCGGTATCGGCACGTTTATGACGACAAAGATTAGCTGGAACCAGTATAACCGGATGCCGCATGATACGTTCCGCTGGATGGGCATGGACGGATCCGAGGTGCTGACGCATTTTATTACAACGCCGGAACCGTGGAGCGAGCCTGGTTCGTGGTTTTACACATACAACGGCATGCTGACGGCAAAAACAGTCAAAGGGCTGTGGGATGCTTACAGCGAAAAAGAAATGAACAAAGACCTGCTGGTTTCTTTTGGCTATGGAGACGGGGGCGGCGGCGTCAACCGCGACCTGCTGGAAGCAAGGAGGCGGCTGGATCAGATTCCTGGAATGCCGAATGTAAAAACGTCTACGGCAGGCGCGTATTTTCGAAAATTGAAAAAGACGGTGGAATCGACGGAGCAGTATGTGCATACCTGGGACGGGGAACTGTATTTGGAATACCACCGGGGGACTTACACAAGCCAGGCGTATAATAAGCGCATGAACCGGAAGATGGAGCTTTTATACCGCCAGGCGGAATGGATGACGGCGATGCAGGCCGTGCAGGAGCATTGCCTGGAAAACGCCAGACAGGAAGCGCTGACCGAGGGGTGGAGGAAAATACTGACCAACCAGTTCCATGATATTATTCCGGGTTCTTCGATCCATGAGGTGTATGAGGATTCCCGCAGAGATTATGAAGAAATCCGCCAGATTGCGCGCGGCGTAGTCGCTGATTATAAGGAACACGCCCTGCAGCCAAAAGAGGGAAGCTATGTCATTTACAATGCCAGCGGATGGAACCAGGACGGGATCGCGGTGATTGCCGCAAACGGCGGCGCATCCGGCAGCTTTGCCGATGAGGACGGAAATACGCTGGTATCCCAGCAGGCGGACGGCAAATACTATGTGCACGTAAAGGAACTGCCCGCGATGGGCCAAAAAACGATTCTGTTTCAAAAGGGGGCGCAGCAGGAAGAGCACAGTGCGTTTACCGTAAACGGAAAAAATATTGAAACGCCGTTTTACTCGATTTATTTAAACGACTACGGACAGATTACGAGACTGTACGACAAGCAGGCGATGCGGGAAGTGTTGGCTGCGGGTGAACGGGGCAATGTGTTGCAGGTATTTGAGGATAAGCCGCTGGCCTTTGACGCATGGGATATTGATATTTTTTACCAGCAGAAGATGCGTGAGATTACCGAACTGACCGCGTTTGAGGTCACACAATGCGGGCCTTTGTGTCTGGCCGTGCATATGGAATGGAAGTATATGCGCACGACGATCGCGCAGGATTTGATGCTCTACAGCGTGGATCCAAGGATTGATTTTTGTACGGATGTAGATTTCCAGGAACGCCAGCAGTTAATCAAAGCGGCGTTTACCGTAGATATCCGCAGTACGTATGCGACGTATGATATCCAGTACGGCAATGTACGCAGGCCAAACCACTGGAACACAAGCTGGGATCTCGCCCGGTTTGAGTCAGTGGGCCACCGCTTTGCGGATTTATCGGAACACGGCTACGGCGTTGCTCTGTTAAATGACTGCAAATACGGGTATGATATCAAAGATAACGTGATGCGCATTTCCCTGCTGCGCTCGGGGCTGGAACCGGATTACCTGCAGGATGTAGGGCGGCATACGTTTACGTATTCCCTGCTGCCGCATCAGGGGGATTTTGTACAAGGACAGGTGCCAAAGTCCGCGTTTCTGTTAAACCAGCCGTTTACGGTTATGGAAGGAACGCTTCGTTATCCAATCGGGAGCTTTTTCACGCTGGACAATGACCAGGTCGAGGTAGACGCAGTGAAAAAATCCGAAGACGGGGATGGGCTGGTTATAAGGTTCCACGATTTTGCGGGGAGCAGGCAAAAGGTAGAGGTGAAACCGTCCTTTGCGTACTGCGTATGGGCGGAAAGCGATCTGATGGAGCGTCCGGTATCTGATTTTACATCCGAACCGATCCGAATGGAGCTGCATCCATATGAAATTAAAACGATTTTATTTAAATTCTAAAAAACCGTTATATGTGAAAATGTTCGCTGCCTATGGGACGATCGTCCTTTGTATCGTAGGCGTGCTGACCCTGTTTTTTCTTTCAGATTCCAGAAAACGGATGCTGGAAGAAAACAGGGAAATGGTAGGGCAAATCAGTGCGGATGCGCTGGCGTATATTGAAGAAACCGGGCGCGGCGCCGATTATATCCATAAAGACCTATACCGGTCGCCGTCGGAGCTTGCGGATTTGCTGGAATATCTGCGCCTTGCTACAAAAGGTTACGAGGAGTATGCCCTGCAGCGTTATATCGCTTCGCCGGACCTTGTTTATAAAGGGATGTTCCGTTTTTTAAACGAAGCGTTTGAAGCGCACGGACAGTTGGAAAAGATCGAACTGATCAGTTACCAGACGTTTCAGCTTACCGAGTTTTATCCGGAAAATCAGGTGTATCCGGGGAAAAGCGGCAGGATGCGGATGAAGCAGATCCAGGATAATACGTTTTCCAAAGAAGGGAAGCTTGTTTATTTAAAAGAAATCCGCCATCCGGATACGATGAAGCCGGCAGGGTGCATGCTGTTTGAATTTGAAGCGCAAAAAGCTTTTGCGGATCTGTTAAAACGCAGTCCGTACGCGCGTATGACCGTGGCAAATACACAAGGGCAGGTTATTTTCCAGTCTAAGGGCGGTGCGGATTATACGCGGGCCGGGTGGGGAAAATCGTTTTTTTCCTGTACGGAATCATCCCGCGGGCACCAGATTTACGCGTTTATGGATGAGCGGGAAGCGTCCAGGCTGCCGGCGGGCCGGCTGCTTCTTGGCCTGTTTGTCCAAGCGGCGGTCAGCGCCTTGGGGATTTGCCTGATTCATTGTTATGTGAAACGGCTGACCGGGCGGGTAGATGTGATTTTGGACGCCATGAACCGGGTGACGACCGGGGATTTTCAAGTGCGGCTTGCGGCCGGCAGGAAAAAAGATGAGCTGGATATGATCGCGGAAAATTTTAACCGGATGTGCGAAAAGCTCGAACTATATATTGCAAAAAGCTATCTGGAAGAAATTGAGCGTAAAAACGCACAGATGCAGGCGCTGCAAAGCCAGATCAATCCGCATTTTTTGTATAATACGCTGGAAGCGATCCGTATGAAAGCGATCTGCAACGGGGACCGGGACGTCGGAAAAATGCTTTACAGCATGGTTGTATTGTTCCGCAGCCAGTTAAAGGAAGCGGATATGATCACGCTGGGCCAGGAGTTGGATTACTGCAAACAGTATTTGGAATTATTTGCATACCGCTACGGCGACAGCTTCCATTCCAAGGTGGAGTGCCCGCCGGATTTGCTGGATCTTAGGGTCATCAAATTCGCGCTGCAGCCGATTGTCGAAAATTATTTTATCCACGGCATCGATAGGGACCGCAAAGACAATTTAGTACAGATCCGGGCACGGCGCGAGGACGGAACGCTCTTTTTATACGTACAGGATAATGGCTGCGGCATGGAGCCGGAATTATTGGAACAAAAAAATACGCAGCTTCGGGAAAACCGCATGCCAAAATCGCATACAGGGTCGGTTGGCATCGAGAATGTAAACCGCAGGATCAAGGCCGTATACGGCAGTGCGTACGGCATTACCTTAAAAGCGGCAGATCCGCATGGGCTGACGGTGATCCTTAGAATGAAAGCAGAAACGGAGCCGGGAAAGGAGACGGTATGAAAAAAGTAATGCTGGCAGAAGACGAAGAATTGATTCTGCAGGGAATCCGCTGCATTATTGACTGGGAAGAGATCTCGATGGAGGTTGTTTCCATGGCCCATAATGGGTATGAGGCGCTGGAGCTGTTTGAAAAGGAACCGGTGGACATTTTGGTGACGGATGTGGAAATGCCTAAGATGGACGGATTAGAACTGATCCGGGAAATCCGAAAAATCAGCCCAAAGACGCGCTGTATTTAACCAGAAGATGAAGGTATTGATGCAGACCGGGGATACGTGGGATTTGTGCTTTACCTCTTCCTGGACGAATGATTATCTGCAGAATGCGCAAAAAGGGATGTTTTTGGAATTGGACGGACTGCTTCAGGATACGGGCAGGCAGATGTATGAGCGTATGGACGCGCGGTTTTGGAAAGCGGCCAGGGTCGGCGGAAAGATCTACGGGGTGCCGAGCGAGAAAGAACTCGGAAACTGCCCGATGTGGGTATTTACGAAAGAGTTTGTAGATAAATACCGGATCCCTTATGAAACGATCCATTCGCTGGAGGATCTGCAGCCGTGGCTGGCGTTAATCAAAGAAAAGGAGCCGGATGTAATCCCGCTGTATCTGACCAAGGACTTTACGGCGCCTACGTATATGGATAAGATCCATGATCCGATTGGAATCGCATACGGCGACGAATCGCTTACCGTAAAAAACGTATTTGAAACAAAAGAGATGCAGTCCGAACTGGGGACGATGCGCAGATATTATGAGGCGGGTTATATTAACCAGGACGCGCCGATTGCTTCGGATGATAAATCCGTCCGGCGGTTTGTCACCAAAGGGGACGGGCAGCCGTATGCCGAATTGATCTGGGGCAAGGATCTTGGGTACGAGGTCGTGGTTTCGCCGATTATGGAAACAAAGATTACGAATGCTTCCGCGCGGGGCGCTATGACGGCGGTAAATAAAGACTGCGCGTATCCGAAAAAAGCAATGGAGCTGTTAAACCGGATCAATACCGACGCCTATCTGCGCAACCTGTTAAATTACGGCATAGAGGGCGTCCATTGGGAAAAGGTACCGCCAGAGCAGGAAGAGCTGGAAGCGGCAAAAGGAAAGGCCGGCGTCTATGATTTTAAAATCCGTCTGAAAGAGGATGCAAAGGAGCGGTATTCGGTGCCATACTGGGTGCAGGGCGGTCTGTTCCATACGTATGTGCTGGAAAACGAACCATTGGACAAATGGGCAATGGTGCGGGAATTTAACGATGCGTCCGAAGAAGCGCCTTCGTTTGGGTTTGATTTTAACCTGGACGCGGTAAGCGCGCAGGCCGCGGCATTCCGCAATGTGCTGGACGAATTTGGAAAGGCGCTGTATACCGGAAGCGTGGATCCGGAAAAATACCTGCCGCAGCTTTTGAAAAAACTGGAAACGGCAGGGATTACAGAGGTACTGGCGCAGATGCAGCGTCAGGTAGACGAATGGAAGGCGCAATAAACGTCCGTTCACAGGGCGCCAGGGGGTTTTCGCTGCGAAATAAAAGCTGAAGCGCCAGGCGTTTGCCCAAAAGGGCCGTCGGGACATCCGCGGTAGTAATGCGCCCTGTCACATTGTCATATTCCCCGGTATTGTCAAATCCGGTCAGCGTTACCGGATGGGGCGCACCCCCCCCGGTGTTTCGTCCATATATAATTTGACAAAATGGGCCACGTAATCGCTGGCGCAGACAAATGCGTCGGGCCAGTCCGTCAAATGATGCAGGAATGCATGCAGCTTTTGACGATACGAAAAGATGCCGATGCTGTCCGTCAGGCAGTGCTGCGGGCAGACCGCAAGGCCGTATTGTTCCATACAGGCACAGTATCCGCGGTAGCGTTCCAGGTTTGTCTGGGCATAGTGGATATCGCCCAGAAAACCGATGCGCCGATGCCCGTTTCGGATCAGGGATTCTGTAATCTGATATACCGTGCGGAATCCTTCTATTATAATGAGGTCGCCGTGAAGTGTCTGGCCGTACAGGGAAGGCACGGTGTCAAGAAAGACTTTTGGAAGGGAAAGTCTGTTCAGCATACCCAAAATTTCCGCGTCATATACGTTCAGCACGACAATCCCGTCTAAGCTGCCGTCCGATAAAACGGCGGGCAGGCGGAAC
>CAJUIH010000135.1 GCA_910586045.1 uncultured Eubacterium sp.
TATCAGAGGAGGGTGACAACTCGTAACTTTTTACTGGGTGGGAAGATTTAGGACAACTCCTCTGATACCTTTTAAAAGGTAAAACCGAAGCCATTAAATAATTTCGGACAGAAAATAGACAATCCAAAAATGCAACAGTAAAAAATAGGTATCAGGGCAGTTTTATGCTGTTCTGTTAAAATAGATGGAGGGGAAATCAATGATTAATAAGATCAAAGCTGAGAGAGAACTGCTGTATGCGGAATTGAGCAGAATAAAAAAAATCAATAGAAGATTAGAAGATGAGAATAGATGTTTGAGAGAAAATTCAGAAAAGATAAAAGAATATCGTAGAGAATATGAAACATTGATTGATCATATGAAAAATGTAGAAAAGAAATATAAAAAGCATATCGCATTAGTTGCGGATGTTGAAAAAGCATATCAAGCAGAATTAAAAAAACAACAAAAGAAACATATAGTTGTAATGTGAACGAACATGTAAATTAAGTAAGAAATTTATAATAATTCGAATAGGATCCATACATGCAAAATAAAATAACATAAATAGTAAATAAAAAGAGAGGTATCCTTTGGAAGAAAAAACGAAGAAGATAAGAGTAAATGTGATTTATGGAGAGAAGAAATTAGTCGATTGCATGAAAAATATAATTATGAAGCGTACAAAACAGTAGAAAATTGACCTTATATCATGTATAATGAGTTGGTGTACATGATATAAGGATATAATAATTACGATTGGAGCGAAGTAACATGAAAGGTAATCGTGCTGTATTATATCTGAGATTAAGTAAAGAAGATGTCGATAAGGTTAATAAAGGAGATGATAGCGCTAGTATCATAAACCAAAGATTACTGCTAACAGATTATGCACTGGCACACGAGTTTAAAATTATCAAAGTATATTCCGATGATGATGAAAGCGGATTATATGATGACAGGCCTGAATTTGAAAAAATGATGATTGATGCAAAGATGGATGAGTTTGATATTATCATTGCTAAAACACAGTCAAGATTTTCAAGAAATATGGAGCATATTGAAAAATACCTGCACCATGATCTTCCTAATCTAGGGATCAGATTTATCGGAGTTGTAGATGGTGTCGACACGGATAATGAAGATAATAAAAAGAGTAGGCAGATTAATGGTTTAGTAAATGAATGGTATTGTGAAGACTTATCG
This sequence comes from uncultured Eubacterium sp., assembly GCA_910586045.1. Lineage (GTDB taxonomy): Bacteria > Bacillota > Clostridia > Lachnospirales > Lachnospiraceae > Eubacterium_J. Next base: position 1,186 of record CAJUIH010000135.1, read on the forward strand.
AAAAATATTCGAAGCGCATTTAAAGCGAAAATGAAAAATGGTCAGTTTTTAGGCGCTTCCTGTCCATATGGTTATAAAAAAGATCCGGAGAACCATAATCATTTGATTATTGATGAATATGCAGCAAAAGTAGTCAGAAGAATTTATAAATTGTATTTATCAGGATATGGGAAAGCAAAAATCGGTTCTATATTATCATCGGATGGAATATTGATTCCTACATTATATAAGAGGAATGTACTGGGTGAGAATTATCATAACTGTAAATCATTAGACACAACGAAAAACTGGTCTTATCAAACTATACATACCATATTAAACAGTGAGACATATGTTGGAAATTTAATTCAAAATAAAGTAAACACTTTATCGTATAAAGATAAAAAGAAAAAAATTCTTCCAAGAGAAAAATGGATCATTGTAAAAAATACGCATGAACCGATTATAGAGCCAGAGGTGTTCCAGATGGTTCAGAATCTACAAAAAACACGCACAAGAAGCGTAGGATCTATGGAAGAAAATGGTATTTTTTCAGGAATGATTTATTGTGCGGATTGTAAACATGCGATGTCAAGAAAATATGCCAGACGTGGTAAAAAAGGATTCATTGGTTATGTTTGTAAAACTTATAAGACACAGGGAAAACAGTTTTGTGCCAGTCATAGTATTGATATAGAAGATTTGAAAGAAGCAGTGTTGTATTCTATAAAGGATGAAGCCAGAAGCATCTTGAAACCAGAAGATATCGATGAGCTGAAGAAGATGGAGGTTTATGATGAAAGTAAGAAGTATTATGAAGTACAGATCGCAGATATTCAGAAGAGAATAGAAAAGATTGAAAAATTCAAAAGAAAAACATATAATAATTATATGGAAGATTTGATTTCAAAAGTAGAATATGTAGAATATACTTCTGCATATGATAGCGAAATGAAAGAATTACAATTACAGCAATCTACAATTCAAAAAAGGACTGAGGTGCAACAGGAATTGGATGATCAGTACGATGAATGGGTGGATGCTTTTAGAGATTATATCAATGTTACAGAATTAACAAGGGATATGATTTTAGAATTGATTCATCGGATTGAAGTAAATAGTGATGGTTCTATTACTATATATTATAAATTTACAAATCCGTACAAAAGCTGATGTCTACTATCTGTTTATGCCACACAGGCGTCATTCGCGCTTGCGATACTGATACATTTGATCAGCGTTTCAACTGTCTGCACCTCGCCGGCTTCCAGATATACCTGCGAGCCGCCCATTCCAGCCGCGTGTTCGGATACGGTGACTTCGTCGGACAGGGCGATTTGTTTTTTATCGATGGCGTCAAAGATCAGGTCCAGGGTCATGATTTTTGTCACACTGGCCGGAGGGCGTACGGTATGTTCCTTGCTTTGGTATAGAATGGTCCCGGTTTCCGCTTCCATTAAAATCACACTTGGCGTGGTAATGGCGAGGGAAGCCTGGGCTTTTTTTGATTTGTCCGAGCCGGAACCCTTATTTTGTGCATATAGGGGGAAAATTTGGCAATATTGCGGCTGATAGATGGGGCGTGCAAGCAGGACAAGTGTGAGTGTAAGGATCAGTAAACGTTTCATAATTTTAATTCCTGAGGATACTTTAATACTAATTTAGTCAGGGGCAGGAAAAAATATGCATAAAGGGCCGGATTCCCGGTAAAATTTTGATGAAGCAAATACAAGATTGCGAAATGATAAAAAAGGTTTGAATATGTTTGGATTAATTGGTATAATAGGCGTTATCGTCCTGGTATACGCGGCCTGGCAGCGGAGTGAACTGAAAAAGTTCCGGGTGACACGTTATGAAATGGAAAGTAAAAAGATAAAGAAAGAACTGACATTTGCCGTGATTTCGGATCTGCACTCCTTTTCCTATGGCGTGGACAATGAACGGCTCGTACAGGCGGTGCTTGCGGAGCGTCCGGATCTGGTGCTTGTGCCGGGAGATCTGATCGTAACGGCGGTTACAAACAAATATGCGGTTGCCCTTGCCCTGATCCGGCGGTTATGCGATGCGGGAATACCCGTTGTCTGCAGCAATGGAAATCATGAAAGCAGGGCCGGGCTTTTGGATTTTGCAGACCGTGCGGTATTTTTGCAGTACTGCAGGCAATTAAATGAAGCAGGCGCCGTGTTTTTGAACAACGAGTGCCGCATACAAAAGATCCGTGGGGAAACGGTGCGTATCTGCGGTTTGGAACTGCCGCTGTACAGTTATAAAAAGGGCAGGAAGCCGTATTTGGAAGAGGGTTTTTTAACGTCGTGCCTTGGTTCGGCGTCTGATCAGCATTTGCAGATTTTGCTTGCACACCATCCTGCTTTTGCGGACCGGTATGCAGCATGGGGCGCCGACCTTACGGTCTGCGGACATAACCATGGCGGTCTGGTATGTATTCCGGGGATTGGGAGTGTGGTTTCGCCGCAGTTTCTTCCGTTTCCGGAATATGACGCGGGGGAATTTACGATTGACGGACGAAAGGTTTTTATCAGCCGCGGGCTTGGGACGCATACGTTTCATATCAGGGTTTTTAATCGTGCGGAACTGCTGGTTATTAAGGCAAAGCCGGCACGGGAGCCGGACCGGCAGCCATAGCATGCCTGTACGGGCACAAGGAATATTCCGGGAGTGGATAGATGGGGATTACAGTGAAATTAGAGACGTTTGAGGGTCCGTTGGATTTACTGCTGCATTTACTAGAGAAAAATAAGGTCAATATTTATGATATACCGATTGTGGAAATTACGGGCCAGTATATGGAATATATCCATAAAATGCAGTGCCAGGATTTGGATCTGATGAGTGAGTTTATGGTTATGGCGGCGACTTTGATTGATATCAAGGCAAAAATGCTGCTGCCGAAAAAAGCGGAAGAACAAGCGGAAGAGGAAGATCCGCGTGCCGAGCTGGTACAGCAGATTTTGGAGTACAAGCTGTATAAGAGCATTTCCTACGAATTAAAAGACCGTCAGATGGATGCGGATCGCGTGATGTATAAAGTGCCGACGATACCGGATGAGGTTTCTGCCTATGCGCCTCCGGTTGATATTGACAGTCTTTTGGACGGGCTGACCCTGCGCAAATTAAACCAGATCTTTGAAACGATTATGAAGCGGCAGAACGATAAAATCGATCCGGTACGTTCGAAATTTGGTCGGATCGAAAAGGAAGAAGTATCGTTGGAAGAAAAAATTACCGTCCTGGAAGCATATGCGAAAAGGCACAGGAAGTTTAGTTTCCGGGGGCTTTTAGAGCGTCAGTCCAGCCGTGTGCAGGTGATTGTAACATTTCTGGCCGTGCTGGAATTAATGAAAACCGGAAAAATTGAGATTTTTCAGCAGCATGCGTTTGATGATATCCGTATTACGTCCAAAATCGCGTAACGGGCGCATTTTAAGAATCGATAGTTGCATCCGCCGGACAAATCTGTTTTTGGGATGGAAAAGAAAGGGGCTACTATGATCGAAACAGGCAAACCAGAAATAACCGCAACGGATGATCCGCAGACTGGCAATCAGGCGGATGCGGATCCAGGCCTGTCAAAATCTGCCATTGTAGAGGCGATTTTATTTACGATGGGGGAATCCGTACCATTAGAGAAGCTTGCTTATGCGCTTGCTCTTAGCACAGAAGAAACAGAACGAATCCTGCAGCGGATGATGGAAAGCTATGCGCAGGAAAACCGCGGCGTCCAGATTATCAAACTGGACGGCGCTTACCAGATGTGTACAAAAAAGCAGACGTACGAATATTTGATCAAGGTGGCCGCGCGGCCGCCCAAACAGGTGCTGACAGATGTTTTGCTGGAAACGCTTTCGATTATTGCGTACAAACAGCCGATCACCCGGCTGGAGATTGAAAAAATACGCGGTGTTTCCAGCGGGCATGCGGTGAACAAACTGGTGGAGTATAATCTGGTCTGCGAACTGGGGCGGCTGGATGCGCCGGGGAGGCCGCTGTTATTCGGAACAACAGAGGAATTTTTAAGAAGCTTTGGAATTCATTCCATCGACGACCTGCCGCAGCCGGAACCGGAGCGGGTGGAGGAGTTTCGGCATGAGGCGGAGGCGGAGATGGAAGTGCGGATGAAAATATAGCTTAGGGACTGTTCAAGATGGTCAGTTCCTGGACAAACACGCCGTTTTCCCAACTGGCCGAAGAAACGGCGTTTGGCCAGGCTGCCAGGATCCGCTGGTAGGAGGCCAGCCCTTCTCCGCGGCCGTCCCCTTTGGTAGACCATCCTTCTTCCCACATTTTCTGCGGTTCAAGCGTGTTTGTGAACGGATTTGCGATCCGTACGGACAGCCGTTCTTCCTGGGCCAGCAGGATCAGGTCGATCCATGGGCGGTCTGTTTCCAGCGCGGCTTCTATGGCGTTATCGGTTAAAATCCCAAGGCAGCGGATCAAATCCCAGACGTTCATACTGACAGCGGTGACCGGGTAGAGCACTTCCAGATGGCACGCCAGTTTTTTTTCGTGCATGGAAGTCAGCTTTGTGAGAATAAAGCTGCGGATTTCCGGGATCTGCAGGTACCCGATCTGCGTTGAGGTCTGGATTTTTTCGCCGAGGCGGCGGTCAAAATCCAGTTCCAGTTCGGACAGGGTAGCGCCCAGCGCCTGTAGCTGCCCGGCGTTTGCCTGCTGGGCCAGGCCTGCCAGGAGGTTTTTGTAATCATGGCGGAATGCGCGGACTTCCTGGCGGATTTCTTCCAGATTTTGTTCGTAAAGCTGCTGCTGGGCGATGATATCCTGCTGGACCTGAATTTTGCGGTTCTTGGCTATCTGCTTTGCGAAATTAAGGATCAGTTCCGTAATTAACAGGATCAGCGCGACATTCAGCAGGTAATAGGTCGCCAGAAATTTGTCCGGTATGCCCTGGTGCATATGAAAAAACATTTCTACTACCGTCACAAGTGCAAACATCAGCATGGTTGTCTGAAACAGCCTGTCGGTATCTTTTAACAGAAGTTCAAAATAAGTCCCAAACCTTAGTTTTTTTAACAGGATGGCTGAAAGGATTATAAACGGAAAAAATATTCCCATAATAACTGGATCCATTAACGTGGTATTGCGGAAAATGACAAGCAGAAATTGTCCGAACGAGGAAGAGGTTACCTGGAAAATTCCGCAGATACAGGCGGTAGAAAATGCCTGCAGGAAACAAACATTCCATGCCCACCGGATCCAAAGCGTGCAGCACAGCATAATCACACCAGAGTTTAGGATCATCCGCAGCAATCGAAATTCTGGAACATAAACAAACAATACCGTGGACATAACGGCAGCGGTCAGCGGGGATACAAGCAGCGCCGGCAGTTTCCGTAGCTGGCGTGAGACCACGGGATGGTCCATAATGGCAAACAGGTAGATGACAAAGGCTGTATGGCCGATCAAAGTGTCTGTGAATATGCCGCAAAGTAAGGTGAAAATAGAATCGTATGGGATGGAAACCACCTCCTTGTTTTGGTATCTTTCATTATTATGGACGATTCCAGATGATTATAGCATGGCGCAGAGGACGCCGCAAGGCTTGTGTCCGCATAATTTTTCTTGTAAAACCGTTTGCGCGTGGTTATAATTAGGGCAGGATCTGCGAAACGGTTTGCAGCCAAAGGAGGGCGGGAGCGCGCTGGCGGGCGCGGATATAGCGACGGTTCCTTATCCGGTGCTTGCACAGCGCAAAAGCCGGGCATCCGGATATGAAGCATATCCCGGGCGTGGATATGTCCAGCGGTTCCCTGGGCCAGGGCCTTTCCGCAGCGGCTGGCATGGCGCTGGCGGGAAAACTGGACAATCGGGATTACCGTGTTTATGTGCTCTGCGGGGACGGGGAGATGCAAGAAGGGCAGATCTGGGAGGCGGCGATGTTTGCCGGATTC
>CAJUIH010000136.1 GCA_910586045.1 uncultured Eubacterium sp.
GCAGGCCGATCCGTAAATTGCAGAATGCTTAGGGATTCTTACCATTCTGGAGGGCTGCCGGAAAGCCGGGCAACCCGTCTCTCCCAGCGTCCGGCAAGCCAAAATGTAACGCCCCTATCTGAACTGTCACGTTATCTTATTTCATCATTCCGGAACAATTCTTCCGCATTCCATACACATCGTCTGTCCACTGGGAACGATAGCGCCGCAGATACATTCCCGTTTCCCCACAGCCGACTCCGCACCCGCCTGTGATTGGCTCAATGGCTGTATCTGCCCCGGTTTTTGTATGCTACTCGCCTGCGCGCTTTCTACCGGTAAATCGGTCAGTTCCGATACCTTTTTTCCGCAGTTCTGGCAAAATCGGACGCCTTTGCCAATCTTACAGCCGCAGGTACACACCAGTACCTCCGTTTCTGCAGGCTTTCCGCACCGCGGACAGAATTTCGCACCGGGTTTTAAATAATTTCCGCAAATGCACCTGGCGCCAAGCTGGATTTTCTGCCTGGCCTGCCTTGTACCGGCAAGCTTTGCTTCCAAATCTGCAATTTCCTGATCGACTGCCTGCAGCTTTTCCATATAAACGTCGATCTGCGGGACTGTAAGCTTTCCATCCTGGCACAGATCACATACTTCCATTCCGATATAACTATAAATTCGGTTTTTTTCCTTCTGCTTTTCCTCCAAATTTTTCTTCAGTCCCTGGCTGTTTACGATATTTGGAATCGAAATTGGTATTCCCATGCCCATATGCCTTACCCCTCATTTTTTATGATATTCCACTTCATCCTCAGCGCCTTTATTTTTTCTGCGGGCGCTTGCTCTTTGGATGCCACAAACGCATGGCCAAACATCGCTTCCAGCCGATCATGAAATAAAAGCATCGTATGCTCCCTGGCTGTGGCAATGTAGCGGCAGGCCGCCTGCTCCAGCGGATTTGCGCTCCAAAACAAATGCACTTGCTGCTGCAGATAGGCTTTCATTTCAACCAGCAGCCGGCTGCGGCACCGTTTTTTTATAAACAGGGCCACTAACACATACAATGCGGCCCCCAATGCATAAACCGCGCCTTTCAATAGCGAGAATGCCGTGGAAACACCTGCCGTTGATAGGCCGACAGCCTGCTCCGCGATATCCAGGACGGCATTTTTTGCCCCATATTCCGCTGCGGACCATACAGCCTCCTCTCCATCCATAAACAGCGTCTGCACTGCATCAGCAAGCAGCGGCACAACAACTATGAATGCGAGCAGCAAGACCAGAACCGCAATGAGCGCGGTCTGGCGCCGTTTCATTTTCTCTGCCAGGGTCCGCAGCATACCGCCCTGCGCGCTTCCAAATTCCCGGAGCAGGTGTCCCCCGGCTGCGGCTTGTTTCTGCTGCTTTTTCAGATCCGTCACCCATTCCGACAGGCTGCTGTCCCACTTTTCGTAAAAATCCCTGCCCGTCAGCGATACCTGCCTGCTGTCAAGCGCCGCTGTCAATTCCCGGATCCGGTTCATAGCCTGCATATACCGGCCGGCCATTTCATCTATATACTGCTCCGCTTCGCACGCCATCTTTCGATCATAGTCCTGCTGTACCCGGATGCAGCGTGCGTTAAAATCAGAAAAATCCCGCAGCAGTCTATCGTTTACCTGCGGGTTGCTCCAGTCAGACATTTCCTGCGCAATCTGCCGGCAGATCTGCTTTCCTCTTTGCTCGTATTCTTTGCCAGCCTGAATATTTGCCGCGTTGCTCTGATTCCAGATCTTCATCATCCGCTGGCGTACCTCTTCCTGTGTCACCATAGCGCCGCCATTTCCCGCCACTTGTACGGGTTCGCCCAAAATCTGTTGTTCCATAGACGCAAACGTATCTTCTACCTGACGGATGACCCGCTCCCAGATAGGCAGCGTCATTTCCTCTGTGTCCATCCAGCCCCTGCATTCCTGCAGGGCATCCGTAATCCGCTGCTTCATCCCTGTTTCCGCTGCCAGCCCTAAAAGCTGGTCCAGCAATTCCAACAGCCTGATCCTTATTTGCTCATCCATTTTGTGGTAATCTCTCCTTTTTTTCACCGCCGCCGGCATCGATCTGCGCAATCCGTTCCATAAGCGCCTGCACCCGCACCAGCTTTTCTTCCAGAGCCGGAATATTTTTGCCGTCAATGTGGACGGATCTGCGATAGTCGGAAAACGTCTGATCCGCAGACTCCCGCTCTTTTTTAAAAATCGTATCGACCGTATCCAGAATCTGCGCCGTCATCTGTTTCTTCGTGCCTGCTACCTCCTGATGAAATTCCTCTACTGCTTCCTTTACACAGTTTCGCATTTGTTCGATTCCCTTTGCCGACGCAAGCTTTTTCGCCATCTTTGCAATCGCCGCCGCGCCGGCCAGTGCGGCAACCGGCCATAAAATGAAAGCGGCGGTTGTCACAGCAGAAGTCGTAACCGCCGACAGCGCGCTGGCCGCAATCCCCGCCGCGGCCTGGGAAATCCCTGCGGCTGCGGCTCCCGTACCGGCTGCCCCTGACAAGGCGGAACTAACTGCTGCCGCTGCCAGATAAATGCCGCCAGTTCCTGCCGCTGCACCCACTGCCGCTCCGATCGTTCCAGCTTTGGATACTTTATGGTCATACTGCTCCCTTGCCGACCACAGCTTCAAAAAAAGCTCCTGTGAGGCATTGGACAACACATGGTAATCGTTTTTTGTTTTCTGCAGGCTCTTTTCCGTCTTGACTGTGACAAACTGCCTGCTTTGCGCAAGGGAACCGTAAAATTGGTCTTCGAAAGAAAGCATTGACGCGCGTTTTCGAAAATATCCGGTCGCCCTGTCAAATACCTGCTCCAGTTCGGACACATATTCCTGCACACTATTCTGCATTTTTTGATTCACCTGGCATGTCATCCGCTCACGGTAACTTTCATTCATAAAATTCAAATAATTCACAAAATCCTCATATCCGCCCGGAAAACGTTCCCGGATCTTCTCCGGCTCCAGCCTTGCGACAATCTCATCCTCATATGCCTGAATCTCCCGGTCAATCTCCTTTGCCAGATTATTTTTCAAATCTTCTGCAAGTTCCCCGCCCGTTCGGAAAAAAACGTCCATCTCCTGGTCAATCCGTTCTGCAACTTCCAAATCGGCCTCATATTGCTTTTTTCGCAGCAAGAAAGACTGCGCAAGTTCTGTGAGCATTGTATGTAGTCCCAGTATATTTTCCCGCTGTTTGCGCAGGCCCGGGTTCGTACAAATAATTTGTTTATGAATGTAATCATGCAATTCCTCCGGACAGTCCGCATAAAATATCTCCGCATGGATCCCCGCTTCTGCCCCGTACTTTTTTAATTTTCTTTTACATTCCTCCTTTTGCTGATCCGTCTGCTGCTTTGCTTTTGTAATCACAAATACAGCCCTTTTGGCCTCCGTTTGCTCCAGTAAATCCCAAACGCCCGCAGCAGATAGCGCGTCGCTCGAAAATACTGCAATCTGTACATCACTTTTTAAAATCTGATTTTGAACCGCATCTTTGCGCGCAGCCGTCTTGATCCAATCTGTCCCCGGCAGGTCCACTACACAAATCCCCTGCAATACCGCCGCAGGCCGGAAAAACCGAACTGTATCCACATCTGTTAAAAACTCCCCTGCCTGTTCCCCATACCGGTATTCACAGATTTTTTGCGTCGGTTGGATATCCGTGATCACTTCTTTCCCAAACATGTTTTGCAAAAGCGTAGTCTTTCCGGCGCATGACGCCCCAACTACAACAAACCGGAACACATCGGATGTCTTTCGCAAAAATTGCTTTAGGATCTCCTTTTCTGTACCCGCGTCGGTGTCTTTTAAAATTTCGTTCAGGTTTTCCAGTAATTCCCTGGAACATTGCGCAGACTCATGATACAAATGCTCGCTTTCGATCTGCAAAAAACCACCTCATTTCTTTTTCGAATAAAACCGATCGATTCCATCCGCAATCCCGCTGGCAATCTGATCCTGATAATCACTCTGGGACAGCCGCACATCTTCTTGCGGATTCGACATATAACCCATTTCAAAGATCGTAACAGGTACCTGGCTCCAGTTAATCCCGCACATGCTGTCTGTTTCCCACACATATTCCTTTTTAGCCCCGGTCGCCGCTGCCGCACAGTCCAAAATATCCTCCGCCAATCGTCTGCTTTGCGGATACAATTGCCCATTATATGGATTGGACGGCGTCTGGCAAATAGACATCATTCCGGCTGCTTCATTGTTTTGTGAACCGTTGGCATGAATCCGGATAAATACATCCGCGTCTGCATGATTCGCAATTTCCGCCCGGTCAATATTCCCCATGTCCACATCATTGGTTTCCCTTACCATAATCACCTCGTATCCCCGCCTAAGTAATTCATCCCGCAGCTTTTGGGATACATCCAGATTCAACTGGTATTCGGCCATTCCGGTAACCACACCGCTTGTTCCGCCTGTTTCTTTTGCTTTCATCTCACTCGAACCCGGTCCCAACGGTTCCATCGCACTATTTGCATGCTGCTGATGGCCTGGGTCTATAACAACCAGTTTTCCATTTGTTATTTTTGTTATTTTTGTTTTTTGAACTGCATTATTTTTGGCCTTTTTCTCTGTCTTCGTTTTTACTGGCTTTTGATTGGTCAGATAGCGCGAACATACATAACCCTCTTTGCCAGTCTGGTCTTTGACATGGCTCCATCCGTTTTCCTGCGAACTCTGGTAAACAACGCTCCCTTTTGACAGCAGCGCAAGGTCTTTCGATTCTTTAGACGCCTCGGCACGCAAATATACATCGGTACCCGCGTACCTTTTTTCCTTAAAATCTTCTTCTGGTTCTTCCATCGCCTTTTCCTGCTGCCTGCCATCCACAACCGACACCCTCTGCAGACTGTTTTGATCGTCTGGCTGGCTGTCCGGCTCCTGGGCGGCAGCACCCTTTGGAGGCTTATGCACATCGTCTTGTATGCTGCTTTGTTCCGCTATTGGAGCCTGCCGCTGCACGGTTTCTTGTTTTTTGCATGCACCCAGTATGCACGCCAGCCCGCCAATCAGTACCAGCCGTATATACTGCTTTGTTTTCTGTTTCTGCATACTCCCCACTCTTTCTTTGTTCCTATTCCACTTCTTTTATTTCTTCCTGTTATTTAATCCGTGTTTGCATTCATAGTTTACAAGCAAATCTACATTTTTTCTTTCATAATCATTAAACATCCCCTCTATTTTCTGCATATCTTCTTCCGTACCGTTATACCAACTGCAATTGTTAAAATGGCTGATCATTTCCTGGCTTTGGGTAAATCGATAGCCTCTGCGCGCATAAATCTCATTTAACGCGATCAAAACTTCGATTTCCGTAAGCGCGCCCAATTCCGCTTCTGTTAAGTAGCGGCTGTCACTGTCAAAAAAGATAAACCCATGAATCTTATATTCAGACGGTGTATATTCGTCCTGCAAACGGATCGCGCGCGTTTGATCCTGATAGCTGATATAAACGGAACGGCCGATATCTGTCGGTTTTTCTTCCTCCGTATGATACTGCACGACATACATAGATTTCTGATCATGGTAAACCTGGTCATACAGCTCCTCCATATAACCGATATTTTCAATATTTGCATAGAATCCGCCTGTGCTTTCTGCGATATCACGCAATTGCGCGTCATCTACGTTCGTTCCGATACCTATTAAATAAATCGGAACGTGATTCTCGTTTGCTTTTTGGATGACATATTCTTTGGAAGATGTGCTGTAATTTTCGATCCCGTCTGTAAACGCAATCACACATTTTGCCCCGTCCTGCACAACAATCTCGCTTAGAGCAAATGCCAGGGCATCATAAAGCGCCGTCATATCCCCCATTTCCATGTTATAAACCGCATCGCTTAACGCATCTGTGTCGGATGTAAAATGCATCTCCCTGTTTACATAATCCGCAAAAGAATACAAAGCTGCCTGGTCTCCGGCTCCCGTCTGCATATTTTGCAAAAAACGCTCCATAATATCCTGTCCATATGCAAAATTACCCTCCATGCTTGCACTGCAGTCGGCTACCATGGCGATATTCAGCTTTTCTTTCCCATCCATTTGATCTGCCGATAGGATATCCAGCTTGCGAAATCCGCCCCCGTCGGACAAAGCTTCCATCAGCCGGAACGACGCCGGATTTAGATGATCGACGTAACTGTCCGTGGCAAAGTCTTTAATGGATAAATATAATTTGACTTTTGGAAATTCTGAAACATCTACTTGTTCTAAGTTGGCACCATAGGAATAAGATTTTTCGATCAGGCTGATTTGCTGATTACAGGCACGGTAATTTTTGTATGCGTTAGCATAGTTTTTTTCTCCATATGCATTTTGCGCTTTCTGGATCTGTTTTTGAAATTCATCTGCTTCCGCATCAAACAATTCCCCGGAATCGAAATCATCCACGATTTCTTTTAAGGCTGCAATCCGGCGGATATTCTCCTGTTCGATCTTTTTCTGATAATCGGCAAAAGCAGCGGATGCTGTCTCACATTCCTGGACCGCAAACTGCTCCAGCGCTTCTTCCAATGCGGCACGATAAGATTCATAATCGTCTTTTTCATCCGGATCTAAATAAAGCAACTGAAAAGCTTCTACCGTATCGTCATAAACAGATTTAAACTCCGCTACTTTTGTATTCCTATCTTTAATTTCGGCACTAAGCTTTTGCATCGGCTCCTGGATTTTGCTTATGCCAATATAATCTATCGAAGTATGGTATGTATCGGCTTCTTTCTGCAGCGCTTTGTATTCTTTTTCGTAAGTTCCTAATACTTCCTTTTGCCCCAGTTCGCTAAATTTTGTATACTCCTGTTCAAATTGTTCTGCGTTTTGCTTATTCCAATCAATAA
>CAJUIH010000137.1 GCA_910586045.1 uncultured Eubacterium sp.
GAAGCGTGCGGCGCCCCCGCGCGCGACGTGCAGCCGTAAGCGGAAGTACATTCGTCAGCAGGCATTCTGCCGCAGTTGTCAGACTGATAACAGTTTCGCATAAGAAAACTCCTGAATCTTTTTACTATAAAGTATGCATAAAACTAAAATCGGGTGCATATATTGGGCAACAAAAAGTTTTTTTTTTAATACAAACGCGGAAAATGTAGATTTTCTTTGCAATTTGTATTATAATCATTTTTGTCAAAAGGAAGTCCGCCGGGGAGAAGTCTGCGTTCTGCTCGTTAAAAAAATAACGAATAGACGGCAGCGGACAGCACCCGGCATAAAAATAAAAAAATAGATGGGGGATACCGCATGTACAATGATGAAAATGTAATCCGGATTAAACACGACGTATTGTATGAAGTTGCAAAACTTGCTTTTGAGGGAACACTCGAAGAAAAAAGAGACTATATCCCGGAAAAGCTGATCCCTGGCCCGGTGCCGCAGTTTCGCTGCTGCATTTACAAAGAACGGGAGATTATCCGCCAGAGGGTGCGTTTGGCAGAAGGAAAGGATTTAAGCGAGCGGGAGTCCGGCAATGTGATTCAGGTAATCAGCTCCGCATGTGAAGGCTGTCCGATTTCCAGCTATACGGTTACGGATAACTGCCAGAACTGCCTGGGCAAGGCGTGTATCAACGCCTGCAAATTCGGCGCAATTACCATGGGGCGTGACCGGTCCTATATTGATCCTGCTAAATGTAAGGAATGCGGGCAGTGTGCGAAAGCCTGTCCATATAACGCGATTGTCGGCATAAAGCGTCCATGTAAGATCGCGTGTCCGGTAGACGCGATTACTTATGATGAATACAACGTATCTGTGATTGATAAAGACAAATGTATCCGCTGCGGCCAGTGTATCCATAATTGCCCGTTTGGAGCAATCGGGTCCCAGACTTTTATTGTGGATGTGATTGAAGCGCTGAAATCCGGCAAACGGGTTTATGCGATGATTGCACCGGCAACCGAAGGGCAGTTTGGCGTGGATATGACGATGCAGAGCTGGAAAAATGCGTTGAAAGAAGTAGGATTTACCGATACGATCGAAGTAGGGCTTGGCGGCGACCTGACGGCGGCGAGCGAAGCGGACGAATGGGCGGAAGCTTACGCGGAAGGGAAAAAGATGACGACCTCCTGCTGCCCTGCCTTTGTAAATATGGTAAACAACCATTTTCCGGAACTGAAAGACAATGTATCCACTACCGTATCTCCAATGTGCGGCGTTTCGCGTTTGATTAAGTCCAGGGATCCGGAAGCATATACCGTATTTATCGGGCCGTGTATTGCCAAAAAATCGGAAGTAAAGGATCAGCAGATCGAAGGGAATGCGGATGCGGTACTTACATATAGTGAAATCCGTACGATCCTGCGCGCTAAGAACGTGTCGTTGAAACCGGCGGATAATGATTATCAGGAATCCAGCATTTACGGCAAGCGTTTTGGAAACTCCGGCGGGGTAACCGAAGCCGTGCTGCAGTGCTTAAAAGAAACCGGGAAAGAAATGGACGCGAAAGTATGTAAGGCAAACGGCGCCGCAGAGTGTAAGAAAGCGCTGCTGCTTATGAAAGTCGGCAAGCTGCCGGAAGATTTTATCGAGGGAATGGCATGCGAAGGCGGCTGCGTCGGCGGTCCAAGCGCGTTCCAGGATAAAATGAAATCCCGCAAAAACAGAGACGCGCTGCTTTCGAAAGCGGACGGACGCAATGTACACGAAAATCTGAAAAATTATGACACGGATCAGTTCTCTATGCACCGTGCAAAATAAAAAACGAAACACGCGGTTTTACCGGGCTGTGCTTTTTGCATAGTCCGGTATTGTCATTTGCGTGGAGGGATACCAATGAATCTAAACCCATCACAGGCCGAAGCAGCCTTACATACAACCGGGCCATGTCTCGTTCTGGCAGGGCCGGGAAGCGGCAAGACGGCGACCCTGACCAAGAGGACGGAATATCTGATTACACAGTGTGGGATTTCCCCGGCCAATATACTCGTCGTCACTTTTACAAAAGCCGCTGCAGGCGAGATGCGCAGGCGGTTTGAGCAAAATACGGACAAAAAATATCGGTCTGTCAGTTTTGGTACGTTTCATTCCATATTTTTTACGATCTTAAAGCATGCCTACCATTATTCGGCGGCTAATATTATGCGGGAAGAAACGAAATATCAGTTTATGCGGGAAATTATCGCAAAAAGGCGGATTTCCTGTGAGGATGTGGCCGAATTTTCCGGCGATATTTTGGGTGAAATCAGCGTATTGAAAAACAGCGGGGTCTCTTTGGAAAATTATTATCCGGTTCACTGTGGCAAGGATGTCTTTCAAATGCTGTACCGGGAATATACCGGGTACATGCGCAATGCCCGCCTGATCGATTTTGACGATATGCTGGTTTTTACCAAAGAATTACTGGAACAGCGCCCGGATATACGGGCAGCCTGGCAGCAGAAATATACCTATATTATGGTAGATGAATTTCAGGACATTAACCGTCTCCAGTATGAAACGGTCCGTCTGCTGGCCGGCAGCGCGGCGAACCTATTTGTAGTTGGCGACGACGACCAGTCCATTTACCGTTTCCGCGGTTCCATGCCGGAGCTGATGTTAAATTTTCCAAAGGACTACCCGTCCGCAAAGATCATCCGCCTGTCCGTCAATTACCGCTGTCCCAAGGAAGTGGTACAAATGGCCGGAAAGCTGATTGTACATAATAAGAACCGGTTTGAGAAAAAAATAGAAAGCTGTCAGACGGCTGCGGATGCGGGCAAGAGAGGCGCTCCTTTTTCCTGTCAGCAGTACCGTACGCAGCAGGAAGAAAACCGGGCGTTGGCTGAACGGATCCGCAGGCATGTGAGCCAGGGCGGCAAGTACAGCCAGATTGCGGTACTCTACCGCACCAATACGCAGCCTGGCCCGTTGATCGCCAAACTGATGGATTACAATATTCCGTTTCATACGAAAGAGCGGATTCCCAATCTGTACGAGCACTGGATCGCCAAAGACCTGGCGGCGTACTTCCGGCTTGCCATGGGCAGCCGCGCGCGCGGCGATTTCCTGCGGATTATGAACCGGCCGAAACGGTATCTGAGCAGGGAAAGCCTGCCGGAACAAGAGGTAGCGTTTGACGCCTGGCAGGACTACTACAAAGAACAGCCCTGGATCGCAGGCCGAATCGAACAGTTGGAATGTGACCTGCGGGTTATTTCACGGATTGCGCCGTACGCGGCGGTCAATTATATCCGAAAAGGCATAGGCTATGATGAATACCTGGCCGATTATGCGCAGTACCGCCAAATGCCGTCCGAAGAGCTGTTTGAGACATTGGAAGAGCTGCATGAGAGTACCAGGGACTTTAAAGAATACGCACAATGGGAAGCATTTACGAGACAGTATACAGAGGAATTAAAACGCAAACAGGAGCAGGCCAGCCGTCAGCCCGATACGGACAGTATTTCGATTCTGACGCTGCATGGTTCCAAAGGGCTGGAATACGATATTGTTATGATACCGGATGTCAACGAAGGATTTATTCCTTATAAAAAGGCGGTTCTCGAGGCGGAAATAGAGGAAGAGCGCAGGATGCTGTATGTCGGCATGACACGGGCAAAAAAGGAACTGCAGATCAGTTATGTGAAAGCGCTGCGCAATAAGGCTGTGGAACCGTCCAGCTTTTTGGCGGAGATCATGGGACGGCAAAAGGGATAGAAAATGAATGGACAGAATAGGGGGAATGGTTTATGTACCAGGTTGCGGTCTGTGAAGATGAACCGCTTGCGGCAAAGCAGAATGAGGATATGGTCTGCCGTATTTTTGAGTCGAAACATATGCGGCGGGATATTGACTATGCCGTTACCTGCTTTTTGTCGCCCGCGCCATTGCTGGCGCAAATGCAGCAGCGGCCGGACGCGTTTCACCTGCTTTTGCTGGATATCGAACTGGAAACGGAAAACGGAATTTCGTTTGCTGCGCGACTGCGGAAGATGGGTGCGGCCTGCTCCATTGTTTATATTACCGCGTACCGGGAATATGTATTTGACTGCTTTGATACGAGACCGCTTCATTACCTGCTCAAGCCGGTAGAACAGGACAAACTGGCCGCGGTTATTGACCGGGATCTGAAAGAAAATTACAATCCGCAGAAGATCCTGCTGCCGGTCGATGGCTGCTGGCGCACAGTGGCGGCGCACGAGATCCTCTATGCGGAGGCCGCGAGCCATAAATCTGCCGTTCACCTAAAAGATGGCGTCTTGTATATCAAACAGAATTTTTCCAGTCTGCTTTCCAGGGTGAACGGGCAGCGGTTCTGCCGCTGCCATTTCAGCATCCTGGTGAATCTGGAACACGTCCGCCGTCTGCACGGCAGCTTTTTGGAGCTGGATGACGGGCGGCAGCTTCCGGTCAGCCGTTCCAGACAAAAGGACGTCAAAAAGCAGTATATCGCTTTTTTAAGCAACGGTGTGTAAAGAACCTGGGCAATTACGGCGGATGTTTTTACGAAACCGCAAGGGGACGTTACTTAGGGGAGGTTTTTGGCATCTGCAGGGCTGTAGCGGCAAAAAACAAACCGTCTGGGTATTCGATCAGCAGTTCGCTCTGGTATTTGCGCGCGATGGACTGTACCGCCCGCAGGCCATAGCCGTGGGCTGCCTGATCCGGTTTTGTCGTGCGGCACAGCCCGGCCTTGCTGTCAAAATCTACCGATGCAAACCGGGTGTTTTCTATGCCGATATATAAGTGCGCATCCCGGATGCGCAGTTCGGCCCGCAGCCGTTTTTCCGCTCCCGGCGGGGCCAGGGCATTGGCTTCCAGGGCGTTTTGCAAAAGGTTCATTAAGATGGTGCACAGGTCCGTATCTAAAAAAGGCAGTGTCTGTGGTATGTCCGCCTGGCAGGATACGTTGATCCCCTGTTTGTGCGCACGGGCCAAAAAAACGGTCAGCACCGCATTGACCGCCGGGTGCGGGGTATATGCCAGGGCCGGGATGGACTGGGATTGTGTCAGCAGTTCGTTTAGATACTGCTTCAGGCTGTCCCATTCCCCCGCCTGGGACAGGTTTTGCAGGACCGTATAATGGTTTACCGTATCATGGCGCATCTTCCGCAGGGAAGCGGCGCTTTCCTGTACGGCTGCAAGCTGCTCTTTCGCCAGGCTTTCCTGTAGGGAGAGGATCTGTACCTGGGCTTTTTGTTTTGCCATGCGCTTAAGCTGCGTGAGCACGCTGGCCAGGCAGCACAGGGACAGCAGCAGGACGTTCCACCAAAACAGCGGATGTTCCGGCTGGTGTTCCCGGATCAATACCGCAAGGAAGTCCAGGTAATCGCGCAGGCTGCCGGTGTGCAGGGCGGACAGCAGGTATGCGGCTGCAACCGCGGCCGCGGACAGCAAAAGAGCCGGCAAAAACAGGCGAAACAACGGGTTTTTATTTCGGTATTCGCGTATGGCGCATACAAGCAGGGCCGCCGCCGTCAAATAAAACAATTCCCCGATTCTGGCCGCCGCCGTCGAAAAAGCGGGGATGATCGTCTGGAATCCGGCAATTACAAAATAAAGCAGCGCGGGCAGCACAGCGAACGGAAAAAACAGTTTCCGCTGTTTTTTCATACCGGAAAGCAGGTATAAGGACGGAAAAGAGAATAACGCCGCGCGGGACACAAAGAGTCCAAGTCCGTAAAGCTGCGGGGGAATCGTATGGGGACTGCGGACGGCGAGGTGGAAATAAAAGGTCTGGCCCAGGGCGGCAAGGCTTAACAGCAGCATGGCCCAGGCATGGTGCCCTTCTGTCCAGCCATAGAAAAACAGCCCGAGCGTAAACAGCGAAACCATGCCAAAGGCGGCGGCAGGGAACGCGGCCTTTGCGGTATCGGTACGGACCGCCTGGTTCATCGCCTCCATGTCGGTCAGGTATAAAAAGGGGGCGGACTGCGCGGCGTCTTTGTTTGTTTCTACGGTTACGGTTTTTCCTGCACAGTCTAACGGCAGCGTAAAAAAAGCGTTGCCAAGCGTCCTGCCGTCCCAGGTCTGTGTGCGGCCCAACGGTTTTCCATCCAAACGCACGTCGGCCGCTTTCGTACAGTTTAATTCCAGCAGCGGCCTCCAGCGGCTGTTCCATTCCGGCAGCACGACTGTGAGTGTCAGCGGGCCGCTGTAATCATAGGCGTCCTCAAGAGTCAGTGTGCCGCCGTTCATAGTGGTGTCCAGCCATAGGTGCTCCGGTTTTTGTATCGTATCCGATGCCAGAAGCGCCGCCAGCGCCAGTACGCAGAGCAGGAATGCGGTACCGCCGGCCCATCGTGCCGCGATTTTTTTGTGTTGGTTCGACATTGTTTTCTCCTTTTTACAAATGTTGTTCGGTATTTCATTCGTTAAAAGATGTGTTATAATCTCAAAAGAGCAATCGCGTTACAGGGTGCGTTGACCTCATTCTAAAGAGAATGGGGGTGATGCTGTGAAAAAGAGAAAACATAAGAAATATAAGATTCATATTTCTCTTATGGAGTTGCTGACTTTCGGCATATTCCTTTTAGCATTTCTTACATTCGTATTTACGTTTTGTAACTAATCATACATAGCAAAAGCCACCCTTGTACTTTGACGAGTGATAGGGTGGCATTGCTAACCTGTTTCAATGGTCAACCCCTTGTGGGCGGCTGCTCTTTCTTTGTGCCTATAATATATCATATCTTACGTTTGACTGCAAGTGATTTTCAATATTACGTACTTATTATTGTTGCTACCCTTTTGTACTGACCTAAAATTACTCTGGTTGCCTGTCATAGA
>CAJUIH010000138.1 GCA_910586045.1 uncultured Eubacterium sp.
CTGCGGAAAATGAGAACGAGCAAAAAACATTGCAATGAAATGGGAAAACAAGTATAATTGACCTATCTTACATTAAGAAAAGGGTGTCTGTTATGATAGATTGTATCGTTGTTGGGATTGGCGGATTTATAGGGGCGGTCTGCAGATATTTAATAGGAATGATTCCTTTGAAAGAAGGGTGTACATTAGTCGGGATATGCGGGGGCTTCACTACCTTTTCTTCCTTTGCATTGGAGACGGAAAGATGCATCTGGCGGCTATTTATACTGTACTTAGTGTTGCGTTTGGCATATTGGCTGTATTCGCAGGCCAGGGAATTGTTGGAAAGGGATAAGAAGATTATGAGCAGAAGGGGATATGTTCCGGAGGATGAACAGCAGTTTACCGGAAACCAGTTGGAATTGCTGCAAAAAGCAGCAGATGAAGTGCAGTTCCTCCTGGACAGGGGATATGCTGTGAAACCGGTCACGACTTTTATTGGCAACCATTACCTATTTTCCGAGCGGCAGCGTCTGGCTCTGGCAAGGTCTGTTTCATCAAAGGAATCGATTCAGAAACGGACGAACAAGGAGCGGCTGCAAACAGGAACGGCATATCTGCCGGAGACGGTGCATATAGACGGCTTTAATACAATTATCACATTGGAAGTCGCATTGTCAGGCTCTCCTGTTTTTTACTGCAGGGACGGGGTGCTGCGTGATCTGGCCGGACTGCGGGGAACATACCGCGTCATTGACAAAACGCAGACAGCGATTGCATTGCTGCTTAAAAAGTTGGAGTTTCTGCATATATCTAAGGCAGTTTTTTATTTAGATGCACCTGTATCTAATTCAGGCAGGTTATCCGGACGGATCCTGCAGTGTGCGAAAGGATACAAGCTATCTGTGCAGACGCGGATTATTCCGGATGTAGACCGGGTTTTAGAACAGATGGAAGGCGTAATCAGCGGGGATGCGATTATTTTAAACCGTTGTAAGAGCTGGCTGAATGTGATGCCTTTGGTTATCGGACAGAACGAACATGTCTGGAAGATCCGGCTCTGATAGACTGGAAATAAAGGAGAGAAAAAGATATGAATAATGGAAAAGTATATGCCATGCGTTTTGCGAAAATATATCCGCTGCTGGTTGCGAAAGCGGAAAAGAAAGGACGGACGTTAGAGGAAGTGAATGAAGTAATCTGCTGGCTGACCGGATATCGTACGGAAGAAATAGAAGCAGCCCTTATTGGTCCGGTTACTTATGGTGATTTTTTTCAAAATGCACCGCTTCCAAATCCGGATAGGAAAGCTATTAAAGGTGTGGTCTGCGGGGTACGCGTGGAAACAATTGAGGAACCATTGATGCAGGAGATCAGATATCTGGACAAACTGATTGATGAACTGGCAAAAGGAAAATCCATGGATAAAATCCTCCATAGATGAGCGGAACCTCCCAAAAAAGGACCTGCTGCTTTTTAAAGCAATGCAGGTCCCCGTTTATTATAACGTAACATCCACGCTCGCGCCCTCGGACGAAACCGGCGGCGCCTGCGCTGTTTCCACCGGCATTGCAAGCCCCGAAAGTTCCAGGGTAATACCGCCGATCGCATTGTTCTGCGGGGCGGACGCGTTGGAAAGTGCTTCCTTTTCTTTCTGCAGCCGATTGAAAAAGGCACGCAGATATTTCATATCGGCATCTGCCATCTCGCGCATTTCATCGGAGCGGTGCTTCTTTTTCAGGCGCTCAAAGTCCTCCGGCTTCATATCCTGCGAAGCGTCTTCCATATCTTCGGACAGTTCGTCAAACTGCATCTCTTCCTGCAGTTCTTTCATAGCGTCCTGCATGGCTTTTTCGATCATGCGCTCATATTCTTCCATCAATTTTTGTATTTCTTCTTCGCTTTGTTCGATCTGCTCTTGTTTTTCCTTTTCTTTTTCTTCGCTGCTTACTTCTTCTTCGGCTGTTTCTTCGGTATGGCCCTTTTGTTTGAGATCTTCTTCCTGCTTTAAGTGTTTCTGGCGCTTTTTGGCAACCCGTTCCATTTTCCTCGCATGTTTGATTGCGTCTTCCAGTTCTTGTTCGTCATAATCTCCGGTTTCGACTTTGCGCAGCAGCATCGCGAGTGTGCTGCGTGCTTTGGTAACCGCTTTTCCGGCTGCATTCGATGACTTTGCCATCATAATCTGCGACGAAACTGATTTAAAACTGTAGCTGAGTCTCTTTTTCTTTGGGGCGGGCTTTGAAAAGCTGACCGTTGCCGCAACCGAGCCGTCCGGCCTTTTCAGCCTTACTACATTCCTGCTCGAATGGATTCCTCCTACCATCATGCCCATATGCTCATCCTCCTTGATTTTGGCAATTGACCGTTCCCCATACATCCACAGGCAAATCCGTTTACCATTTATGTATGTTAATCTTATCTTATGAGTATATCGGCAAATGCAGGAAGATTCTTTAGAACCGGATAAGACAAATATGATTTTCCAGGCATCGAAATAACAGATAAAACGGCTGCCCCAAAATTTAGGCAGCCGTTTCTTTTCTCTACTATTTACACTTCAAAAATCAAATCCCCATAAGACGGCATCGGCCACATATCCTTATCGACCATCATCTCCAGCCGGTCTACCGGGCTTCGCAGCGCGTTCATTGCGGAACGGATTTCATCCCGGTAGTACACGGCACGCGCACGCCCCTCTTCCATGGCGGAGCCTTGCGCTTCCGCTTCGACGAGATGCTTTAAGGCCGTCTTTGTTTCCGCTAACAGCGCGGATACTTCCTTTAACAGATCTGTCTGTACACTGACATCCGCGTCGCAGGCTGCTTTTACACTATTAATGGACGCCGCAAGCGCGGTTGTAAATTTAATGACAGACGGAATAATCTGTTTGCCCGCTATGTCGATCATCGCTTTCGCTTCAATATTGATGGTCTTTGCATAAGTTTCGTATTCGATTTCCGCGCGGGATTCCAGCTCCGTTTTCGTAAATACATTGAACTTTTCAAATACGGCGACAGATTCCGGCGCTGTATAGGCCGGAATCGCGTCTACCATGGATTTGATATTCGCAAGGCCCCGTTGTTCCGCTTCCGCTACCCACTCGTCCGAGTAGCCGTTGCCGTTGAATACGATCCGCTGATGCTCGACGGCATACTGTTTGATCAGGTCATGTACGGCTTCGTTAAAATCATCCGCCTGCTCCAACAGGTCACACGCTTCGGAAAATGCTTCGGCTACAATCGTATTTAAAACGACGTTTGACTGCGCAACCGAATCCTGGGAACCGACCATACGAAATTCAAATTTATTTCCGGTAAACGCAAACGGGGAAGTCCGGTTGCGGTCTGTCGCATCCTTGCGGAAATCCGGAAGCGTCTTGACACCGGTTTCCAGCATTTCTCCTTTTAAAGAATGTGTCGCCATCCCTGTGCGGATCAACTGGGAAAGCACGTCGCCCAACTGCTCGCCCAAAAATACGGATAAAATCGCAGGCGGCGCCTCGTTTGCCCCAAGCCTGTGATCGTTGCCGACATCCGCCGCTGACGCGCGCAGCAATGCCGCGTGACGGTCGACTGCTTTTAAAATACAGGTCAGCACTAAGAGAAACTGCACATTTTCATGCGGCGTAACGCCCGGATCCAGCAGGTTAATGCCGTCGTCGGTCGTTAGCGACCAGTTGTTGTGTTTGCCGGAACCGTTGACTCCCGCAAACGGTTTTTCATGCAGCAGGCACTGTAAGCCATGTCTGCCGGCTACTTTCTTTAAAGTCTCCATAATCAGGTGGTTATTATCCACCGCAATGTTGCATTCCGCATAGATCGGCGCTATTTCATGCTGCGCCGGAGCGACCTCGTTATGCTGGGTTTTTGCGGATACCCCCAGCTTCCACAGTTCCTTATTCACATCTTTCATATAAGCCGCAATGCGTTCACGGATCGCGCCGAAGTAGTGATCGTCCATTTCCTGGCCTTTCGGCGGCATTGCGCCGAATAACGTACGTCCGGTAAAAATCAGATCTTTTCTCTGCAGATATTTCTTGCGGTCAATAATGAAATATTCCTGCTCCGGGCCAATCGACGGCGTCACTTTCTTTGACGTAGTATTTCCAAATAAATGCAGCAGCCGCAGCGACTGTTCATTAATCGCTTCCATCGAACGCAGCAGCGGTGTTTTCTGATCCAGCGCTTCGCCCGTGTAGGAACAAAACGCCGTCGGGATGCAAAGCGTCGCCCCTGCCGCATCCTGCCTTACAAATGCCGGCGACGTACAATCCCAGGCCGTATAGCCCCTTGCTTCAAATGTCGCACGCAGTCCGCCGGATGGAAAAGAGGATGCGTCCGGCTCGCCCTTGATCAGTTCTTTGCCGGAAAAACTCATCAGTACTTTGCCTGTCGTCATCGGGGCAGTGATAAACGAATCATGCTTTTCGGCAGTAACGCCCGTTAGCGGCTGAAACCAATGCGTAAAATGCGTCGCGCCCTTTTCAATTGCCCACTCTTTCATCTCATGGGCTACAACGTCTGCGGTAGCCAGGTCCAATTCTGCGCCGTTTTCAATAATTTCCCGCATTTTTTTGTATACTTTTTTCGGAAGGCGTGCCTGCATAACGGAATCATTAAATACATTTTCCCCAAAAATATCTGCAACATTAAAATATTCGCTCATATTCTGTCCTTTCTTTCCAATCCTTTGGATATGTAAGATGCATTTTGCCAAGGAACGGTTCCCTGTCCCCAAAAAGAAAAAGGATGCCCCTGTCCGGAACATCCTCGTTCGTTTTCTCAACTGCTATTAAAATACCGCAAAACAGGTAAAATTGCAATACCTGATTTTAATTTCAGAAAAATCTTCCTATTTTTACGCTGTTTTAACCGTCATTTTCGGCAAATTCGCCGACTTATGCCTTGCCTACAGAACCAAACAATTCCATTTTTTCTTTCACGGTAGCTTTGATTGCTTCCGCACCCGGAGCCAGCAATTTACGCGGGTCAAATCCTTTGCCTTCCTGATCCTTGCCAGCTTCGATGTATTTGCGGGTAGCTTCCTGGAATGATAACTGGCATTCGGTATTCACATTGATCTTTGCAACGCCAAGTGAAATCGCTTTTTTAATCATGTCTTCCGGAATACCGGTACCGCCGTGCAGTACTAACGGCATTTCCCCTGTCTTCTGCTGAACGGCATCCAGTGTTTCAAAACTCAGGCCTGCCCAATTTTCCGGATATTTTCCATGAATATTGCCGATTCCAGCCGCAAGCATATCTACGCCAAGGTCTGCGATTGACTTGCATTCATCCGGATCCGCGCATTCACCCATACCTACGACGCCGTCTTCTTCTCCGCCGATGGAGCCGACTTCCGCTTCAATGGAAAGTCCGAGATTATGGGATACTGCCACCAGTTCTTTTGTCTTTTCCACGTTCTCTTCAATTGGATAATGGGAACCGTCAAACATGATTGATGTAAAACCTGCTTTAATACATTTATAGCAGCCTTCGTAAGTACCATGATCTAAATGCAGTGCTACCGGAACCGTAATTCCAAGTTCTTCATCCATTGCCTTTACCATAGCCGCAACGGTCTTAAAACCTGTCATATATTTGCCTGCGCCTTCGGATACGCCTAAAATAACCGGGCTTTTTAATTCCTCCGCGGTTAACAGGATCGACTTTGTCCATTCCAGGTTGTTGATGTTGAACTGTCCTACGGCATAATGGCCTGCTTTTGCTTTTTTCAACATTTCTGCTGCTGATACTAACATGTTACATTCCTCCATCTTCTTTATCGAATTAATCTTTGCATAGTCCGCAGCCGGGCGATCACCTCCGGCTGCAAGCCGGATTAAATGCTGTGCTGGTACTGCATCCGTCTGTTACTATCATACCATTATTTGGGCAAAAAATAAAGAAAAAGTTCTTATGTAAGGGATAATTCTTTTTTGAGGGGTAGCAGTTCAGGTAAGGTGTTACATTTTGGCTGCAGGGACGCCGGATGAGAGACGCAGGTCTGGCTTGCGGCTCCGGCTGGTTTTCGTTAGCTTTTCTTTAACCCTGCATAACATACACTACTGCCTTTTTAGTCTAAAACGGTATCAAAATATTTAATTTTTTTTTCTTGGCATGTTACTCTAAATCGGAAAGGGGTGCGTATGACAAAGAAGAAATATGAGGTTTTATTAACACCAGAAGATGCGCATACATTCACTGGAAGAGCTGAACAGCACAATTTCAGACTTGGAGAAAGAACGTAACCAAAAACAGGTTGGCGTCTAATGGCATTTTACAGCAGAAGATGCACGTAAAAACTGAAACGGCTGTATCCAAAGCCGCTATTTGAAGAATAAATATTTATCTCGGATAGCTGAAAGGATTTCACGAATCCGTTTTGTGTATTACGATTACGTATAGGATACTCGTTGTAAAGCCTGTAAAGATTAGCATGGAGAGACGGTTTGCCCGGCTTGCTGGCGGCTTTGGAAGAATGGTTAGAAGCCCTTAGTATTCTGCCCAGTATCCTAAGGGGCGAAGCCAAGCGGCGCCTTTAGCTGCTGGCGTCAGCCAGGGCGAATTAGGCGCCGCGACCGGGGCAGGCCGATCCGTAAATGCAGAATACTTAGGGATTCTTGCCATTCTGGAGGGCCGCCAGCAAGCCGG
>CAJUIH010000139.1 GCA_910586045.1 uncultured Eubacterium sp.
TATTTTAATTATATCCAGTTTATGGATTGCATTTGGAGAAGTAGATCTTAGAATTGCGGAAACCCTGCGGGTAGCTGTTGAGGGCTATAATGGAAATACCTCTTATCTCAGGGATAATGGGGAAGAAATTGATCTGACTGTATTCAAAGGGGATACAAGAATTGAAAGCTCGATTGCGGGTGCGGTTGGTACAAAAGCGGATGCGGATGTGATCGATGTCGTCCTCAACCAAAAAGAATCTTTTTTTACTTCTGATATCACAATTAACGGAACCGCGTACTATGGCTATTATAAGCCGACTGAGCAAGGTATGTTGTTTTCCGGAAAACCCAAAGACCATATACAGGAATTTAAAAAAATTATCGTCCTGTTCCTACTTGGTGTCGGGGCAGCAGCTTATGTGATCTGTTCGGCAATATCCATACTTTTATCGAACTCTATTTCAAAACGGATCCGGTCGGCTTCCCATCGCATTGAAGTGCTCGCAGGCGGGGATCTCAGCGGGGAAATTCCAAAGCCAAAGCCCGGCCATAAAGATGAGGTGGATGTCATTGCGGATGCGGTTTCTATTCTTCATACAGATCTTAAAAAAATTGTTTCATCTATCAGTGAACAGACGACGCAATTGAATGCGAGCAATAACGAGTTCTCTGACAAATTTTCAAATATTGCCAACCATGTAGGAACGATCAATGTTTCCGTAGAAGGCATTGCGGCCGGAAGCAGCTCCCAGGCGCAGGAAACGTCTGCCGCGCGCGAACAGGTGGCAAATATGACTGATGTAATCGAACAAAATTCTGAAAACAGCACAAGCCTTGCGCATGCAGTAACTAAAATGAACGAACTGGCGGACCAGGCCAATGCTACATTAGCGGATCTGATTTCTATGAACGAAAATACATCGGCAAATATTATCACTGTTTCCGAACAAACCGAGGCTACCAACGTCTCTGCTGAAAAAATCAAGTCTGCCATTCAGATGATTCAAAATATCGCGGAACAAACGAATCTGCTGTCATTAAACGCATCGATCGAAGCCGCCCGCGCAGGAGACGCCGGACGCGGATTCGCGGTTGTCGCTGAGGAAATCCGCCAACTGGCAGAAAGTTCGTCCGGCAGCGCCCAAGAAATCGAACATATTATTTATGAACTATTGGAAAATTCCGGTATCAGCGTCCAGAAGATGGAAGAAGTGCGCACGCATTCTGACCAGCAAAAACAGATGTTAAACCAGACCAAAATTGCATTTCATGATCTAAAAATTGAAATGGATTCCGTCTATGCTGTTTCAAACAATATTTATGAACAGACCAAACGGCTGACCAAACAAAAAGATACGATAAACAGCGTAGTAGACCAATTGGCCTCCATATCCGAACAAAATGCATCTTCCACGCAGGTTACCAGCGCCAATATGCAGACCCTGTCGCAGACAATCGAGGACTGCCGCCAGGAAACCGCCGTACTGGCTGATTTAAGTGATCATCTGCAGCAGCAGACACGCCATTTTAAACTTTAATTCTCCCAATATAACTTAAAAACGGTTCCGAAACAATGTCATTACTTTAAGCTTTTCATAGTGGAAATTCCATTATGCCAAACTTTATAAACCAAGCCTTTTTGATACGGATTATAAGCTGCACGGTTTAAGTGAATGGCATTGTTCGGAACTGACTTTTCAACAGCGCGCAGGATTTTTCTTCGGGAGGGGTCGTCTTCTAAGAACCGCCGCATCGTCTTTTACGCAGATACAAGCACATCTTTGATCCGCACCCCCTGCGACAACAGCCGGATCAGCAGTTCCGCGGCCAGATCATAGTAATAAAACAGTTTTGTTTTCTGCGCTTGATTTTCATATACTTTCCAATATCCCGCATACAGAAAATATTTTCCGTTATTTTGAATAAACCCCTGCACGTCTGCTGGCGGATACCCCAAAAAGATTCCCATTTCATGCGGAAAGTCCCTTGTTCCATTCCTATATGCCCGATAACGGGACGCAAACTGATGCAGCAGCCCCTCGAATGAAAAATCCTTATATCCCGCATTCCGCAGCAGGTGCACGACTTGTGCATCCTGCAGATAATTTCGCAGAAATGATATCCTGTACAGCAGCAAAACCGTTTTGTACATTTCCTTTTCCGCCGTCCGCTGTTTTCCTGTATACAACAGAAAACTTTCCATTTTCGTATTCCACAAAAGCCGCTGTACACAAACTGTCTGGCTTTCTGGTACAATCAGCAGATTGGATGTCTTTAGCCCCATAATCATGGGAGCGCAATGCAATGCGATCTGTGTTTCCACAGACGCGGTATCCATCGTAGTAATCCGTTCCAGCGTTTCCTGGGTCATATCCTGCTTTCCTCCTGGGCGTCTATTAAATTGCATGTCTGCATGCTTTGCGTTATCTTAGCAACTGCCAGATTTTAGGAACTGTGAAGAAATAATCGAACAAACTTACTTGTCTTTTTCTCCGATAGCACCAGGCAAAAATCAGTTACATAGCCCACTATGCGCCTGTTTTTTGCCTGGCACTCTCGAAGAAAAATCCGACGTAACTTTATCAGATTATTCCTTTACAATTCCTTACTGACAGCTCCTTATCAGTATGCGCCAATGGGAGGATTTCATTACAAAAGATTTTATTTCAATATAAACAGCGTAAAATTTCAGCACAATATCATTTGTTTCTGGCCCGCCGTTTATCGGGTTTATTGTGCAGTATTCAATCACCGAATATATATATTTCAGATAAAGAATTACCCACTATTGTTTCTGTTTTCCCGAAATAGAAAACACGAATTGCCATTCCATTTTGAATCCGGAATTTTCTATTGCAATCCGGAA
Organism: uncultured Eubacterium sp.; assembly: GCA_910586045.1. Classification (GTDB taxonomy): domain Bacteria; phylum Bacillota; class Clostridia; order Lachnospirales; family Lachnospiraceae; genus Eubacterium_J. Next base: position 2,848 of record CAJUIH010000139.1, read on the forward strand.
ATATTTCTGCTGATTTTAAGCGTGCGCATCGAATTTAGAATCGCCAGTACCGATACGCCGACATCGGCAAAAACCGCTTCCCACATATTGGCCGCGCCAAATGCTCCCATAAGCAGCACAAGCGCTTTGACGCCAAGTGCAAATACAATATTTTGTTTCACAATACGCAGTGTTTTCCTTGAAATATGCACGATCGCGGCAATTTTTTGAATATCATCGTCCATCAGTACAATATCCGCCGCTTCAATCGCCGCATCGGAACCCATACTGCCCATCGCAATCCCAAGGTCGGCGCGGGTCAGTACCGGAGCGTCGTTAATACCGTCGCCTACAAACGCAAGGCGTTCGTTCGCATTTTTCTTTTTCAGCAGTTCTTCGACACAGGCCACCTTGTCTGCCGGAAGAAGCTGTGCGTGAACTTCATCGATGCCAAGCTCCTGCGCGGTATGTTCGGCGGCTTCCCTGCGGTCTCCGGTCAGCATCACGCATTTTTTCATGCCCGCCCGTTTCATATCCCGCAGCGCTTTTTTTGCCCCTTCTTTGATCTGGTCGGAAATCACTACCGCACCGAGGAAACGGCCGTCCATAGCCGCATAAATGACGGTTCCAAAACTGGTGCACGGCGTAAATGCTATCCCGTTTTCCCGCATCAGTTTTTCATTTCCAAGCAGTGTTTCCCTGCCATCTATCCGTACACGGATCCCATATCCGGCTATTTCTTCCGCTTCTGCCACCCGTTCTGTATGGATTGCTTTGCCATACGCTTCCCGAATCGAAACGGCGATCGGATGATTGGAATAACACTCGCCAAACGCCGCGGTTTCCAACAGCGCTTCTTTTGCAACTCCCTGCTGCGGCAGGACTTCAGTTACTTTAAATTCTCCTTTGGTCAGCGTCCCTGTTTTATCAAATACAATGGTTGTCGTCTGTGCCGCCGCCTCAAGGTAATTGCTTCCTTTGACCAGCACACCCATGCGGGACGCCGCGCCTATCCCTCCGAAAAATCCAAGCGGCACGGAAATGACCAGGGCGCATGGACAGGAAATAACAAGAAAGATACAGGCCCGCTGCATCCATTCGCTCCAACCGCCTCCTAAAATAAGCGGCGGCAAAATAGCGAGTATGGCTGCGCTAATCGTAACAACCGGCGTATAATACTTTGCAAAGCGGGTAATAAAGTTTTCCACTTTTGCTTTCTTGCTGGACGCGTTTTCCACAAGTTCCAAAATCTTTGCCACTGTGGAATCGTCAAATTCTTTTGTCACACGTACCCGCAGTGTTCCGCTGCCGTTAATGCAGCCGCTTATGATTTCATCCCCGGCCGCTGCCCTGCGCGGGACTGATTCTCCGGTTAATGCCGCTGTATCAATCAAGGATTCCCCTTCGACTACAACCCCGTCCAGCGGAATCCGCTCCCCCGGCTTTACTACAATTATGCTGCCTGTTTCGACATCATCCGGATCGACCCGCACAAGCTGCCCGTCTGTTTCGACATTTGCATATTCCGGACAAATATCCATCAGATCCACAATCGACTGTCTGGATTTGCCTACCGCATAGCTTTGGAACAGCTCGCCCACCTGATAAAAGAGCATCACCGCTACCGCTTCCGAATATTCCGCCACACCGAACGCGCCCCAGGTCGCAATCATCATTAGAAAATTCTCGTCAAATACCTGGCCGCGGCTGATATTGCGAAATGCCTTGCACATAATATCATAACCGATGATCAAATACGGAACCAGATAAATGACAAACCGGATTACGCTGGAAAAAGCAACGAGCATTCCCCTATGTTCCAGCACCATCAATACCGCAAATAACAAAAAAGAAACGAGAATCCGGTAAAGCATGTTTTTTTGCTTTTTCGTCATTTTATTTTCCTCCTGCCTGTGACGGCACTCGATCAAATCCTTGAATCACTACATCAATATCTTGCAGTCCGGCTCTACTTTTGCACAGACTTGCGCGACTTTTTTCATAATTTCCTCAAACTGCGCCTCCTCCGCGTCGATCATCATCTTTTGTGTCATAAAACTCACGGACGCATCATGCACACCCGCTATTTTTTTAATCGCATCCTCCATTTTTGCCGCGCAGTTCGCACAATCCAAATCCTGCAGTTTAAATTTCTTTTTCATAGTCATTCCCATCCTTTCTTACTTGCATCCTTTTCCTTATTCTTCAATATGTTCGCGCCCCTGGCCAATGATCGTGCGTACATGGCCGTCTGCCAGTGAATAAAAAACGGATTTACCTTCCCGTCTGCTTTTGACAAGTTTTGACTGTTTCAAAATCTTTAGCTGATGTGATATCGCAGACTGCGTCATATGCAGTGCTTCGGCCAGATCGCAAACGCACACTTCCGCTTCAAACAGCACATACAAAATACGGATCCTGGTAGAATCGCCAAATACTTTAAACAGTTCCGCTAAGTCATATAAGACTTCTTCCGGCGGCATCTGCTCATTTACTGTTTTTAACAGTTCTTCGTGTATTTCTGTTGTTTCACAGTATTCCAGTTCTTTATTCTGCAAATGTAATCCCTCCTTTCCTGCCTGTAATGGTTTGTCTAATAACCGCAAGTACGCCATTTGTATCCTTGATTTTCTTTCAAACATATGAGCAATTGTTCATATGAATATCATATGCCTACTTGGGGAATCTGTCAAGCGTTTCTTTTATTTTTTCTTGGCAAAGGTTGTAACCGTTCAAATAATGTGGTACATTTTGACTGGCCGGACGCTGGGAGAGACGGTTTGCCCGGCCTGCTGGCGGCTTTGGAAAAATAGATAGAAAGTCTATACTTTTGTGGTATAATAGAGATCATAAAAAAATGAGACAAAAAGTAACCGTTCAGATAAGGTGGTACATTTTGACTGGCCGGACGCTGGGAGAGACGGTTTGCCCGGCTTGCTGGCGGCCCTCCAGAATGCCAAGAAACCCTAAGCATTCTGCAATTTACGTAACGGCCTGCCCCGGTCGCGGTGCCTAGTACACCATAAAATAAATAACTAGTCATCTTGCTTGTCTAAATCTCCGAGAGCACATGTCAAAAATCCTCAATGTACCCCGGTACACCTCCGGTTTTTGACATGTACTCTCGAAGATTTATCCGGCGCAATATAACCAGTTATTTATTTTACGGTGTACTAGTCCGCCCTGGCTGACGCCAATGGCTAAAGGCGCCGCTTGGCTTCGCCCCTCAGGTAACCGGGCAGAATGCTAAGGGCTTCTAACCATTCTTCCAAAGCCGCCAGCAAGCCGGGCAAACCGTCTCTCCCAGCTAATCTTCGCATGCTTTACAACTGGTATCCAATACGTAAGCGTAAGGAACTGTGCAAAAAGAACTTATACCATTTGCTTGTCTTTTTCTCCGATAGCACAGCCCGCTATGCGTCTGATTTTTAACTGTCACTTTCGCAAAAAAATCCTACGCAACTTGCATAAGTTATTTCTGCACATCTCCTAAGATCCAGAACCGATCGGTGAAATCCTATCAGCCATCCACCTGCTGTTTCGTTATCCTATGTACGGTATGTTACGCAAATCCATAGAAAACCAGCCGGATGAGGGGCGCAGGCCTGGCTTGTGGCGACGTTGGAAGAATGGTTAGAAGCCCTTAGTATTCTGCCTGAT
>CAJUIH010000140.1 GCA_910586045.1 uncultured Eubacterium sp.
ACGGCGGGCCAGAAACAAATGATATTGTGCTGAAATTTTACGCCGTTTATATAACTGTAAATTAATTTTCCTGCGCATCCTCTGAAATAAAATCACAGTCAGGATCGTAATTGTTTCCATTGTTGCAGCCAATCGTTACTGTTTTTTTTGGTCCAAAAAATACGCCAACCACGATTCCTGCCAAAACAGATGTCGTCAGGGCTAATACTAACTCCCTTTTGGATAACGGAATGATTTCTTCTAATGAATCCCAATATGCTCTTATTTTTTTCATCTACGCTTCCTTCTTTCTGAATTTCTAGATTTTATTTCTCTAGATTTCTACTTTTTTATGTTTCATTAATATTGTATCCTGTTACACGCCGTTTAGTTCAAATTTTTTGATAAGCTCATTCAAAACGGCCGCCTGTGCCGCCAGTTCTTCCGATGTCGCGGAAGTTTGCTGGGCTGCCGCAGAATTGTCTTCTACTTTCTGCGAAATTTCTTCAATACCGGCCCGAATCTGAATCATGCTGTCCGCCTGCGCCTTAACATTTTCGGCTGTCTTACGGATAATCGCATTGACATTGTCTACCGCGCCTACAGATTCTTCCAAAGAATGCATCACATCATGCGCAATCGAACTCCCCTTGTTGATTTCTTCCATGGAAACGCCGATCAGATCCCTTGTCATATTTGCCGCCTTGGAACTTTCCAGGGCCAGCTTTCCGATTTCATCCGCGACGACCGCGAATCCTTTTCCCGCTTCTCCAGCACGGGCCGCTTCAATCGAAGCATTTAAAGACAGCAGGTTCGTCTGATCCGCAATCTCCTCAATCGTCTGGATAATTCCGACTACTTCATTTGATGTTTCATGGATTTTATTCACGGCTTCCATCATCAGTTTCATCTTATCCTGGTTCTTTTCCATCAGATCCGTTACATGCATGGTAGCCTGTGCGGATTCTTCCGCATCCTTTCTGGTTTCCTGCACCTGTTCTTCGACCGTTGACGTTGTAGCCACAAGCTCTTCCACCGCGGCAGCCTGTGTTCCCGCACCGTCCGCAAGCACTTGCGATGCGTTGGAAAGCTCCGATGCTCCGACAGACACCTGTCCGGCACTGGTCTGGATATGATCCATGACCTCGCTCATAGACGACGATATATTTAAAAGCGCCTCTTTTACTTTCTGAAACTCACCCATATAATCATTTTTCAATTCAATATTCAATTTTCCGTCCGAAAGTTCCAAAAGGACTTCTGCTATCTCGTCTATGTAAACAATATATTCTTTTAACCTGTTGACCGTTTCTCCAATGGAACCTCCCAGTTCCCCGATCTCATCCTGCGCAGTAATTTTCAGATCCACATCCAAATCCCCTGCCGCAAGCTGCTGCGCCGTATGATTTAACTCTAAAATTGGTTTTGTAAGCCTGTGCGCACTCCGGTTGATACTTACTACAATAAGCAGTATGCCCACAATAAATACAACGGCCAGGGCGATAATCATAAAAAACAGCATGGAATAATACTCGGAAACCGGAAGATTGCTGATAACCGTATATCCCGTCGCTTCATCATGCATAATCACGCCGTATTTTGAAACACCATCCGCTTTGTATTTTAAAAATTTTTCTTCGCCGTTTTCAAAAGCTTCTTTTACAGAATCGGAAATATCCACTTCCGAAATATTTTTCTGTATCAGGTCTTTGTTGGGATGGTATACAATCATTCCGCTGGATGAAAGCAACTGGATATACCCATTGTCGCCAACCTTATATCCGCTCATAATTTCTTTCATACGATCCAATGATATATCAATGCCTGCTACCCCAAGCGGTTCTCCGGTTTCTTCCTCATAACAAGGAGCAACCGCGCTGACAATCAGATTGCCGGATGCCGTGTCAACGTACGGCTCTGTCAATAGCGTCTCACGCGCTTCCATACATGGATACCAGGTACGTCCGGTAATATCCCATCCTTCTTCCGATGTAAACCCGTCGGACTGTGTCAAAACGCTTGCATCCAAATCCGCAATCCAGGTAGTCATAAAATTATCCGGATCTGTCTGGACGATATTATCTAAATATTCACGTACAATATCCATATTTTCATTCACCAAAATATTATCGCCCTGCTTTGTTTCCGATAATACCGCCCGAATCTGCGGACTTACCGCCAACTGGTCCGCGATTTTCGTATATTGCCTCAAAAAACCGGCCATTTCATTTACTGCTGCACGTGAATCCAATGTCAATTCCGACTTTCTGGACGATGTAATCGCAAAACGTACCATAACAATCGCAACAATGGCCACAACCAGGAATACAAGAAGCACACTTTTTCCGATCTGGACAAGGATCTCGTCCTTAATGCGTTTCTGCGGGCGTACCGTTTCCTTTTTGGGTTGTCGCTCTTTCATATCAAACCTCCTCTTTTTGTTTTTTCGCTGCCCTTTTATATGATATTTTTATTGTAGTACTTCTCTTGTCCTAATGCAATAGTAAATCATTGTAACCATTTATCGTTTTGGTACAATTTCAAGCCAATATCCATCCGGATCCTGGATAAAATAAATTCCCATTTCCGGATTTTCGAAGCAGATGCACCCCATCTGCTTATGCAGTTGATACGCCGCATCATAATCCGGTGTTTCAAATGCAAGGTGGAACTCGCAGTCCCCAAGATTATACGGCCTGTCCATATCCCGCATCCATGTAAGCTCCATCTCAAAATCCGACAGTTCGCTGCCAATATAGACAATGATAAACGAACCATCCGGCGCCGTAACCCGGCGCTTTTCTTTTAACCCCAGCGCTTTTTCATAAAACTCCAGCGACCGTTTTAAATCATACACATTATAGTTTTCATGTATCATTTTGAAATTCATTCCATATACCTCCTTATGCTTTTTACAATATGCATACAGTATATATGATTTTTCCTGTAAATACAAGAAATATCCCTAAAAAAACTCCGGCAATAGTAGCAAATGCGTACAATTTACCGGAGCAGGCTCGTTTCCTTATGATTTTTTATTCATACAGCAATGTTTATATTTTTTACCGCTGCCGCACGGACAAGGCTCATTGCGTCCGATTTTTTTTCCGACAATTACGGTACCGGATTTTTTCTGTTCCAAATACAGCGCTTTTTTTGTTTCAGGATCAAAAATCTCATCCCACATCGGCAGCTCATACAGCCATTCCGCCTTGGAATCGACCATATTTTTATAGAGCTTGACTTTATCAAAAGCAAGGCTGACGACCGTATCTTCCTCCATCGTTTCAATCGGGTTTGGTTCTTTCAGGCTGTCGTTAATGCCGTCTAAAAAACCCGTCATTTCCAGAATGCTTAACTTATATTTTTCCGCAAGCTCTTTTACAGTGCCTTTTACTTCCTCATCCGGATTTACCAAAAGCTGTTCATAGACACCTTTTTCCAGACCGAAATACCTCTGCCACATTTTCTGAAGCTCGCCTTTATTTGCCTTTTCATTATAAGCAATCTTTCTCCATTCCTCTAATAATGCCATAATTGTATCCCATCCTTTTTCTCCTGCCGGGGCAGTTTTTTGTGCAATATGAAGCATATTCCATTATAACGCATCTGCTTTTGATTTCCAAGTGTTTTTTTCACTTTCCTTTGACCATGCAATTTGACATCAGAAAAGCCGCCAGATTCCTATGGCGGCTTTTCTATTGGGGGAGGATAAAGTATTTATTTGTATCTTTTGCATGCAATCCGAATCCTGCTTTGGGGGAAAGCACCATTCGGATTACTGTTAGTATAGACATTTCTCAGGAACTTATTCACAAAATTTAAATTTTTTTATTCCCGTCTTCATACATACATTCGCATTGCGTCACTGTTCGGTGTTATTTTCCGGCTGGAGATCTGGTTCGCCAGGATGCATGGTATAAGAGGTTACAAAACATTCCTCCAAATTCGACTTGTTTATACTGACTCCGGTTGGGAACCATTCGCGAGTGTAGCTAAACAGATAGTCACCCTCATATCTTATAGTATCCTCCTTGTACGGGATTCCTGCGAGTGTCACAGACTGCATGCCCTCCGGCATGAGCCCCATGATATAACAACTGTACAAGGCGTCTTTGTTGATTGCGGCAATCTGTGCTACCGTCAACGACCCTCCATATATCATATTGTCCACTACCACACGGAATGTCTCATAAGGACCAATATATGTATTCTCTCTCAGGAACGGAGTGTACATATCCTCACTCATCCCCGGCACAAATGTGTCCCCATCCATAAACTCTACCGGATTGATTATCCTTGTAAACTCCCAGCCATTCTCCGGGATATCTTCCCAGGTTCCTTCTTCCTGTCCTGCTCCCTCTACATAGCGCTGTACACGACCGCCAGCCCAAATCCCCTGTATGCGGTCATTTAAACTGTATGGAATGGTATAAGTTACAATAGCAGAAACCGACACGCTCTTCGGTTTGTCGGTTGCCATATCAAACGCGCTGCGGGTAATCGTAACGGCTTGAAGCACTGGCTTTATCTCTTCCGCCAGTATCTTCGCCGGAATCGCGCTGTTGACACCACTCGGCCCTATACCTCCGGAACCGTCTCCGCCCGGCAAATAACTGTCGCCTGGCAGGCTGCCGCCTGGATCTCCCGAATTTCCTGGTTTATCCGTATCAATCGCACCGCCGGTCGTCGTAATCGAACCGCCGGTTGTCGTGTCTGTCGGCCTGTTTGGCGTACTGGAACCGCTTCCAAAATTCGGCCTGCTCGGAATCCCTCCAGCGCTTACCGTACTTTTGGATCCGTCCGGATTGGTTACCGTAACGGAAACCGTCGTATTGTTTTTGATATTCGGTTTGACGTCTTTTGCTTTAATATCAACCGAACTTCCCTCCGCGCCTTTTTCGAGTGTGATATCCACGGCGGCATACAGCGTGATTTTTACCGGCACTTCCGATACAAGAACCGATCCTTCCGCGGATTTATCCACTGTCACTCCAACCGGGGATTCCGGCTTTCCTGTAATGGACAAATTCATCTTCGCTTTGATCGAAACCTGATCAACGGAACCATTTACCTCCAGCTTTACATCCGCGTCTGCTTTTGCAAACTCCACACCGCTTAATTTGGCGCCCTTATTTACCACAATACGGGCTGTCTGCGCAAGCACTTTGAGCGTATTCCCGACCGCGTTTTCAAACCAGGTATCAGACCGGATTGCCTGGATCTCGATGGAATGGAATACTCCATGGTTGGTTACGTCACTTGCCGGTGCATCGACAATTAAATCAACCCCCTGATACGTCCCGTCCGGAATCTCAAACTTCTCCGCGTTTGCAGTACGGATGGTCAGTTTTGCAAGCTTACTGCTTTTTAGCGCTGTATCAAGTTCTGCCTGCGTGGAAACGACGGATTCTGTCGGCTCTTGCTCCGTCTGCGCGGCAATCACATTGACTCTGCATTTTACAATCTTGCTGTTATACTTCTTTCTTGCCGTCGTCTTGAGCCTGGCTTTTACTGTCGTGCGACCGACCGCTTTGCCTTTGATCTGGAAATCTTTTTCAGTCCTGCCAAAAACCATCGCAATGGTGCGGTCATTCGTGGCAACCTTTGTAATTTTCCATTTCAGCGTGTTGTTTTTGAGTGTCATTGTGTTTTTCTGCCCGACCCGAAGCGTCTTAAATGAAGTCCTTAAACGAACATACGGTGCCGCTGCAGATACAGCCTGTGGCTTAGCAGCAGGCAGAAACGCACCTGCCATGGCCAGGGATAATGACACTGCAAGAGCTTTTTTTACAAAGCGTCTGGCCTTGTTTGCTTTCATGATGCTCCTCCTTCTATGATTGATTTGCTTATTGTACCATATTGGAAAATAATTGAAAGCTGTATGACGCAAATCGCACTTTTTTGGGAATCGTTTGCGTGAGAAATTTAACGATAAATGCAGTATATAGCTGCACATACGTCATATGCAAGTCCTGACCTCCAGATTCAGCAGATCCAGGCAATGGAAAGATCTGTCTATGCGTCCTGATCATCACCGCTCGACAACTGTTATGCTTCACTTTTTTATTACTTATATGATCTTCCAATACGTTTCCCTCACTTTGATCAACCACATTTTTCCGATACATTTAAATATATATCTGATATCGTGCACCACTCAATATATTTTCATTGCATAACCATCCCCGGACAGTTTTTTCAGCCATATCATGGTAAGATGAATTTTCATACGAAAGGTTCATATTTTTTTCGCAACATATTCCACAACATACTTAATATACACCACTTTACAGCTTTTTGAAAAATAAAATAACGCACAAGGCACTTTCTCATGTATAATAAGTTTGCATACAAAACTATACGAAAGAGAGTGATCTTGTACGTCAGACTTATTATACAACGAAAATAATCTAATTGGTAGACTGTACCGTTATTTTTATGTTTATTTTAAAACTTTTTCCGCACCAACTATTGAAACCCTGTTTCTGCTGGTA
>CAJUIH010000141.1 GCA_910586045.1 uncultured Eubacterium sp.
TATACTCTTCATATAAGATTGGCTTTAAGAAATGTACCTGCACGGTAACCGGCTTCATATGAATCCCGTCAAAAACTTTGTAGGAATCAATCAGCGCAACGGGTACAATCGGCGCTTTGGCCATGGTGGCGCTTTTAAAACACCCGGGCTTAAAGTCGGAAACGGTATTTTTTGTATTTGATTCCTATCCGCCTTCCGGAAACAAGATATAGCGTTTTCCGTTTTTGACATCATTGGCTACTTCACGTATCACACGCATTGCCTGACGGACATCCGTTTTGTCAAGCCGCTTTCCCTCCACCAGATCTACAAATTCCCGTACAAGGATTGATTTTGATTTTTTAATATCCATCACAATGGAACATGGTGTTTGATGGCAAAAAATGATCGCAAGCGCATCGTATTTTCCCTGATGGTTCGGATACATTATATAACCGCCCTCTTTCGGCAGGTTGTCTTTTCCATAACAGACAGTCGTTATTTTTCCGGTATTGCACATGATTCGTACCGCTTTTTGATTCAGTTCATACCGCCGCTGCTGTGAAAAGATTTCCGGGTGATCCGCCTCATAACGCATTCTGCTGATCATATAAGGGGCACGGAACAGGTTCCAGATAATTACATAGAAAAATCTTAACATAATTTTATCACCATCCAGTATTATAAAATCATCCATTCCAATCGATTAAACGCATCCGCTTCCTCCTTAACACCTTCAGAAGCTTTGGTTCAATAGTTGCATTATACACGAACGAACGCTTGTTTGTCAATAAAAAACAGAACAAATATTCTGAATATATGTTTGATTATTTGCTGTTACTGTGCTATAATAAAAATAATATTTAGTTGAAAAACATCAGGAGGTACAATTGTTATGGCATATGGGAAAATAACAGCGAAACAGCGCGAGATTTTAGAATATATCAAAAAACAAATTGTAAATAAAGGATATCCGCCTGCGGTACGCGAAATCTGCGAAGCGGTTCATTTAAAATCAACATCTTCCGTCCATTCCCATCTGGAAACACTGGAAAAAAACGGTTATATTCGAAGAGATCCGACAAAGCCAAGGGCTATCGAAATCATTGACGAAAATTTTACCCTTGTAAAACGGGAGGTTGTCAATGTCCCGATCATCGGAAGTGTAGCTGCCGGCCAGCCTATTCTTGCCGTGGAAAATATTGAGTCCTATTTTCCGGTTCCCGCGGAAATGATGCCGAATCAGGAGTCGTTTATGTTAAAGGTTAAGGGAGAAAGTATGGTCAATGCGGGGATTTTTGACGGCGACAGAGTACTGGTACAGCAGCAGCCGACCGCGGAAAACGGGGATATCATTGTAGCGTTAGTTGAGGATTCCGCTACGGTAAAAACCTTTTATAAGGAAAACGGACAGATTCGCCTGCAGCCGGAAAATGATACGATGGATCCGATTATCGTACCGGACTGCAAGATCCTTGGAAAAGTTTTCGGCGTGTTCCGCCTGTTTTCTTAGCGTATACAGTTGTCCCGAAATAACGTACCTATAGGCGGGCTATTCAACTGATTTTTGGACTGCGCGAATCCCCCTATACTTAGCGTGCTGTTTTCGTCAGCGCAAGGCATGGTTGCGCGGCGGCAATGCGGCGACGGCGGAAATAGCAAGTGCTAAGTGTATGGGGGATTAAAAAACACGCTATATAAACGGCGTAAAATTTCAGCACAATATCATTTGCTTCTGGCCCGCCGTTTATCGGGTTTATTGTGCATTATTCAATCACCGATATAGGATAATTGTGATACATCGATAAACTTTCCATCGCCCCAGATTCGTTCCAGGTCGTAAAACAGCCGGTCTTCTTTGGAAAATACATGGACAATGATTTCACTGAAATCCATTAAAATCCAGCTTGAATTACGGTTGCCCTCGATCTGTTTGATAGATACGCCCGCTTTTGCGAGTTCTTCTTCTACGGCGTCGCACATGGCTTCCGTCTGGTGTTGGTTGGCACCGTTTGCAATTACAAAATAATCCGCCAGGACGGAAATCCCGCTGATATCAATCACCTGGATATCCTCCGCTTTTTTTTCTGCCAGTGCCTGATACGCCAGTTTTGCCATCTCTTTGCTGCTCATACTCATACGACTAATTTCCTCCTGTTCTTATAATACTCATAGGTTATTTCGGTCATAGGATCAATTCCGCCTGATTTTTCATTTAAATAATGCAAGGTATCAGATAGGATTTTCTCTACCGTAAGTTCCAGATTTTGAAACGCCATTTCCCGGATTTCGGATAGATTCTGTGCCTTATCCCGTCCCGGCTCAATATAATCCGCAACAAAAAGAATCATGTCCAGTGTGTTCATATCCGGGCATCCGGTTGTATGCACGGCAATCGCGTGTAAAATTTCCTGATCTTTTACATCATATTTTTTTCTGGCAAGAAGCGCCCCTACTTTCGCGTGAAGCAAAAACGGATTTTCCCGCTCTATGGGGGTCGTTTCGATATGGTTTTTCCGACAAAGTTCCAGTTTTTTTTCATGCGGCACGCATTTTGCGCAATCATGAAGCAGCCCTGCCAGCATAGCCTGTTTGACGTCATAATGGTAAGCCATGGCAAGGGAGGCTGACGTATACATTACGCCGAGCGTATGCTGGTAACGGTCTTTATCCATATCGCGCTGCAGTTTCTTTTCATACTTTTCTAGACTTTTCATGTTCGATCCACCTTTATTTTTTTCTTGCAGCTTTACTGCCTTTTACGGAGCATAGATCGCATGCTGCTTTTAATTTCTTGCAGCTTTACTGCCTTTTACGGAACATAGATCGCATGCTGCTTTAAATAAGCTTCTACCACGTCTGGTATCAGGTATCGTACAGTTTGCTGCTTAGCTAGGCGCTGCCTGATCATATGGGAGGAAACGGAAAAATTCGGCGTATTAATAAATCCTATGCGCGTATTGTATTTTTGTTCCAGGCTGTCACGGATTGGAAGCAATTGGTCAAGATCCAGCCCGTCGCGGACAGCAGCCAAAATCGTACTTAATCTGCTGATTTCGTCCGGACATCGCCACGAATCAAAATAAGCAAGAGAATCCGCTCCCATAATAAAATATAATTCCGCGTCTTGGAACTGTTTCTGAAAATCACGCAACGTCAAATACGTGTAACAAATCCCTTCCTTTGTAATTTCATAATCCGAACAGGAAAAATGCGGGTTGTCCTGTATGGCAAGCCGTATGAGTTCCATACGCTCGTTCGCGTCTAAAATTTTCCCGGAATCTTTATGCGGAGAGGTCCCTGTAGGCATAAAAATAACTTCATCCAGCCGGAATTGTTCATATGCATTTTCTGCAATCAGCAGATGTCCATAATGAATGGGATCAAATGTGCCGCCCATCAATCCGATTTTTCGTTTTTCCATCATTTTTATATCCAGCGCCCGTTAATCCGGAAGTTCTATTTTGGGATTTTTCTTTGATGGGCGGTATAAAATGAATTTTTTGCCTATGACCTGGACAACGGCAGCATGGGTACGTCCGGCAACCATGTCCGCCAGTTTACACGGATCATCCAGACAATTTCGCAGCACCGATACCTTAATCAGTTCACGTTTTTCCAACGCCTGATCCACGGCCTGGGAAACGGTAGGCGTAAGGCTGGACTTGCCGATTTGGACAACGGGATCCATCTGTCCAGCTATACTTTTTAAATAGGCCCTTTGCCTGCTTGTTAAATCCATATTATAATTCCTTTCCTATTTGTAATATTCAAATTCCAGTGCGTACATGCGGACGGTATCTCCTTCTTGAATGCCCTTTTCTTCCAGTTCAGCCAGGATCCCCTGCTCTTTTAAAAATTTCTGGAAAAATAAAAAACCGCGTTCCGCTTCCAGATTTGTATAGCCGAGCATTTTTTCAATCTTTGGTCCTTCGACAACAAACGCGCCGTCCAACGGACTGATTTCGACCGTATACGAATCTTCTTTAAGCTGGCGGGACATAGGGTCAAATTCCGCTTCATAAACAATCGGTTCCTGCGGCAGTTCATCCAACAGCTTTTTCACACCGTAGAGCAATTCTTTTACGCCTTGTCCGCTGACAGCGGAAATCGGATAGACCGGGATTCCCTGCGGTTCAAATTCTGCTCTTAGCTTTGCAATGATTTCATTTTCACCGCCGTAGAGGACATCTATTTTATTGGCAGCAATGACCTGTGGCTTTTCACAAAGTTTTGGGTTGTATGCGTTTAATTCCTTTTGGATCGCATACAAATCTGCCAACGGGTCGCGTCCCTCCACGGAAGCGGCGTCCACAATGTGAATCATAACCCTTGTCCGCTCGATATGCCTTAAAAATTCATGCCCAAGCCCGACTCCTTCAGACGCGCCTTCAATTAACCCCGGGATATCCGCAATTACAAATCCTTCCCCGTTTTCCAAGTCCACCACGCCAAGATTGGGCTGCAGCGTCGTAAAGTGATAGTTGGCAATTTTAGGCTGTGCGTTTGTCGTACGGGATAACAGAGTCGATTTTCCAACATTTGGAAACCCGACCAATCCGACATCGGCAATGACTTTTAATTCCAATTGTACTTCCAGTTCCACCGCTTCCTGTCCCGGCTGGGCATATTTCGGCGCCTGCATTTTAGAGGTTGCAAAATGCTGGTTGCCAAGCCCTCCCCGCCCCCCGGTCAGGACGGTCTGCCTGCGGTTGCCGCCGGATAAATCGGCGATAATTTTGTCCGTCTGCGCATCTTTTATGATTGTACCCGCAGGGACTTTAATGACAAGGTCAGCGCCGTTTTTTCCATGGCAATTGCGCTTTTTGCCTTCTTCCCCTGGTTGCGCCGCAAATTTTCGTTTGTAGCGAAATTCAGCCAATGTGTTTACACCATCGTCGACAGCAAATATAATATCGCCGCCTTTTCCGCCGTCGCCGCCATCTGGCCCGCCGTTTGCCACATACTTTTCACGCCTGAAACTGACGTGTCCGTCGCCGCCTTTTCCTGATTTTATAATAATTGTTGCACGATCGGCAAACATAACGTAATCTCCTATCCATTTATAATAAATACCGCTGCATATTTTTCCACCGGACCGCTTATGCTGACGCAACGTCCTCCGATAAAAAAATATGCAGCGGTATATGGAACATGTCTGAACCGATTATTCATTCACTACTGGATAAACAGAAGCCTGCTTCCTGTCTCTTCCTTTTCTCTCAAATCTCAGAATACCGTCTACTTTTGCGAATAATGTATCATCGCCGCCTCTTCCGACATTAATGCCCGGATGAATCTTTGTACCGCGCTGCCGATAGAGGATATTGCCTGCTTTCACAAACTGTCCGTCTGCCCTTTTTGCGCCTAATCTTTTGGATTCAGAGTCGCGTCCGTTTTTTGTAGAACCAACTCCTTTTTTATGTGCAAAAAACTGAAGATCCATTTCAAGTTTTTGATTTAACATTTCCTACACCTCCTTAAATGTCAATAAACTGTATTTTGTCCCGTAACGGTCTTGAATATCCTGCAAGCCTAATACCATGGCATTCAGCAGCAACTGCGCGTCATGCTCTACGGGGTTTTGAAAGCGGATATCGATCAGACCGGATTCACGGTCGGTTTCGGAATCAAACACTTCCCGCGTAAATGTCCCGATGGCATTGACTGTAGTAATAACCAGCGTTGATACGCCGGCACATACGATATCTTCTCCGCAGTCTGCGTATTGCGCATGACCGATGCAGTGAAGTCGTATAAACCGCCCAGCCGGATTCCGATAAAGTGTAATTGCGATCATAATACGTGATTAGCCGTTGATTTTTTCAATCTTAACCTGTGTATAATGCTGCCTGTGGCCCTGTTTTTTGTGATAGCCGGTTTTTCTTTTGTACTTGTATACAATGACTTTCCGATCCCGGCCCTCTTTTACAACAGAAGCTGTAACCGTCGCATTTGCAATGGTCGGACTTCCAACGGTTAACTCGTCGCCACGAATTGCCAATACCTGGTCAAAGGTAACCGTTTCCCCTGCACCAACGCCAAGCTTTTCCACATTAATGATATCGCCTTCGGATACTTTGTACTGTTTACCACCTGTTGCTATAACTGCGTACATTTGGTACCTCCTATAATCATTACTCGCCAACTTCGGTGATGTGAAATGCACATGCTTACACCTCGTTGTGCGGCATACTCCTAGAGGATACCATAGATCGCGGGACTTCGTCAAGTATTTTTTGGAAACTTTTTGGGGCGTAGGAAAGATGGGGGGAAACCATGCATTTACATAGCCCGCAAACAGCTTATCCATCGCAGCCAGGTTATGCTCTATCTTAGGCCGGAT
>CAJUIH010000142.1 GCA_910586045.1 uncultured Eubacterium sp.
AGGCCTGGCTTGTGGCGACGTTGGAAGAATGGTTAGAAGCCCTTAGTATTCTGCCCGATACCCCTAAGGGGCGAAGCCAAGCGGCGCCTTTAGCTACTGGCGTCAGCCAGGGCGAACTAGGCGCCGCGACCGGGGCAGGCCGATCCGTAAATGCAGAATACTTAGGGATTCTTACCATTCTGGAGTCGGAGCCACAAGCCAGGCCTGCGTCCCTCATCCGGCGTCCCCGCAGCCGAAATGTAACACCTAATTTGAACTGTTGCAAAAATAAGGGTATAAATCGTAAAATCGCGCAGATACTAGTTGCATAGAATTTTTTGCTGTATGGATTAAATATCGATGGAAAAAGGATCATAGCATATGAATAAACCTAAAAACAGACAGGCGAAAGTCAACCAGATGGAGCAGCTTACCACACAAGAGCCAGTGCATCCGGTGTCGGAGCATGTCAGTGAAAACAAAAAAACGCTGGAGGATTTATTTGGCGGCAGCACCGATATCAAAATGCGCGAAATGGTATTAGGGAAAGAACAGGTCCGCTGTCTTGCGGCCTATATTGAAATTACCGCTGGTTCGCTTGCGTTTGAAAATTCATTGGTCGGGCGTCTGTTAAACGACCTTTCGGATCTTCCGGCGGAACAGATCTATGAATCGCTTGCTTTAAACGGTCAGGGGTTATGCGATGTGACGCCGTTTGCGAACGTGGAGGATGCCGTACAGTTTGGCATGCTGACGGGAGACGTGATCTTATTTATTGACGGGTTTGCCAGCGCGCTGAAAATCCCGGACAAAGGATATCCGAATATGGGAGTAACCAAGCCCGATTCGGAAAAAGTTATCCGCGGGTCGCAGGAAGGGTTTGCGGATTCGGTTAAGGTCAACACGGCATTGATCCGAAAGCGGATCCGTTCTACCAGGGTGCGTGTCAAAGAGGTAAAGGCGGGGCTTTATTCGCATACCAATATAGATCTTGTCTATATGGACGGCCTGGTGTATCCAAAGCTGCTGGAGGAAATTGAGCGGAGGCTGGACGCTTTTACGATTGACGGCGTGCTGGACAGCGGGACGATCGAACAGCTTGCGGAAGAGGATTGGTATTCGCCGTTTCCGCAGTTTCAGACGACACAGCGCCCGGACCGGGCTGCGATTGCGGTCATGGAAGGACGTGTGGTATTATTGTGCGACAATTCGCCTACAGCACTAATTTTGCCGACGGACTTTAATTCTCTGTTAAAAACAAGCGACGATTATTATAACCGTTTTGAAATCGCTACGCTGGAACGTCTGATCCGGTATGCGGCCGCGATTATGGCGCTGGCGCTCCCGGCTTTTTACCTGGCGGTAACCAATTTTCATACACAGATACTGCCGACATCCCTGCTTTTGTCATTTGCGGCAGCCAGGCAGGGCGTTCCGTTCCCGGCGGTTGTGGAAGTGCTTTTAATGGAACTATCTTTTGAACTTTTGCGGGAAGCCGGCGTACGCCTGCCCGGGGCAATGGGAAATACCATCGGGATTGTCGGAGGCCTGATCATCGGGCAGGCGGCAGTAGAGGCAAATCTGGTCAGTCCGATCGTTGTGATCGTTGTGGCATTTACGGCGCTTAGTTCCTTTGCGATCCCAAATGAGGAACTGGCTGCCGCGTTTCGGATTTTGAAGTTTTATATGATTGCGTTGTCTGCCTGGCTGGGGCTGTTTGGATTTCTGGCGGCCTCGCTGAGTATCCTGATCCATCTGGCAGGGCTTAGGAGTTTTGGGATTCCATATCTGATGCCGTATGTAGGCGCGGATTTGAACGGCTACGAAGATGAGCGCGACAGCCTTGTGCGGTATCCGCTGTCCATGATGCGTATGCGCCCGGTGTATGCAAGACGGTCTGCGCGTGTGCGGCTGACCTTTGGAACAAAAAAGAATAAAGGGAAGGAAAAATAGCTGTGTTTTCCAATAATGATCAAATATCGGCACGACAGATAAAAAGGCTCTTGCTGTTTGACATGTTTGGCGCTTCTTCGCTCTTGCTGCCGGCGCAGCTTGCCAAAGCCGGAACCGGTATTGGTTTATGGAGCCTTATGGCAGGAATCGGGCTGGCGGGGGTGTATCTTTGGATTTTGTATAGTTGTTTTCGGCGCGCGCCGCAGGATTATATGATTTATTTAAGCCAGGGGTGGGGCAGTTTTCTGACTAAAATTTTTTTCCTTTGCTATGCCGGGATCAGCGTGGCAGTCTGTGCTTGGGCAGCAAACCTGCTCTCGGAAGTAATGTGCGAAAGCTTGCTGGAGAACCGGGATTTTCCGATTGCGCTGCTTTTGATTTTGCTGTTGGCGCTGTATGGGGGAATTGCGGGTCTGGAAGCACGGGCGAGAATTTATGAACTGTTGTTTTGGGTGCTTGTGATTCCGCTTGCGTTCATGCTGCTGCTATGTATCCGTCAGGTGCAGGTGATCCAGTGGTTTCCGCTTTCCGGGCGTGCGGGCAGCGACGGCGCAGGACTGTTCTGGCGCGGGGCCTGGATGAGTTTTGCGTCTTTTTTGCCCTTGACTTTTCTGGTATTTCTCGTCCCGCATGTCCAGAATAAAAAAAGGGCGGGAAAGGCCGCAACGGCGGCTTTTTTGTTCAGCGCGGCGGCGCTTGTGGCCATTTATTTGATTTTGCTTGGGATTTTTGGGCAAGGGGCGCTGGCAAGGGAAGAGTACGCGATTATCACGCTGCTTGGGATGGTCAAAATACCGGGTGATTTTGTGAAGCGGCTGGATGCGGTAATGGTCGGTGTCTGGTTTTTTACCTTGTATGCGCTGACCGGAACCGCATTGTACTATGGGGTTACGATTCTGCGCAAAGCGGCGACGGGACGCGCCGAGAAAGGCAATGCCAAAAGCCGCAGACAGAACCGGGTACAAAGACGGTGGTTTTTTGCGGTTACGGCAGTTGTATACGGCGTGGCTTATCTATTCCACGTTTTTCCGAATACCGAAAGGATCGCCTGCCGTTTGTTTTATACTATCGGTATCCCGTTTTTGGTTTTGCTGCCGGCGATTTCCGTCTTTTTGTGCCCGAATCGAAAAATAAAACAGAGAAGGGACGAGATGCAAGAACATGCGTAAAAAAATAAATGGAGCCGTTATCGCGATTTGCTGCCTGCTGCCGCATCTTGCCGCCTGCGGAGGTACGGAATTGGAAAATAAATATTTTCCGCTGGCGGTTGTTGTGGGACAAAAAGGCACGCACTGCCAGGTGAATTATCTTTCGCAGAATTTATCAGAGGTAGCAAACGAGCGGGCTGACGGCAGCAATATAACGGCTTGCGGAGCGGCGGCGGAAACGTATTATGAAACGCAGAAAACGTTTGAAAAAAATAACCGCTGCCAACTGGACTTGTCACATACAAAGGCGGTTATTTTTCAGAAAGGCTTCCTGGAAAAAGGGTCGCTTCCGTTATTTTTAGAAACGGTGCGCAGGGAACAGACGTATGCGCAGAATACGCTTGTCTACCTGTCGGACACCAGTATGGATGTCCTGACCGAATTGAACGGTACGCTGGAAATTCCGCTTGGAAGTTATCTGGAGCAGATGACAGAAAATGAACAGGAAATCGGAGCGCAGGCAGTCGTAACGCTGGGCGCGCTGTTAAAAGAACAGGCCAACAGCAGCCGGACGCTGCTGCTTCCGGTCTTAAAAGAAGTAAATGACCTGCCGGTAATCCATGCCTATGAGATTCTGCAAAACTTTACGCACAAAGGAAGAATCAGCACCAACCAGGCACAGATTTATTACCTGGCCGCAAATCAATTAGAGCAGATGAATCTGTCTATGACAAAAGAGGTGCAGGTGCGTCTGAGCAATCTGAAATGCAGACGGGAATTTGGACTGGAAAACGGGATGGCAGTACAGCATTTGTACGTCTCAGCCGATGCGGAACCAGTCACGGGAACGGTCGACGCCGGCACGCTTGAAACGGAACTGTCGAACCGGATCCTGGAGGTGTGCCGTCTGCTGAAAGAAGAACAGCAGGCAGATATTACGGACAGCTACCGCCACCTTGCCCTGCGGGCGCCGGAGCTTTACCGGATTTATGAGAACCAGTCCGAGGCATACCGAAAGAATCTGGAATACCGGGTGCAGGTCAATATTCGCTTGCTGTAGGTAAAAATATCATGGTCCTTTGTTATTGCAAATTTCGCAAAGAAAAGCTAAAATAAGTTTGTGGCAAAATGATTTTATTTCAAATGTGAAAAAGGAGTACGGCGATGACAAAGGATGTTTTATTAAAAATCAGCGGATTACAGTTCACCGCGGACAATGAGCAATCAAGCGAACCGGAACCGGTTGAGATTATCGCGCCGGGAGAATACTATTATAAAAACGGAAAGCATTATATCCTTTATGATGAATTTATGGAAGGATTTGAAAGCGCGACCAAAAACGTACTTAAACTGCAGGATGATTCTTTTGAATTGACCAAACGCGGAAATACGAATGTGCATATGGTTTTTGAAAAAGATAAAAAGAATATGACCTGTTATACCACGCCGTTTGGAAGTATGCTGATGGGGATCGACGCACGCAGCATCTCGATCAAAGAGTCAGAGAAAGAAATTCATGCGCAGATTGAATACGGACTGGATGTAAATTATGAGCATCTTGCGGACTGTACGATTGATTTGGTGGTGCAGTCTAAGGAGGAGCAGCGATTTTCCATTTAGAAACTGTCCCGCCCGCTATGCGCCTGATTTTTGAGCGGCGCTCTCGAAGAAAAATCCTGCGGACGATCGGTAAGTTATTTCGGGACAGTTCCTAGGAATAGATCCGTTCAACATGTTTTGGCCATATCTTTCATAATCTGAATAAATTTTTCGGAAGCTTTTGAAAATACCGGATGCTTTTTCCAGATCATGTGCATACTGGTTTCCCTTTTCGGCGCGAGGGGACGGAAACAAAGGCTGCTGCCGGAAGTATTGATAATTTTATCAAGGCCGACGGCATATCCCGGCCCTTCCGCAGCCATTAGGGAGGCGTTAAAGAGCAGGTTATAGGTTGCGGCAATTTCCAGTTCGGCGTCTTTTTTTGCATCCATGCAGCCAGCGCGCCGCTGTTGTAATCCTGCTGTGACAGGATCAGCGGTTTATCCCATAAATCTTCCGGACGGATCGCCTTTTTTTCCGCAAGCGGCGCGTCTTTCCGCATGATTACGCCCCAGGTATCTTTACAGGGCAGGCGAATGGAATTGTATTTTGTTTCGTCTTTGAAAGCAAGCACAACTCCAAAATCGATCAGCCCCTTATCTAACTGTTCGATCACAAATTGCGCATTTCCGCTGGCAATATGATAATGAATGCCGGGATGGGTCTGGTACAGTTTCCGTGCCGCCCTGGCGATAAAACGGACGGCGTCGGTTTCACCGGTTCCGATATAAATATCGCCGGCAATACATTGGTCAGAACTGGAAATTTCCCGTTCGGTTTTCTGCACCAGATCTAATATTTCTTCCGCGCGTTTGCGCAGGATCATGCCTTCTTCGGTAAGGGTTATTTTTCTCGAACCTTTTGTCCCGCGGATCAGAAGCTGTTTTCCTAAGGATTCTTCCATTGCTTTGATTTGCGTGGAAAGCGTAGGCTGTGAAAGGTGCAGGGATTCGGCGGCCCTTACAATGCTTTGTTCCCTTGCAACGGCAAGAAAATATTGAAGTACACGCAGTTCCATAGATTTTGTATTGTCCTTTCGTAAGTTCGTTATTTGCAGTACACCGGATTTTGCGGTGAACTGCTGTACATATTTGCGGGTTAGTATAGCATATTTTTGTATAAGTTTCAATTATGCAAATAAATAGAAGATACGTATTTGTTATCATGCGCTGGGGGAGGTACGCCGGATGCGGGACGCAGGTCTGGCTTGCGGCTCCGGCTGGCTTTTTTTAGCGCTACATCATTTACGTAACAGTTCAGATAGCAATGTCATGAAGTTAAGATACAGGGTTAGATTCCT
>CAJUIH010000143.1 GCA_910586045.1 uncultured Eubacterium sp.
TGTTCATTTTTGTATAATTTTCAATCCACTATTCAAGAGTTTCCGAGAGTACTCTACGGCATATCCCATACGATCGCTGTCCGGCTGCATGTCTGCCTATCCCATGCGCCTGCGTTCCTATATGGATATACATAACAATTTCCTA
Source organism: uncultured Eubacterium sp. (assembly GCA_910586045.1). Classification (GTDB taxonomy): domain Bacteria; phylum Bacillota; class Clostridia; order Lachnospirales; family Lachnospiraceae; genus Eubacterium_J. The sequence continues at coordinate 146 of CAJUIH010000143.1, forward strand.
TAAATGTTATCTATTACAAAAGAAGTATCATGATACCCTAATCCGCATGAAATAAGGGAAAGACGAGATCAAAAACAGTATGTTCGATTCTATTTTTTCACAGGCCGCAAGCCCCGTAGATCGCATAATGTCCACAGTTTCCCGCTTCCTTTTATGTATTATGATGATCAAAGGATTGTACTTTTTTACCAGATTTACGTCTTATAATGCAAATAAAACATGTAATTACTCCCAATTTTTTTATTGGTATTGCAATATTGAAGTAATTAGTATAGAATATCTACAGATAACATTTTATAAGAAAATGTTATCTGTAAGACACAAGAAAAAAGAGAACTTGGCAAATAAAATAAACCTGTGTTATACAGTCCGCTGCTGCATAACACAGGTTTATTTTTTAATTCCGTTTATTTCTGCCACTATACACCTTTATGAATGATATCCTGATCCATTCTCTGTTCAGCGGCTTCCAACCTCTCTCTTTCCCCAAAATTTGATGTACTTTCCACCATTTCTTGTACTTTGAGTGAATCAAGAAGCGCTCAAGAATCCGCGAACAGCTTTTGCTTTCTTTCAATCATTTCGTCTATTTTTTGTATATAGAGAGCCACATCCTTTACATTCTCACATCGTTTCATACGCTCGCCCGGACGCACCCGTTTGGAAATACTCCCGGCTCCGCAAGCCGCGATCGACTGCTTTTCCTCCATAATCAGGATATTATAAATCCCTTCTTTTCCGCTTTTCGCATAGCCGATATTTTCAAAATTTCCAACCATATTTTTCTGGCGGTACAAATAATAAGGCTGCATACCCAATTCCGCACAGGCGGCAGCCGCCGTATCCAAATGCTCCTGCGTATTTTCCATCCGAAAGCCCGTATAATCTTCCCTAAACATCTGCAGCCTGGCTGCGCGCTTGACGGCAAGTGAATGAACCGTGATACTATCCGGATCCAGCTTTTTTAATTCGTCCATCGTATGCTGTACATCCGCAAGCGTTTCCTGCGGAAGCCCCATAATCAAATCCATGTTAATATTGGTAAATCCCATGCTGCGTGCAAGGCGGAAGCTGTCTGCTGTCTGTGCCACGATATGGCGCCTGCCGATGAGATCCAGTGTTTCCTGTTTCATGGTCTGCGGATTAATAGAGATCCTGGTAACTCCCTGCGCGCGCAGTACTTGCAGCTTCTCTCGATCAATGCTGTCCGGCCTGCCTGCTTCTACGGTGTATTCGAGTACATGAGAAAGATCGAAGCTTTGTTTCAATAAGACAGCCAGCCGTTCGAACTGCCGCGGCGACAATGTGGTCGGCGTTCCGCCCCCGATATAAATACTGTTTAAAACCCGATTGGAAAAACAATGCGCGGTAAAAACAATTTCTTTTTCCAGCGCATCCAGATAATCATCCATCCGGTCTTTCCATACCGACCAGGGATACGATGTAAACGAACAGTACAGACACGTACTTGGACAAAATGGAATCCCAATATACAGGCTATAGCCTTTTTCATAATCCAGCCTGTCAAGAAGCTTTCGTTCCCTGCGCGCAATCTCTATGCTCAGGCTGATTTTTTCCTTTGACGTTTGATACGTCCGCTCCATATAAGACGCAATTTCCGCTTCTGTTTTTCCCGCTTCCAATAAAGCCATCGGAATTTTAACCGGACGGATGCCTGTCAGTGTCCCCCAGGGGAGCGTCCTGCCCGTATAAGCGGAAAGCATGCTATAGATCTGGCGCTTGAGTGCGTTTTTCGTTGCGGGACGGTCTGCAAAATCCACCGGGAATACCGTACTGGTCCGCTTTGCCGTTTTTTCCGCCGCAGACGGTTCTGTCAGTTCTACGGTAATTTGATCCGATTGGAACGTTAATGACAACGTTTCCGCTTCTGTTTCTTGCCCGGCGTTTTGCGCCGCAATCCTTTCGGTACCGGCACATACAGAAACATTCTCTGATGGGTAAAACGCTTTCACCAGAGAATGGATATCATATACGAAATCCTCTTTATTTAAATATACAGCAATCATCATTTCAAATCCTTACAAAAACGGATTATACTGCCGCTCACTCCCAATGGTCGTCCATTCCCCATGTCCCGGCAGTACTTTTGTATCATTCGGCAGTACCAGCAGTTTTTCTTTGATTCCGCGTACAAGCTGCGCCATGCTGCCGCCCGGAAAATCCGTACGGCCTACGGATTCACAAAATAAAGTATCCCCGCTGAATAAAATATGCTCCTCTGGCACATAGAAGCACACGCCGCCCGGCGTATGGCCCGGCGTATGATAAATATCAATCTCAAATCCCGCAGCCGACATATGGTCCGTTTCTCCATGAAAATAACGGTCTGCCGTAAAGGACAGGTTCTTCCCAATCATCGCGCAGCAGTTAAACGCCGGATTCTCCATCGTCTTTTTCTCTTCTTCGTGTACATATACTGCGATCCCATAATGATCCGCCAGTTCCCGTGCCGCCATACAATGATCAAAATGCCCGTGGGTCAGCAAAACAGCCGCTGGATGATACCCATTTTGATTCATATACTGTTTTAAATCTGCCGCATTGTCGCCCGGGTCAATAACCAGCGCTTCCTTTGTCTCACTGTTGCAGGCAACAAAACAGTTGGTGCCTACTGCTCCGACTAAAAATTCCTTAACTGTCATCATTTCCTTATCCCTCGATTTCTTGCCATTCGTTTCTTAATTTTTATGCAGCCTTTCTGCTGCCGCATGCGTGGTTCCCCGATCCAATCAGCCTGACGTACGTTCTATATCGACCACGCTTTCTACCTGCCGGATCTTTTCTATAATACTGTTCATCTCTTCTTTCCCGCGTGTACCAAAAGCAATGGAAATCGTCGCGATTCCCTGCTTGCTCGTCTGCGAATGGATAGAATTGATATCGATTTCCCGTTCGGTAAAGATTTTTGTAATATCCACCAAAAGCCCGGTCCGGTTATTTCCATAGATTTTAACTTCGCCAAGATACAGCCCGTGTTCGCCGCTTTCAGAGCCTGCCTGCCATTCCGCGTCAATGACACGCGTTTTTTCCATATCCGACAAATGCATCATATTAATGCAGTCTGTCCGATGGATCGTCACGCCGCGTCCTCTGGTAATGTAACCGCAGATTTCATCTCCGGGTACCGGGCTGCAGCATTTTGCAAAATGAGCCGCCACATCGCACAATCCATGGACGATGATTCCGCTTTTGGATTTGGCGCGCACATCCCTATGACTGCCGTCTTCCGTTTCTGCCTGGACGAGAATCTGTTCGTCCGTCAGTGGGATCGGATGGTCTTTCATATATTCGTCGTGCATTTTATTGACGACGTTTGCTTCTTTCAGCCCGCCATGTCCAACCGTAGCCAGACAGGCATTCCAATTATTAAATCCATATTTGCGCAGCGCTTTTTCCTGGTAAACCGGTTTGTTAAACAAGGAAAAATCCAATCCCTTGGATTTGCAGTATGCCACGATCAAGTCCTTGCCGCGCTGGATATTTTCTTCTTTCAGTTCATTGCGGAACCATTGGTTGATTTTTGTTTTCGCCTGTGTGCTTTTTACAATGTTTAACCAGTCATGGCTCGGACCCTTAGAATTTTGCGAGGTAATAACCTCGATCCGGTCGCCGTTTTGAATCCGGTAATCAATCGTAACAAGCCTGCCGTTTACTTTTGCGCCGATCATCCGGTTTCCGACTGCGGAGTGGATGCTGTAGGCAAAATCAACCGGCGTAGAACCATTTGGCAGGTTTTTTAAATCCCCATTCGGCGTAAAACAAAATACCATATCGGAAAATAAATCCAGATCACTTTTGAGCACACTCATAAATTCGCGGTTATCCGATAAGTCCCGCTGCCATTCCAAAATCTGCCGCAGCCAGCTTAATTTTTCCTCTTCCTGATTTCCTGTGGACTTAATGCCGTTAGCCGCTTCCTTATATTTCCAGTGCGCGGCAATTCCGTATTCCGCAACCCGGTGCATCTCCGTCGTACGGATCTGGATTTCAAACGGCTGGCCGTCTGATCCCATCAGCGTTGTATGCAGCGATTGGTAGCGGTTCGGCTTTGGCATGGCAATATAATCTTTGAACCGGCCCGGCACCGGCACATAATGCTCATGTATCACACCAAGCGACGCGTAACAATCCCTGATATCCTTTACAATAATCCGGATGGCAAATAAGTCGTAAATCTGGTCAAGCGTCTTATTTTGATTGACCATCTTTTTATAAATACTAAAAAAATGCTTCACCCTGCCGCCGATCTGCGCACTGATACCCGCCCGTTCTATAATTGCGCGTACTTCGTCGGTTAAACCGCGGATATAATCGTCCTGCGCTGTTTTCCGCTGTGCTACCTGCTCTACCAGGTCCAGATAAGCGTCCGGCTCCAAATATTTTAAAGACAAATCATCCAGTTCGATTTTCACCTTGGAAATACCAAGCCGCTGCGCCAGCGGGGAATAAATATCCATCGTCTCACGGGCTATTTTTTTCTGTTTTTCCGGACGCATATATTTTAAGGTACGCATATTATGCAGCCGGTCAGCCAGCTTAATCAGGATGACCCTGATATCCTTTGCCATTGCCAAAAACATTTTTCTTAGATTTTCGGCCTGCAGTTCTACTTTATCCATATCATAAGACAACTGCGCCAGCTTGGTCACGCCGTCTACAAGCAAAGCTACCTCAGAGCCAAATTCCTGCGCAATTTCTTCATCCGTCATAACCGTATCTTCCACAACATCGTGAAGCAGGCCCGCAATGATCGTCTCCTTATCCAGTTCCAACTCCGCCAAAATGACCGAAACACAAAGCGGATGGATAATATACGCCTCCCCGGACTTGCGCTTTTGTTCTTTATGCGCTGCTTCGGCAATACGATAAGCTTTTTCTATTAATGTAATATCAGTGGAAGGATGATATTTATAAATGCTGTCGATCAATTCCCGATACAATTGCTCCGGTTCCATAAAATCCGGAAATTTGCGCACACTCTCCCGTCTCGCACCAATTTTTGCTTCCAATTCATCAATCGCTTCTAATTTTTCCCTCGATAATTCTGCCATACTGATCACCTGCTTTCCTGGCCTGCTCCCCTGACGTTATTAATAATTAAGAATTATAAACAATTTTTTACAAAAATGCAATCTTTTCTAATATTTATATGTCCGGATGTTTGACCCAAATGTGTTTTTCCTGTAATCCCATCTGCATCAGTTGTGCCATTTGTTCCTGATATTCCTCCCCCACCTTATATTCACGCAACAGCTTGACCAGATAAGCTTCCTTTTCGTTTTTCGGCTCATAAGTATCAAACAGCGGCTGCAGATAGGCATAAAACGCGCCCGGCTGCAATACCTGCTGCGGATTTTTCCCTGCAAGGGCGCACAATAGCCCGCCCGCATAATAAAACTCATAATTTCCCATTAAAATAGACGCGCCCAGGTTACATTTAATGACTACGCTCTGCCTGGCCAGTATTGTCTCCATATGCGATCCCCCTCTTCTTTTTTCCTGCTGATATCATATATTTGGGCAGTGTTTTTATCTTACACGTTTTGTATGTTAAAATCAATTCTTTTCCAGATACACATAACAATAAAACAGAAAAAATCATGGGAGAGACGGTTTGCCCGGCTTTCTGGCGGCCCTCCAGAATGGTAAGAATCCCTAAGCATTCTGCAATTTACGAATCGGCCTGCCCCGGTCGCGGCGCCTAATTCGCCCTGGCTGACGCCAGCAGCTAAAGTCGCCGCTTGGCTTCGCCCCTTAGGTAACCGGGCAGAATGCTAAGGG
>CAJUIH010000144.1 GCA_910586045.1 uncultured Eubacterium sp.
GAAAATAAACGAGGCCTGCACCGTCAGCGGGGAAATCACCCCTGGAAGAATCAGCTTCCATAAGATGCGGAAATTTCGAAACCCCTGCACCTTGGCCGCTTCCACATAAGGCTGCTGCCTGACTACAAGCGCGCTTGCCCGCACCGTCCTGGCGACGCTTGGCGTATAAACAATCGTAAGCGCAGCCACCACATTCCAGCTCGAAGAGCCAATCGCGGCGATCAGCGCAATTGCCAGAAGAATCCCCGGCATGGCGATTAAGCCGTCGCAGATTCTCATGAAAATATGGTCCAGCACCTTAAAATAACTGGCGTAAATCCCAATCACGACCCCCATAATACAGGAAAACGCCGCCACACAGCCGCCAACCCACAAAGAAACCCTCGCCCCATACATAAGCCTGATAAACAAATCCCTGCCAAATTCGTCCGTTCCCAGGATATGCCCGCTGCCCGGGGGCTTGAGCCTGTCGATTACAACCATGGCATTGGGATCTATATGGCTAAACGCCGGAACCAGTACGGCCAGTACCGCAATGGCCAAAAAACCGGCAAAACCAATAAGCAGGCCCGGGCTGGCCAAAAGCCGCTCCCGCCTTAACTGCCGCTGTTCTTTATAAATCGCGCTTCCAGCCGCAGAAACATCTTTATGCAAACAAAACATGTTCCCCTCCTTTTATTTACGCCCCGGCTGCAGCCTTGGGTCTACAAATCCGTACAGGATATCCACCGCCAGGTTGACCAAGACATATAACAGTGTCACAAACAGCACGACGCCCTGGATCACAAACACATCCCTGCGGTTGATTGATCCCATCGTAAGCATGCCAAGCCCTGGGATATTAAATAACGTCTCCGTCACAATCGTCCCGGTAATCAGGCTGCCGAACGACTGGCCAACGGCTGTAAGAACCGCTGGCGCCGCATTTTTCAGCGCATATCTTAATACGACGGTTTTCTCCGTAAGCCCCTTGGCCCGCGCTGTGCGGATATAGCCCTTATATAAGGTTTCCAAAAGGGCCGCGCGGGTCATTCTGGTAATATATGCCGCCTGTACAATCCCAAGCGACAGCGCGGGTACAAACAGATATTTCAGATGCTCTGCCAGCCCCTCCTGCAGGCCGACATATCCGGCTACCGGAAACCATTGATGATAAACGCCGAAAAACAGCATCAAAAACATACTAAGTAAAAATCCCGGCAGGGCCGCTCCTAAAAGGGACGCGGTTACCGCAGCCAGATCCACCGCCGTCCCCCTGTGATAAGCCGCCAAAATCCCAAGCGGAACCGACAAAACGAGCGCAATAAGCTGTGCCAAAACTGCCAGGCTCAAGGTCGGTATAAAGTATTCTGCGATTGCCTCTGTCACAGATTGCTGCAGAAAATAGGAATCGCCCCAGTCCCCTTGGAAAATGCCGGCCAGCCAGTCCGCATACTGGACCAAAAACGGGCGGTTGAATCCCAACTGTGTATTAAGCTCCCCGATCTGCTCCGGGGACGCCTCCATCCCCAAAAGCGCCGTCGCCGGCCCTCCCGGAATCAGATACACAATCAAAAAGACTACGCAGGATACCACAAACAGAACCGGCAGCAAGGATAAGATTCGTTTTGTTATATAAGATAGCATGTACATAGACTCCGTTCTTTATCGATCAAAAGGCGGACTGCCTGCGCACTCCGCCTTTTGCTTACAGCCATTACTTTGAAACACCCCAATACGTGTTAAACCGCAGATAGTTCATCCCGTCCACATCTTTGCTCGTCGCGGTAACACCTGTATAATGTCCAAGGACAGACGCGGCGCCGTACGAATATAAGAATGTCTGGAGGTCTTTCCATTCCGCTGCAGCGTCCTCCTCAGAAGCCGCGCTGCGGATGGCTGAGATTTTCTCTGTAACTTCTTTCGCATCCAGCCCCGCCCATCCGCTGTCTAACACGGACAACTGGATCGGTAGCATATTATAGCTGTTGCTTGTGATAAACATGCTAAACTGCTTTGGATCCGCGCGGTGCTCCATAAAGGTACTAAAATCATAAGTCTCTACTTCCGCCTGGAAGCCCGCCTGCTTTAACTGCTCTTGTACAACCAATGTCGCATTATACATCTCCGGATAATCTTCTGTCGTAACCAAAGTGATCTGCTCATTTTGATAGCCTGCTTTTTGCATCAGCTCTTTTGCCTTGTCCGGATTTTTCTGGTTGTAAAACTCCGAACCGGCATCCGTCCCCCACTGCGCGTCCGTCGGAATGCACCATCCGGCGTTCAGCTCATACAACTGCGGATTGCCGTAACTCGCCATAAGGATGTCCTCGCAGTTCAGCGACGCAAGGATGGCTTGGCGGATGTCCGGATTTGCCATAATGCCCTCTGTCGTATTGAAAAAAAGATTCAATGTGCCGCCGCGTTCGGCCCTCATAACCAGATTGTTATCCTGGGCAAGCGCTTCATAATTGTCAAGCGGGATTTCCTCGGCCACATCATACTGCCCGTTTTTTACCCCCGCGATACGGGTCGCCGCATCCGTTACGACATCAAAATAAATCATATCGCTGACGCCTGTCTTATCTCCGGCAAGCCCGCTCGCCCCGCCCTCCGACGGCTGGTAATCCGCGTTTTTTTCCAGCTTCACATACTGGTCCTGCTTCCACTCGGCTACTTTATAAGGGCCTGTCCCGATATACGTATCCACTCCCTCAGGAGCCGCTTTCTCAACAACCTCGGCCGGATAGATTGCCGCAAACTGGATCGGGCTGGCAAGGATCATAAGGATATCCGAAGACGCCTCATTAACTGTCAGCTTTACGGTTTCGTCGTCCACTTTTTCAAACACAGATCCGCCGATCAACGTATTCGCCTTAGCGGACACTTCCAGCCAGCGGTTCATGGAAGCGGCCACGTCATCCGCCGTCATTTCCTCCCCATTATGGAACTTCACGCCCTTACGCAGTTTGATCGTATATACCTTACCGTCCTCGCTTACCTCATAAGATTCCGCCAAAACCGGCGTCGGCTCATAATCCTGGTTCATGGCAAACAAGGATTCATACACATGCACGCCGATCCCGCCTACAATATTGGAATTGACGGACGGCGGATCGAGCGACGGCGGATTCGCCGCAATCGCGATATGAATTTCTGACACACCCGCATCCCCGGTATCCGGATCCTCCTTGTGATCCGCAGACCCCGTTCCCGTATCATCGGCAGCATTTTCTATGCCCGCATCCGCGGCATCTTCCGTGTTTTTGCCGTCGTTCGTATTGTCTGTCCCAATGCCGGAATTTCCACAGCCTGCGCACAAAAACGCCATGCACATAGCTGCGGCCAGCATACGCGGCCATTTTTTTCTTAGCATTGCAGTAACCTCTCTTTCCCCTTATTGTTTTTATTTTAAACCAGATGGACCGGTATGTCTAATTGATAAATACAATCAAAATAGACACTTATAGATTTTTTAAATAGAAGCATCTGTACCAGTCCAGATCAGGTGCTACATTTTACTCGCCGGACGCTGGGAGAGACGGTTTGCATTTCTATGTAGTGTATGTTGTGTTACGCAGAGCCAGAGAAATCCAGCCGGATGAGGGACGCGGGTCTGGCTTGTGGCGACGTTGGAAGAATGGTTAGAATCCCTTAGTATTCTGCCTGATCCCGTAAGGGGCGAAGCCAAGCGGAGCCTTTAGCTGCTGGCGTCAGCCAGGGCGAATTAGGCGCCGCGACCGGGGCAGGCCGATCCGTAAATGCAGAATACTTAGGGATTCTTACCATTCTGGAGCCGGAGCCAAAAGCCAGACCCGCGTCCCTCATCCGGCGTCCCCGCAGCCAAAATGCAACGCCTTTCTGGATTCTTCTTGAAATTATGGATTTTTTATGTATAATAGTAAAAGCAGCAAAAATAACTTTTTATAATAATGAGGATATAACTATGATCAGTGCAAGCAATGTGACATTACGGGTCGGCAAAAAGGCCTTATTTGAAGACGTCAATATTAAATTTACGGAAGGTAACTGCTATGGCTTAATCGGCGCGAATGGAGCCGGAAAGTCTACATTTCTAAAAATTTTATCCGGAGAACTGGAACCGACCGCGGGAGATGTGATCACAACGCCGGGGGAACGCCTGTCTTTTCTGAAGCAGGACCATTTCCAATACGACAATTACACCGTGCTGGATACGGTGATTATGGGCAATCAAAGACTGTATGACATTATGAAAGAAAAAGATGCCATATACGCAAAAGAAGACTTCACCGACGAAGACGGCATCCGCGCAAGCGAACTGGAAGCGGAATTTGCGGAAATGGACGGATGGAACGCGGAAGCAGACGCCGCTTCCCTGTTAAACGGCCTTGGCATCGAGACGGCGGAACATGCCTCGCTGATGAAAAACCTGCAGGGTTCCGTTAAGGTTAAGGTACTGCTGGCGCAGGCGCTCTTTGGCAATCCGGATATCCTGCTTTTGGACGAACCGACCAACCACCTGGACCTGGATGCCATCGCATGGCTGGAAGAATTTTTGATCAATTTTGAAAATACCGTCATTGTCGTATCCCATGACCGCTACTTTTTAAATAAAGTCTGTACACATACGGCGGATATTGATTACGGCAAAATCCAGCTTTATGCCGGCAACTATGATTTTTGGTATGAGTCCAGCCAGCTTTTAATCAAACAGATGAAAGAGGCAAATAAAAAGAAAGAAGAAAAAATCAAGGAACTGCAGGAATTTATTTCCCGTTTCTCCGCAAATGCCTCCAAGTCCAAACAGGCAACCAGCCGCAAGCGCGCGCTGGAAAAAATCCAGTTGGATGAAATCAAGCCATCCAGCCGAAAATACCCGTATATCGACTTCCGCCCGGAACGGGAAATCGGCAACGAAGTCCTGCAGGTGGACAATATCAGCAAAACGGTCGATGGGGTAAAAGTGCTCGACCATGTTTCGTTTGTTATGGGACACGACGATAAAATCGCCTTTGTCGGCAGCAATGAACTGGCCAAGACTACCCTGTTTCGGATTTTGGCCGGGGAACTGGAACCGGACGAGGGCACTTACAAATGGGGCGTGACCACAAGCCAGTCGTATTTTCCAAAAGACAATACGGAAATTTTCAGCAACGACTTATCGATTACCGAATGGCTCACACAGTTTTCTGAAATCAAAGACGCCACTTACGTCCGCGGCTTTTTAGGCCGGATGCTGTTTGCCGGAGAAGACGGCATAAAGAAAATGAAAGTGCTCTCCGGCGGGGAAAAGGTGCGTGTACTGCTTTCCCGGATGATGATTGAAAACTCGAACGTATTGATTTTCGACGAACCGACCGACCACCTGGATATGGAAGCGATCACGGCATTAAACAACGGCCTGATCAAATTCCCTGGGACGATCCTGTTTGCCTGCCGTGACCACCAGGTCGTGCAGACGACGGCAAACCGGATTATCGAATTTTTGCCGAACGGGACTATGATCGATAAGGTTACGACTTACGATGAATATCTGGAAAGCGATGAAATGGCAAGGAAGCGCCAAGTATATTCGATGTCGGAAAGCGATGCGGCGGATAACTGATGCCAGGCAAAAGTTTAATGTAACCGGAATTTCCCCGGCAATGACCGTCGGGTTTTGTCGATCCGGTATATGCTTCATGGCGGCTACCTCCTTTAGCCGCCGTATCTGCCGCCATTGATTTGTCATCTTATTTCTCATACCGTATGGAAATGGCTAACAAATAGAAAAAGAGCCGGCAAACTTTGATTTTCTCACAAGTTTGTAGGCTCTGCGTTTAAGCGTAACCTTGTTTTCTTCTTATAAATTGCACAGCGTATCCATTCTGCTTTTGGCAAATATTTCTGCATTTACATAAGGTATGTTGCAATAACTTCTGCTGCTTTTTT
>CAJUIH010000145.1 GCA_910586045.1 uncultured Eubacterium sp.
ATAACCCGGAAACAGTCCGGGAGGCATACAGGCAAAGCACGGAAAATCTGAAATCTTATATGCAGCGCCAGTGGAGCCTTGTGGGAGGAATGGCTGGCACGTTCAGGGAGATGGAATAACAAAAACAATTTGACTGGCAGACGGCAAAAAGACAAAAAAATGCCCCAACCACGACAAGTTTTCCGTCGCAATATTTAACAAAACATTTATAATCAATCATAACAACGACAACATCGGCAATGAAAACTTGAAAGACGGAGGAAACGATTATGTTCCAAAATATCCCAAACGTAAAAATCGGCATCGTCGCGGTCAGCCGTGACTGTTTCCCGGAAAGCCTTTCCGTAAACAGACGCAGGGCGCTGGTGGATGCTTATCATGCAAAATACGGCGAAGCAGATATTTATGAATGCCCAATCTGTATCGTAGAGAGTGAAATCCATATGGTACAGGCATTGGAGGATATCAAAAAGGCCGGCTGCAATGCGCTGGCAGTTTATCTGGGCAATTTCGGCCCGGAAATATCGGAAACACTGCTGGCAAAGCATTTTGACGGCCCTAAGATCTTTGTAGCCGCAGCGGAAGAGTCCGGGGACAGCCTGGTCGGCGGGCGCGGAGATGCTTACTGCGGCATGCTGAATGCAAGCTATAACTTAAAATTGCGCAATGTGCGTGCCTATATTCCGGAGTATCCGGTTGGTACCGCGGCGGAATGCGCGGATATGATCCATGATTTTGTTCCGATTGCGCGTGCGGTGATCGGCCTTAACGGCTTAAAGATTATCAGCTTCGGTCCAAGGCCGCTGAATTTTTTAGCCTGTAATGCACCGATTAAACAGCTTTATAACCTGAATGTAGAAATCGAAGAAAATTCCGAGCTTGATTTATTTGAATCGTTTAAAAAGCATGAAAAGGATCCAAGGATTCCAGAAGTAGTTGCGGATATGGAAAGGGAGCTTGGCGCCGGAAATCAGAAGCCGGAGATTTTGCCAAAGCTCGCGCAGTATGAACTGACGCTTTTAGACTGGGTGGAAGCGCACAAAGGATATCGGGAGTATGTCTGCATTGCCGGAAAATGCTGGCCTGCATTCCAGACGCAGTTTGGTTTTGTGCCTTGTTATGTCAACAGCCGCCTGACCGGCAAGGGAATCCCGGTTTCCTGTGAAGTGGATATTTACGGCGCGTTAAGCGAGTTTATCGGTACCTGTGTCAGCGAAGATGTGGTAACGCTTTTGGATATTAACAATACTGTCCCGGCGGATATGTATAAAGAAAGCATCGAGGGAAAATTTGATTATACGCAAAACGATACGTTTATGGGCTTCCACTGCGGCAATACCTGTTCTTCCAAGCTGACGGCATGTTCGATGAAATACCAGATGATTATGGCGCGTACGCTTCCGGAAGAAGTTACCCAGGGTACGCTCGAAGGAGATATTGTTCCGGGCGATATTACGTTTTTCCGTTTGCAGAGCACAGCAGACGCAAAACTGCGCGCCTATGTGGCACAGGGAGAAGTGCTTCCGGTTGCAACGAAATCATTTGGCGGAATCGGTGTATTTGCAATCCCGCAGATGGGCAGATTTTACCGCCATGTACTGATCGAGGGCAATTATCCGCACCACGGCGCCGTAGCATTCGGGCATTTTGGAAAGAGTTTATATGAAGTATTTAAACTCATCGGCGTAGAACCAGGGGAGATTGGTTTTAACCGGCCAAAAGGCATGCTTTATCCAACCGAAAACCCATTTGCGTAAAACAGGCAGAAGCAACAGGCATGCTGTTACAGATAAGGAGAAAGAAATGTTATATATTGGTATTGATCTTGGCACGTCAGCCGTAAAGCTGCTTCTGATGCAGGCGGATGGCACGATAGAAAATATTGTTTCCAAAGAATACCCGCTGAGTTTTCCAAATCCGGGCTGGTCAGAACAAAAACCGGAGGACTGGTGGAATGCCTGTGTGGAAGGGATCCGTGAATTAACGGCGCATGCGGACAAAAGCCAGGTTGCCGGCATCAGCTTTGGCGGGCAGATGCATGGTCTGGTAGTTTTGGATGCGCAGGATCAGGTGATCCGGCCGGCTATTTTATGGAACGATGGAAGGACGACGGAAGAAACGGCTTATTTAAATGAAACGGTAGGCCGGGATAAAATTTCGCGGTATACGGCGAATATTGCGTTTGCCGGGTTTACTGCCCCTAAGATATTATGGATGAAAAAAAATGAGCCGGAACTGTTCGCACAGATCCATAAGATCATGCTGCCAAAAGATTACATCGCATACAAGCTGACAGGCGTGCATTGTACGGATGTATCGGACGCTTCCGGTATGCTGTTAATGGATGTGGAGCACAAATGCTGGTCAAAAGAAATGATTGAAATCTGCGGGATCCGGGAAGATCAGCTTGCGCATATCTATGAAAGTTATGAGAAAGTGGGGACGCTTTTGCCGGAAATCGCGGATCAGCTTGGACTGCCTGGGACAGTAATTGTAGCCGCGGGCGCGGGCGACAACGCGGCGGCGGCGGTTGGAACCGGAACCGTCGGAAACGGAAGCTGCAATATTTCACTTGGGACAAGCGGCACGGTTTTCGTGGCAAGCGAAACGTTTGCCGTGGACAGCCATAACGCGCTCCATGCGTTTGCGCATGCGGATGGGCATTACCATTTAATGGGCTGCATGTTAAGCGCTGCGTCGTGCAATAAGTGGTGGATGGAAGATATACTGGGCACCGACGATTTTGCCGCGCAGCAGGCGGATATTACAAAACTGGGAGAAAACCATGTTTATTTTCTGCCGTATCTGATGGGGGAACGTTCGCCGCATAACGACCCGAAAGCACGCGGTACCTTTACCGGAATTACCATGGATACCACGCGCGCAGACTTGACGCAGGCCGTACTGGAAGGGGTCGCTTTCGCACTGCGGGATTCGTTTGAAGTAGCAAAGCTTTTGGGCATTCAGATCGAACGCACAAAAATCTGCGGCGGCGGCGCAAAAAGCCCGCTTTGGAAAAAAATGATTGCAAATATCTTAAATATCCGGGTAGATACGCTTGCAAGCGAAGAAGGGCCGGCGCTTGGCGGGGCAATGCTGGCGGCGGTTGCCAATGGGGAATATGCGGATGTACAGGAAGCCGCGGAAAAGATTGTAAAAGTCGTAGATACGATTGAACCGGAGGAAGAACTGGCGGCCCTATATGAAAAACGGTATCAGACGTTTCGCAAGATTTATCCGCAGCTAAAGGAGATTTTTCCAAGTATGTGATGAGTGCAAAAAATCACAAAAATAAATTTAAATGTAAGAAATGAATATGTAATCAAAAATAAAACCCAATATAAGAAAAAACCTAAACAGAATAAACAAATCTAAATATAAGAAAAACAGCGGCTCAGAGAACTCTTTGCCGCTGTTTCCGGTACGCAAATATTTGGGTTGAAAAATGCGGTGCGAAGGGGTCCGAGGAATCGTAAAAATGCCGTGGACGATACAATGGCAACGAAATTTGGCAGGAATTTGATTGTGGATTCTATGATTACAGATCAGATTGCACTTGCAAGGGAGTGTATATATTTAAGCAGGACAAGCGATATAGTTTCGGAGTATGTGAAATGGCTGTCGGAGTAATGCGTTCAGCGAGAAAACCTGGAGGGGAGGGCATAACATTTTATGAAACAAAATTACGATGTAGAAGCTGTCATTACAAGCTATAACCAGCAATCCATGATTTATGAAGCGGTGCATTCTTTATGCCGCCAGACCGTAAAGCCCAAAAAGATCCTTATTGTGGACGATGGATCGACAGAGGAACAGTCTGTTTTTGTATTAAAAGAAATAGAAGCTGACAGCAGCATTCCGGTTCCGCTGCAGGTGATCCGCCAGGCAAACCGCGGGGTGTCGGCAGCAAGAAATACGGGTATCCGCAATACAAAGGCGCCCTTGGTATTGGTGCTGGACGGAGATGACCGTCTGGAACCGGATTTTATAAAAGAAGTCAGCCGTATCCTGATAGAACATCCGGCTATGGTTGCCGCGTCCTCCTGGATGCATACGTTTGGGGTACTGGACGCCGTCGTCCGCCCGGCCGGAGGGGATGTGTCCGCATTTCTTTCGCGCAACTGCTGCCCCGCAACACATATGTTCCGCCGGGAGGTATGGGAACAATGCGGGGGCTATGATGAATCCATGCGCCAAGGATTTGAAGACTGGGATTTCTTTTTAAATATGCTGGAGGCTGTAGCGGACACGTTTGTAGGAATCGTGCAAAAACCGCTGATTCAATATCGGACCGCTCCTGCTTCTTCCAATGTGAAGAGCATGGAGCTGCGTTTGGAACTTATGCGCGGACTGATTCAAAAACACAGCGGCATTTATAAAGAACATATCGCAGACGCTGTATTGGGGGTGGAAGCGGTATCCATGGAACGGCTCTTTGGATGGGAAAATGAAATCACGCATTCCATAGAAAACGGACAGTGTTTATCCGATGTATCCCAAGCATTTTTAAAAAATCCGTCTTATGGCGATGGCGGTATGGCGGCGGCTGTTCGAATGGAAAGCAGGCGGATGCAATCGGTTCATCATGCTCGTGAGTCGGCGTTATCTGATAAATTTTAGTGTGCACAAGTATAAATGCCAGAAACGGGAAGCGGTTTTTGCGGCGGCCGTTTCCCGTTTCCTACGTCTGTATTACATATGCCGGATCCAAAACCGGTCGGCTAACAGCAGCCAATTTGCGCGGAACAATCGCATAATCTGCCAATATCCCATGCCGCGCAGCCCAAATTCGTCTACAAGATCAAACTTTGCCTGCATGCTGCGTACATCTTCAAACCATACCTCATGTTCTTTCCCATCTTTATAATAACGGAAAAAAGGCGACTGCGCCGTTTCATCGAATTGGATCTGCGCGTTATTTTCTATGGCAATCTGTACAGCCTGCACATTGCCGACGGTTCTTGCGCGGGAAACACCCTGTTCAAAAGGAAGCGTCCAGTCATAGCCGTAATTTGGAATCCCAAGGTTGATTTTTTCTGCGGGAATGCGGGTCAGCGCATATTCCACCACCTGGCGTACCATATGAATCGGCGCGACTGCCATGGGAGGCCCGTATGTGTAGCCCCATTCGTATGTCATCAATAGAACATTATCGGCCGCTTCCCCAAGCAGACGGTAATCTTTCCCTTCGTACAGCGTCCCTTTTTGGTCGTCCGCCGTTTTTGGCGCAAGGGCGACGGATACCGGGTATCCGATTGCGTTGATTGCTTCTCTGACATTGGCTACAAATTGTGCGAACGCGACGCGGTCCTGCGCCAAAATATATTCAAAATCAATGTCTACGCCCTGAAACCCTTTTTGCTGTACGGTTTGCACAAGCTGCTCGATCAGGTTTTGCTGCGCAGCGTTATTATTTGTGACCTGGCTGATCAGGTAATTGTTAAATCGCCCGTCCGGCCCGAATGGCGTCAGGGTCAGGACCGGGGCCGTCTGATTCGCGACGGCCATTTCAATCATAAATGTATCGTCGCTTTGCGGCGCAATCAGGTCGCCGTTTGGTGTAAATCCATAGGAAAATACAAATAATTTGCTAAGATAAGGCAGTGTCTGCGCCAGTACGTCCGGATTAATATACGGATAGGCATAACCGCCTGTTTCCACTGCTTTTTTTACCTGCGGGCTTTCTCCTTTGCTTAGTAAAAGCGCCTGTCCGACCGCCAGCGGGTAGGGATCCTCCAATTGGTTGTTATAAATAATGGTATCTGCGGGCACACCCTGTGCAGCGGCAATTTTATATACCGAATCGCCTGGTTTTACGACATAGATTTCCATCGGCAATCGTATCCTTTTTCTTTTA
>CAJUIH010000146.1 GCA_910586045.1 uncultured Eubacterium sp.
TGTATCTTAACTTCATGACATTGGTTCAGATAGGGTGTTACATTTTGGCTGCGGGAACGCCGGATGAGGGACGCGGGCCTGGCTTGCGGCTCCGGCTCCAGAATGGTAAGAGTCCCTAAGCATTCTGCATTTACGGATCGGCCTGCCCCGGTCGCGGCGCCTAATTCGCCCTGGCTGACGCCAGCAGCTAAAGGCGCCGCTTGGCTTCGCCCCTTAGGGGATCGGGCAGAATACTAAGGGCTTCTAACCATTCTTCCAACGTCGCCGCAAGCCAGGCCCGCGTCCCTCATCCGGCTGGTTTTCTTCGGCTCTGCGTAACATACATTACTATAGAAATGCAAAAAAGCAAATGGATGGCTGACAAGGTTTCACGCATCCGTTTTGTGATTACGATTACGTATCGAATACCAGTTGTAAAGCCTGCTAATAATAGCTGGGAGAGACGGTTTGCCAATGATACAGAATCTTGCGGCAGGAAGCAGCAGGAACCGCCCCACAGGATGCAGAATATGAAACGATAACAGACAGGGCAGCAGGATCAATATTTTTGTCACCACTGCCCTGTTTCGGACTTGCATCAGACCGATAAACAGGAATTTACAAAACAAACATAACCAATAAAATCAGATATGTTTTCCTGATATCTCTATTAACTAAAAGATATACGCTTCCGAATGCTAAACCTGAAATAATAGTTACTATCCCCGTCGTAGCATCTTTAGTGAAAAAGTGTCCGATTCCTCATGTGATCGCAACAATAATTCCACCATAAGGAATATTTCGCTTATGAAACCACATCTCAAAGGCGTTTTGTCCAAACACCGCCCCAAACGAACGGCGTCCGGTTTTGCTATCGTTTTTAATTGCATTCCATCAGTCCAGTTTCAAAATCAGCTCCAGCACCCTGCGTGCGCAAGTTTCCATCTCTTCCCTGGTCAGCAGTCCTTTCTCCAGCGCCAGCAGCAGCCGCTGCGGATACCCGGTGCCCATTTTAATATCATTGCCTGCTTTTGCCTCTTTATAATGTTCCCCTTTGGTCCACCAATCCGTTGTGATGACGCCCTGAAAGCCCCATTCACCGCGCAATATACCGTCCAAAAGCTCTTTATGTTCCGACGCGCGCTGGCCGTTAATCAGGTTATAAGCCGTCATCAGCACCCATGGCTGCGCTTTTTTGATACAAATCTCAAACCCTTTTAGGTAAATTTCACGCAGGGCACGCTCAGAAACCCTGGAATCACTGTTTTTGCGGTTCGTTTCTTTATTATTGCAGGCAAAATGCTTGACTGTAGCCCCTATCTGCTGCGATTGGATTCCGTTTACCATGGCGGCGGCAATCGTTCCGGTCAGCACCGGATCCTCGGAATAATATTCAAAATTCCTCCCGCAAAGCGGACTTCTATGAATATTCATCGCAGGGGCAAGCCAAACCGAAATATTGTTCTCTTTTACCTCCCGCGCCGCGGCACGCCCTACCTGTTCGGCCAGCTTAGGATTCCATGTTGCCGCAAGCATCGTGGCGCATGGCCATGCTGTCGTATAAACGCCGCATTCCGGGACAATACGAAGCCCGGCAGGTCCGTCGGCTGTCATAACATTCGGCACGCCGTATTCTTTCAGATTGCCAAATCCAAACGTATTTGCCACACCCGTGTTTGGCTGTCCGCCCAGCAATTGCGCAAGATCGTTGTCCGAAAGCTGCGCCAGGAAATCATCCAGTCCTGCCTGTTTCTGCGCTACGTCATCCAGGCGGATTTTTTTCTGTCCCGTCCCGCCGTCCTGCGCAAACAGCAGGTACCGTGCCTCTTCACGGACCATCGGAGCCACGCCCTCGGTTTCTTCCCCGCTCCAGCCAAGGCCGTTTTCCATAAAATCATGCGGCTGCGACTGCACAAGTTCTTCCAGTGTCCCGTCTGCTTTCATGCGTTTTGCAAGCTGCGTCGGCGCTGCTTTCTGCGAAAGCTGCTCTGTAATGCGGTCATTTTCCAATTCCAGCACATACGTGATACAGGCCGCGTCGCGCACGGAGTTTCCAACATAAAAATGATAAGCGCCCTTTTCCAAAATATAGGCGGACTTTGCAATTTTGCCAGTATCATCATAAGATGCCATATCCTCCAGCGCAAATACAATCGTTAGCACCTGCTCCTGCCCCGGTGTGAGCAATTCCGTTTTCTGATACGCCGCCAGCGCGCGGGCAGGCTTTCCAAGCACGCCCTGCGGCGGCGCATAATAAACCTGTACGACTTCCTTGCCAGCCGTATCTCCGGTATTGCGCACTTTCACGCTGATACAAATCTGTCCGTCCCGTTCTCCTGCCCATAATACCGTAATGGAAAATGTCGTATACGAAAGCCCGAATCCAAACGGATAATTTACCTTTCCCCGTACATGTTCCATTGTCTCAAAATACCGGTAACCGACATAAATATCCTCCGTATACTCTACATAATCCGGCGACGCATGAAACTGCGAAGTAGACGGATAATCGTCAAGTCCAGCCGCCAGCGTATCCGGCAGCTTCCCTGACGGGCTTTCCACGCCAAGCAGCACATCCGCTGCCGCAAGTCCGCCTGCCATACCGCCCTGCCAGGCCATCAGCGCACCCGCGATCCGGTCATTGTGCGCAAACCAGCTTGTATCCACCATACCGCCTACATTCAGCACCACTACGACATCGTTGAAATTTGCACAAACCAGATCCACCATAGCCTGCTCTCGATTGGTCAGACAGTAATCGCTGTTTTCAAAAATACGCCTGCTAAGTTCTGCCTGCCGTACCTCGCTTGGCACCGCACCCTCATACGCCACACTCTTGCGGTCCCATCCTTCACCGGAAAAACGGCTGATTACAATCACCGCCAGATCCGCATTTTGTTTCGCTTCCTCCAAAAGCTGCGATGAAAGCTCCGGCTCCACAGTCATGCCCGGTACCGCACCCTCCTGGTACTGCCTGGCGACCTCCTGCTGGTAAAACCTGGCCAGAGGCTCAAAGATTTTAGGTGGATCTTCCCGGCTCACCAGTCCGTCATATAGGTTAAAGACACGCGAAACCGTCACATCCCCGCTGCCCCCGCCGCCTTTTACATAATCAAACACCCCTTTTCCAAACAGCGCAAGGCGGGTTCCTTTTCGAATCGGAAGCAGCCCGTTCTGGTTTTTCAACAGAACAATCCCCTCCCTGCCGGCCCCTCGTGCAAGCGCCTGATGCTCCGCGGATGCCGTAACTTTCTTTCCGTTTTCGCCCAGTGGCAGATTCGGCTGAAATCTTGCCCTTGTCCATTTTTTCGTTTGTGCCATGGTAATACCTCCTGCGTTTATTTGTTATCAGTATAAAGAATGAAAGATGAAAAAGCAATCGATACTTTGCTTTTTTGCTTATTTGATAATACGGCATCCCTTTACTTTTCCTTTGTATCTATCTTTCATAAAAAATAATGTTCCACAAAATATGGCGGTGCTTTCGGACTTCCCTGTTTCATGGTAAAATAATCACATCAAATATACGTTAAAACACTACTGCCGCTCCCGTTGCCAAAACTTGTCGTTTTCTACAACGGCGACGATGAAAAAGAAGACGAAACTACCCTATCATTGGATGATGCATTCAAGGAGGAAATCCGACAAAATCTGTTGCGCAAATGTATGGAAAATAAGGAAGAACCAAACGCAGGACATATATCATAAACGGCAAAGGTCTGAAGTCGGTAAATAAATACTACAATAAACAGGTATCCCATTATAGGGAAGCGGCAAAACGGATGAATGGCATGGACTTTACAAAACATATGGCGCGGATAACTGCCAAAAGGAACCGGAAAATAGATGATTATATGCATAAAGCCAGCCATAAGATTGTAGATGGACGGGATGGGATGGACTGCTGAAAAGGCCATGGATATACTGCAAATTCCACGCAACCAGCGCGCCGTCCTCTATACAGGACTTTCAAAACCGCGTTAAAGAACTGTTCGAGACTGTAAAAAAGCTATCATATTGTTTGTTTTTTCTCCGATAGCGCTGTTAAAAATCAGCGACACGGCCTGTGATCTGCCTGATTTTTGAACAGCGCTATCGAAGAAACTTGACATATATCCTAACATAAACAAAGGATGTAAAGTCCTTACATATATTAGTAAGAAAGTACAGACAACCGGCATCTCCCTATTTACGCAGCTTAGGAAATATCCCGTTTAAAAAATCCAGATATTTAAACCGGATCTGATAGTTGCGGCTTTTTAACACCGCATCGTATTCGTCTTGCGAAAGCACCTGCTGCAGCGATTCTTTGGCATCCTCTTGTACAATTTCATAGACCGCGCCCTGGAAACACATATTCGGATACATCACACACCACCAGTTTTTCCCTTTCCCGCTTCCAATCACCACATCCAACGCCTGATAATCCCCTGCCGGAAATGTGTAGTCCCCATATGTTTTTTGCGGGAAATCTACGGTTTCCACCTGTGCGGTAACCGGATAATCATATCCTTCTTTTGTTACGACCTGCCGCGCGGCAGCAATAATGTCTGTCAGATGACTGTTGACAACCGCGGTACATTCTGTCAGGTTTTCTACCCCCGCCAGTTCCCGCTGCATATAAGCGCCGACGGCATCCCGCACTTTTAATTTCAGTTCCTGGTCTTTTTTGCTGTTACTATTGGCGCGTACATGGAAGCGCAGGATCTTTTCGGCAATTTCCTGCTGCATCTGCTGCTGCCCATACTGGTGATGCATCCATAAGCATCCGGCTGCCAGTACAACAAGCAGCAATATATTTTCCGCCAAATTTTTATGTTTCTGAAAAAAAGCTTTCATGATCCCTGTCCCTCCCATTTATGGAAAATTTTATGTATATTTTCTCTATCAATATTGTGGACGCTTTTTTTCAGGTTATACATACAAATTATATTTTTTTGCAAAGCGGAATCAGCATCCCGCCTGCCGCGTTTCCAGCGGTAATCACAAGCATGCACAGCAAGGAATGCGCCGACCAAGCTCCCGCAATCGAAAAATAAAACATATCCGCTACGCAATGTTCAAATCCGCATAAAATAAACGCTGCTACGCCCGTAAACAAAACCGCCGGATGTTTGGTCGTTTTATAG
Organism: uncultured Eubacterium sp.; assembly: GCA_910586045.1. GTDB lineage: Bacteria > Bacillota > Clostridia > Lachnospirales > Lachnospiraceae > Eubacterium_J. The sequence continues at coordinate 5,109 of CAJUIH010000146.1, forward strand.
CCGTCTACCGCGGCGAACATCAAAAAACCGCAGAACAATGCCAAAAGAAACAGACTTTGGAAGCTGTCCTGCGTTTTCGTCGTACACAGCGCTTCGGCTGCCTGTGAAATACCGCAGATCCTTGTCTCAAGCACTGCATAGGCAGTAAAAAACGTTCCGGCCAGATTTCCGGCCCAAATCACTGCCAGATCCATCAAATAGCCCGGCAGCACAGACAGTTCCTGCTGCACGAGATACCCCACCTTTCCGGTAAACAAATTCAGCCCGTGTGCGCAGATCGTATACAGCCCTACCGTAAACAGCAGCGCCCCTGCCACCTTATTTTCCAGCGAAAGATAACCGATGCCCCCGATCCCGATCGCGATCCCTGCCAATACCGCCAGTACAAATGTCTGTAAATATTTACGAACCCGCATCTGTCCCATATCCCCTCCTTTCTATTTCCACTCCAAATACCAGGCTGACACAGCAAGCCATTTCTTATTCATAATCCGCGGGATCACCGGACAAAAATCCTTTCCATGGCCCGCTCCTTATCTGTAACATTATACTAATTTCAGCCCCGAAATACAAGAAATTTTCTGTATTGACATCTATATAAAAGTATGATAGTTTAACAATTCAGATGAGTCTGCATCTAAGGAACTGTAAAGAAATAAAGAAAAAATCCGGCGTAACTTTATTATATAAACGGCGTAAAATTTCAGCACAATATCATTTGTTTCTGGCCCGCCGT
>CAJUIH010000147.1 GCA_910586045.1 uncultured Eubacterium sp.
GTCTGAAACAGTCTCAGAAACCGACGGATATCGTTTTTCTGCGAAGATTTCTTCTTCGGTTAAATCATAGATTCTTTCATAAGGACGGTCTTGTGCCAATTCTATTATATCGATCATTAAATACCTTATAGATTCACGCAGGATATTTTTTCGATGACTGCGCCGTTAAAGTGACAAAATTGTCACGGTATTTTTCACCAGGGAGTCATTTTGGCCTTGTATGATAAGGACAGTGCGAATGGAAAACTGAAAATGGAGGATACAAATGGAATTATTACGTTGTGAACATGTTACAAAAACTTATGGAGAAGGAGACAGCCTTGTAAAAGCCTTGGATGATGTATCGCTTTGCGTGGAACAAGGAGAGTTTGTGTCGATTGTGGGGCCTTCCGGCAGCGGCAAGTCTACGCTTTTGCATATCTTAGGCGGTGTGGACCAGCCGACGCAGGGCAGGGTTTTTATTGGCAATACGCAAATCCATACGCTTTCGGAAGACAAACTGGCGATTTTCCGCAGACGCCAGATCGGACTGGTTTATCAGTTTTATAATCTGCTCCCGGTGCTGAATGTGGATGAGAATATTGTGCTGCCACATTTGCTGGACGGCAGAAAAATGGACAGGGAACGGCTGGATTTGATTGTCGCGCAAATGGGTTTAACAAACCGCCGGAACAACCTGCCGAGCCAGTTATCGGGCGGCCAGCAGCAGAGGGTATCGATCGGCAGGGCGATTTTCAACCATCCGGCGATTGTCCTGGCAGACGAACCGACCGGCAATCTGGACCGGAAAAACGGGGCGGAAATTATCCACATTTTAAAAGAATCCAACCGCAGGCAGAAACAAACCCTGATTCTGATTACGCATGACGAAAGTATTGCCCTGCAGGCAGACCGCATGCTTTGTATGGAGGACGGGCGGATTACTTTGGATGAGCGGATTCGCGCGTTTGGAGGTGGGGAATGATGTGGAAACGGACAGGGAGAGTGAATATTGTCCATTATGTGACCCGCCAGTATATGCTGCGCAATAAAAAGCGGACCGTCACCTCATTTATTGGAATTTTATTTATGGTGCTTTTAATGACCTGTGTTTTTGTCGGGAGGGATACGGCGGTCGCTTTTTTGCAGGAAGCCGCTTCCGCAAGGGAAGGGAAATGGCATTATGCGCTGGAAAATATTTCGGGCGCGCAGCTTGGCCAGATTCAAAATTTGGATTATATTTTTGAACTGGAGGAATCGGTTGGTTTAGGAATGACGGATTTTGGACAGTCTAAGAATGAAAAGAAGCCTTATTTGAATCTAAAGGCATATGGAGAAAAATGTTTTACATGGTATCGCGTAAAGCTGACAGAAGGACATTTTCCGAAACGGCAAGATGAGATCATCATCAGCGATGCCTGCCGAAGCGACGGAGCAAACGTAAAGATCGGGGATACGGTAAAAGCGTCTTTTTTTAAACGTACATTTACCGGGATCCAGAAAAAGAAAGGAGAAAAAAGCGTCTTTCCGCAATACAATTTTTTGGAAATTGGAAGCGGGCAGACAGTTGAGGTGCCGGAACAGTTTCCGTATTATGAACCGAATGCGGAGTTTCGGGAGAATAAGGAAATGACCGGGGTTACTAAGGAGTATACGGTAGTCGGGTTTATGGAAGTGCCCGTTTATGAAAAAAAAGACGGGGCAGGTTATACGGCGCTTACTTTTTTGGACCGGGGTACGCTTTCCGGTGCACAGGCCAGAAATATTTCGATTCAGATTGATTTTGACCGTGCGCCGCGGGACGTGTACACAGAACTTGCTTCCATTGCCGGGGAAGAACATGTGGATGCCAATGATTATTATCTGGCGTTTTCTGGCAATTCTTCGGACAGCACAATGAATCTGATGGTTCGTTTTCTGACTGTATTTTTTGTCGCAATGATTATGGCGGCTTCTGTGATCTTAATCTATAATATATTTAATCTTTCTTACCGGGAACGGTGCAGATATCTCGGTATGCTGTCCTCGGTCGGGGCGACGGCAAAACAGAAACGCAGCAGTGTTTATTATGAAGCCTTTCTGCTTTTGCTTTGTGCCATGCCAGCGGGGATTGCGGCAGGCTTTGGCGTCGTGAAAGCCGGTATGGCGCTGTTAAAACCGCTGCTTGTACAATTTGTCGCGGCAGACGGTATACCGATCGAAGATATTCCGGTGAAGCTTTTGGTATCGTGGCAGGGAATTGCCGCGGCAGACGCGGTAAGCGCGGTGACCGTACTGCTTTCTGCTTTTCTGCCTGCAAGGGCAATCAGCAGGCGGGGTGCGGTGGAAAGTATTCGCGGAAACGGGAATCCCAAAAACCGGATCTACAGGATGAGCCGTCTAGTTTATAAAAAAAATGGGGCGGTAAAGATGCTGGCGGCCAATGGACTGACACGCCAGGGAAAAAAGAAACGAAGTATCTCGCTTTCGGTAACGGTTTTTTTGGTTATTTTAATTGTAACTGCATTTGGTGCGGACACGGTTCATACGGTACTGGATAAAAAAGTAAAAGATCAAACGATTATGGGGATCAAACTGCAGGAACAGGAAGGGATTTTAGGATATCTGCCGCATACCTTTGCGGAAGAAACAGAAACGCGGCAGATGCGGGAACGGTTTTCGGCGTTGAAAGAAGAGCTGGCACAGCATAGCAATGTGCGTCAGCTTACGGAATGGTATTCTGGGATATGGTGCGCGGATGTTCCTTTGGCCGATTTTTACAGCGGGGAATATATGGACGCAAAGATGGATATTGCAAAAGCGTATCTGGGCGGGCGGATGTCCGACGACGAGATCAGGGAGCAATATTTTACAGGTACGGAAAGTCTTTCGATCCTGATTATGGACGAACAAACGCTGCAGGATGTTGCCAAACGCTGCGGGGCGGACGGCCGGATCCTTTCGGATCGTTCGAAAATGGGCGTGCTGGCAGTCGACGAGGTAGAGCTTTCGACAGATAATATGAGGTATGAGGGCGGGAAGCCGCGGCGGTTTGTTTATTATGATATTGCGCATGTTTCGGATTTGAAAATAGGGGAAACCTTTTGCGCCGGGTTTGCCAGGGCAGATCAGGCACAAAATGAGCAGAAGACGTTTACGGTAGCCGGATACGCGGATGAAACGGCGTTAGAGCGCTATGTTTCTATGAACGGGGAAAGTACATGGATCATTATGGGGACGCAGACCGCACAAGCGCTTGTCGAAAGCCTTGGGTATGACGATCTGCTTGGTATGTTTGAGGAGGATGTGAAAATAGAATTTCAGGGAGATTATACGGATCTGGAAACGGATCTGCTGTCGATGGGCCAGGAAAATACTGCAATTGGATATTATAATCATGACAGGTTAAATATACAGAAGACGATGGGCCAGGCAATTGCGGAAATGGTAGATATTATGCTCGTTTGTTTTGTAATTTTAACATCTGTGATCTGTTTTATGAATCTTGGGAATGCAATCGGCGGCAGGATGGCTGACCGCAGAATGGAATTTGCCATGATGCAGTCGGTAGGTATGACCAGGCGGCAGATTGGCCAGATGCTTTTTCTTGAATGCTGTGGGATTCTTGTTTCCGCGGTCACAGCGGCCCTGCTTCTTTCGGTTTTCCTGATCCTCGCTATGCGGTATGCGGTCAGCAGCCTGTTTGGCAGAATCGTATTTCAGATCCCGTTTGGCATGATACTTCTTGCCGTTGCCTTGGGGGCTGGCAGCGTATGTTTGATGACATTTTATTCGTTTGGAAAAGAAAAAGAACAAAATATACTTGAGGAAATACGCAGGGAAACGGTATAATACAGGCGTGAACCTATGAGATATTTAATAACCGATGTACCAGTGAGAAAGGGGCAGGGATATGACAGTTTTAACGGTAGAAGATGACAGGATTATATTAGAAGGGCTGAAATATTCCCTGCTCCAGGAAGGGTACGAAGTATTGGCTGCCGCGAATGCGGCAGAAGCGGCGCACATACTGGATACGGGCAGGCAGATTGATTTTTGCCTGATTGATGTGATGCTTCCGGATGGGGATGGGTTTTCGGTTTGTCAAAAAATCCGTGAAAACAGTCAGGTACCGATCCTGTTTTTGACCGCATGCAGCGATGAAGGAAGCACGGTAAGGGCGCTGGAGCTTGGAGCGGACGATTATATCGCAAAACCGTTCCGGATTCGGGAACTGCTTGCCAGAATGAAAGCCATTTTACGAAGAACGGAACAGGCAGGAAGCGAAGCCGGTTCACAGGCAGACAATGCAATGGTAACCATTGGCACAAACCAGGTGGACCTCCATGCGGGCAGAGTATACCGGGACGGGGAAGAGGTGTTGCTGACGGCAATGGAATACCGTCTGCTACTTGTATTTATCAGCCATCGCGGACAAGTATTGGCGCGTTCGCAGATTTTGGACCAAATTTGGGACGGCGCGGGCGAATATGTCAATGATAATACATTGACGGTGTATATCAAACGCCTGCGCAAAAAACTCAATGCGACGCAGGAATACCCGATGATCCGTACGATCAGAGGGATCGGGTATCGGATGGACAAGTAAAAGGGCCACACGATCAAAACATCCGGCGGCACGGGGTACCGGGGGGGGGTTATGGGATGGTAAGCAGAGTACAGGGTATCATAATACTGGCCGCGGCGGCAGGATGCATCCTAACAGGGGATTTGCGTAATTCCTGTTTTTTATTATGCGGATGCATTCTGCTGCTGTTTGCGGCAAGTTTTTATAGTGACAGAAAAAGAGAGAAGCAGTTGGAAGAATTAATATCCTATTTAATGAAAGTACAAGACGGGATGGAGCTGCCGGATCTTACAAAATGCAAAGAAGGGCAAATCGGTATCTTACAAAATGAAATATACAAGCTGATTGTGCTTTTAAAACAGCAGTTAGGTTCTGTGACAAGGGAAAAGACATATCTGGCGGATATGCTGTCTGATATTTCGCATCAGATCAAAACGCCGCTGACAGCGATTACCATTATGACGGACTTGCTCAAACAGCCGGATCTGCCGGTAAGCAAACGTCTGGAATTTGTGGAAAACGCAGACCGGCAGGTAAATAAAATAACCTGGCTGATACAAAATCTGCTGACGCTTTCCAGGCTGGAAGCGGATATGCTGAAATTTCAGAAAGAATCGGTGGAAATGCATGGACTGCTGGAAAATGTCTGCGGGACGCTGGAACTTTTAGCCGAAGTCCGAGGGGTGAGCCTGCAGCTTCCTCCATATAAGGAAGCGATTTTTGCGGTATGCGATCCGGCATGGACAGCGGAAGCTTTTTGCAATATTTTGAAAAATTGCGTAGAGCATACGTCGCAGGGAGGTACCGTGCAGATCCTGCTTGCGCAGAATAATTTTGGCACGACGGTTACGATAAAGGATACGGGCGATGGGATCGCAAAAGAGGACCTGCCGCATATTTTCGAACGGTTTTATAAGGGAAAGCATAGTGCGAAAGACAGTGTGGGAATCGGGCTTGCGATGGCAAAACAGATCATGATGCGCCAAAACGGGGTGATCCATGTAGAAAGTACGAAAGGGGAGGGCAGTATATTTGATGTGCGCATATATAAAAAAGCGCTGTAAATAATAAGACA
>CAJUIH010000148.1 GCA_910586045.1 uncultured Eubacterium sp.
TCAATTTTAATTTTCCAACGGGAAACTATGAGTTATTTTATGATCGATGTACTAGCGTCATATAGTCCTTTCCCAAAGCACAACGGCCAGGCAATCAAATATTTTACAAAAATAACACTTGTGAACTGGCAAAATCTATGGTATGTTAAATGATATACATTCATACACTTTACACGCGTTCATTTTTAGAAGTTTCTCATAGACCCACGAAAGGCAAACGAATGAATTTAAAACACAGCAGAAATCTCTTCTTATTTATAACTGCAATATTGATTGGTTCTGTTTTAACTGGTTGTTCTGTTTCTTCCACAACTATATTGCAAACCAATTCTTCCTGCAGTTACGAAGAACAATACACAATACCTGAAAAGACATGGAATCTATGCATAGCTGAATTTGGAAGCCTGAACGCTGCGCGTTCTTATATCCAGTCAATAGATCCAACGGCAGAGGTTACAATAAAAAAAGATCTTTCTCATAATAGCATTATAGTAAAGAAAAAACATGTTTTTAAAAACGCCAAAGATTTTCGCCGTTTTATGATTGGATTTCACAAAATATCAATAAACTTTCAGCCGGCATATTTTTCACAATGCCAAATTTATATGCCGGTAAAAGGAGAAAAAGACACTTCTTGGACAGAAGAATTGGAAGCCCTTTTCGGACATAATTCCAAATTAGTCAAATCGTTGAAAACAGAACTGTCAAATGTAAAATTGCAGACTTCAGTCGTATTTCCAAGTCCAGTAACCGAAACAAACGGAAACGTACAGACTGATGGCAGAACTGTCATTTGGGATACTGCACAGAAACCGGCAGACCGTTTATACGCGCTTTTTCATACCCAAAATACAAAAAAAGCACCTGTTTTTTTAGGCGCTGCAAATGGAAAAAGCTATAATACCAGTATTGAGGTTTCGATTACATCCGAAAATCTGCTGCGGCAGGTAATGGTCAATGGTAACGATGTGCAGTCCGATTATTTATTCCTGTCTGACGAAGGACGTTACCAAATAACAGCAACGGATATCTATCATAACAGTAAAAAAATTATATTTCGTATTGATCAGACTGCCCCCGTTGTATCTGGCGTCGCAAACAATAAAACTTATAAAAAATCCCGTCTGATTAAATTTTCAGATAAAGGAAGCGGCATATATAAAGCGACTTTAAATGGCAAAGATATAAAAAGCGGAACTACCGTTTCCCGAAAAGGAGACTATCGCTTAGTTGTAAAAGACCATGCAGGCAATCAGCGCAGCATACGCTTTAAAATAAAATAACGAACTTTGGAGAAAAAAAATGTTGAATAATATTACAATTGGACCCATTACGATCCATATGTACGGCCTAATGTTTGGTATCGCTTATTTATGCGCATATTTCGTTAGCTGTAAACGAGCAAAAAAATATGGTTTAAATGAAGATATTTTATGGGGGATTTTGATTTGCGCTATTCTTGGTACACTGATTGGCAGCCGTTTGTTATTTTATCTTGTAAGTATACCGCAAATTATTAAAAATCCGTCGATAATCTGGAATTTCCGGAATGGATACGTTGTATATGGCGGAATTATGTGCGGTGTACTTCTTGGTTATTTTTACTGCAAAAAAAAAGGGGCTTCCTTTTTAAACTACTTTGACCTTGTAATGCCTTCTGTTTCGCTTGCACAAGGAATCGGCAGAATCGGATGTTTTTTCGCCGGCTGCTGTTATGGGCGGGAAACAGATTCCTGGTTTCATATTATTTATACGCACTCTGAATACGCACCGAATCATGTTCCGTTAATACCTACCCAATTAATTTCCAGCGCCGGAAATTTTATCATTGCAGCCTTATTGTTCTGGTATGCCTCAAAATCAAAAAAAACCGGAACTGTAGGAGCACTATATATGATTTTATACAGTATCGGACGTTTTATCATTGAAATGTTTCGAAACGATTACCGCGGCACATGGGGAATGCTTTCTACATCACAGATCATTTCCATTGGTATTACGGCTGCGGGAATATTTTTCATGTTTTTGTTTTATAAAAAAGAAAACTAATCGGAACATCGCCTTTATTAGCAAGCCAATGTTTGTAAGCTTTTAGAGGCTATTTTCTATTTTTCACAGGACAATACCCTACAATAAAAAATCAGGAGGAATTGAAATGTACGAAGAGCAAAATAAAAACGGATTACCACATAATAAAACGCAAAAAAAGATCTCTTTTGCGAAAATCGCAGGTTCTGCTGCCCTTGCTTTCTGTCTGACCGCAAGCCTTGGACTGAATATATATCAATTGAAAGAATCCGCAAAGCAAAGCAAAAAACTAAATAAATTTATTGACGGCCAGCTTGAACGACAGGCAAAAGAAGCTGAAACAAAAAACCTTTACCAGGAAGACGGATTTCTTATTGGAAACGAATATGAAATACGCAGTACAAAAGTTGTATCTGACGCATATTTGAAAGGCGACGACAGCAATTTGGAGGAAGAAGATAAGCAAACTCTAAAAATGGCCTCTGCTATATTAAACAAAATCATAAAAAACGGGATGAACAATTATGAAAAAGAACTTGCGGTTTATAATTGGATGTATCAGAATATCAAACAGGGATCCGGATCCACTGTCCAGCTCCCTGGAACATCCCGCAATGCCTATACGCCTTACCATGTATTAAATGGTAAAAACGCCGTTTGTGTTGGATATGCAACAACCTTTCGATTATTTATGAATATGCTTGGCATGGACTGTCATATTGTACATAACGATTACCATTCCTGGGATCTGGTACAACTGGACGATCAAGAGTGGTATCAGGTAGATATTTATACGGATGTATCCGGAAATAGCAAATATCAAAATTTTAATATTTCAGACGAGATTGCAAGAAATTCACATGAGTGGGATGATTCTTCGCTGCCTGAAGCAAAAGGTGTCAAATACTCTTACGCTGTTCAAAACAGCCGCAAGATTCATGATATATATGCGATTCCGGCAAAAATCAAAAAGATTTTGGATCAGAAAAAAAATGCGGCATTTTATAAGTTTGAAAAACCACTTACACAGGAACAACTTCCTATCGCAGATCTACTGATCAATCAATTAAATGCGGCATTGACGTCTATGCCGGGATTTGAAACCTATACAATGACAGGCGTCTGGTTTACAGATATAGATCATACTTACATTCTAGGCATCTACATTACCAATTATAGCGAAACACTTTCTACCACATATGATGAAAATTCCGTGGAATATAAAAAAATGCGTAAGTCAATTTCAAAAGCATTTGATATTGAGAATCCAAACGCTGCCGAAGGAAAGAACGACGAAAAAGAAAAAAAGAATTCTGACTCCGTTCGCAGTAATACGGAAAACAATTTGCCGCGAGTGATCTAATACAGCAATTCGCTTCTTTGCCATTTTATATTCGATCCAACAAAAAAATCCAGGAGGAAAATAGCATGAAAAAATACCTGCGCTGTATACTATTAACAACCCTGCTTATCATGATCGCTTCATGTAAAAACACAGACACTACACAACCGGAAAAAGACAGACCTCTTGAAGAATTACTAACATCCATACAATCCTGCGATACGTCCTTACCAAAACTTACACAGATATCCAGCCAGGACAAACAGCCGGAACTGAATTTCCGTTATTTATCCGATGCCGATTATACTATGATCCATTCTTATTTATATGCATATTCTATGGAAGGAACGGCGGAAGAGATTGCCGTAATCAAATTGAATGATAAAAATGATGCTGCTACGGTCATGGATTCTTTGCATAAACATATTGAAGACCGAAAAGGAACCTTTCAGGAATACGCGCCGGAGCAGGTTGCATTGATGGAAAAAGCGGTAGTTACCAGAAACGGCCGTTATATTGCGCTTATTATTTGCAGCAAAAGCGGACTGGCGCAAAAAGCTTTTCAATCCTGTTTTGAATAAAGGAGGCAGCACATGGTATTTAGCAGTATTGTTTTTTTGTGTATTTTCCTGCCCGCAATACTGATCCCATATTACATCTGTCCGGTTAGGATACGCAATTTCTTCCTTTTGATTGCAAGCCTGCTGTTTTACGCCTGGGGTGAACCGACATACGTTTGGCTTTTATTGTTCTCTACTGTTTTTGATTACCTAAACGGCAGACTTTTAGAATTTTTTCATTTAAAAAGGCCAAACCATACGGCCCGCCGTTTGATTGTAACGCTTTCTATATGCGTAAACCTCGGCCTTTTATGCTATTATAAATATGCGGATTTTTTGATTGAAACAGTAAACCTTTTATCGGGCAGAAATATTTCTCTTCTTGCCCTTACGCTTCCAATCGGTATTTCGTTTTATACATTTCAGACAATGTCTTATACGATTGATGTATGCAGACAAAAAGTACCTGTACAGCATAACCTGATTTCATTTGGTATGTATGTATGCATGTTTCCGCAATTGATCGCCGGGCCCATCGTTCGATACCGTGACGTACAGTCTGAAATTGATTCGCGCAGTGTTTCTATCGCGAATTGTGCATCTGGAATACGCCGATTTTGTATTGGCCTAGGAAAAAAAGTACTTTTTGCAAACCAGATTGGAATATTATGGAATGAAATATCCACTCTGCCGGCATCAGAAATGTCAGCAGCCCTTGCCTGGCTTGGCGCGATCAGTTATATGTTTCAGATTTATTTTGATTTTTCTGGCTATTCTGATATGGCAATCGGACTTGGAGAACTATTTGGGTTTCATTTTCCTGAAAATTTCCATTATCCTTATGAATCAAAAAGCATTTCAGAATTTTGGCGCCGCTGGCATATGACACTGAGCGGCTGGTTTCGTGAATATGTATATATCCCGCTTGGTGGAAATCGAGTAAGTTTTTTTCGTCAATTTTTAAATTTACTGATTGTATGGTTCCTGACCGGATTCTGGCACGGCGCGGGATGGAATTTTATTTTATGGGGATTGTACTTTTTTCTGCTGCTTTTTTTTGAAAAACAATATCTGTATAAAAAACTGGACAAGCTGCCTAGTATCCTACAGCATCTATACGCCCTGTTTTGGATTTTATTTGGTTGGGTTATTTTTGCCTGTGACCAGCCTGGCATGTTAAAAGATTATCTCAAAATGCTTATTAGCATTGGAGTCCCTGCGATCAATCAGTTAGCGCTTTATAAATGGACTGCAAATGCGCTATTTTTAATTGTACTTGGAATCTCTTCTACCAATTTATTGAAAAATGCGGTTCGAAAAATATCTGTTTATTTTTCAGACTCCGTATTGCTTTTCTTGCACGATATCTGGTGTTTTATTGTATTAGCATGCAGCTTAGCTTTGCTTGTAAATGGATCCTATAACCCATTTTTATATTTCCGTTTCTAACATCCGCATTATTTTGTCCAGATTGTAGAATTGGTATTTTTTTTCATCAAAAAGATAAGAATAGATTGACAATAACTGGCTTTAAAATTATTATAATAGTAAAAGCTGTATGAAAAATAGCTGAATAGAGCACTCTCGGAAACTCAATAGAGAATAAGCAGGAAAAGGTTGATTTTC
>CAJUIH010000149.1 GCA_910586045.1 uncultured Eubacterium sp.
GTTAAAGTCCGCGAAAAAAGGGCAGGTAAAAGCCAGCTTTCAAAAAGTAAGCGGGTCGGCGGGGTATCAGGTACAGTATGCCGCCAATAACAAGTTTACCGCCGCAAAGACATTAACAGCCGGGGCGGCGGCAAAGGCGAAAACGCTGACGGGGTTAACAGCCGGGAAAAAATATTATGTTCGAGTGCGGGCGTATACGGTGGATTCGATGGGGAATCGGATTTACGGCGCGTACAGCGCGGCAAAAAGCGTGAAAGTAAAAGCGTAAAGTGAGACGGCTGTTGTATGATTTATGGTAAAAAGCGGATAGCAGTTAGGCACTTAACAATTTTTTGCCGTGAAATCTTGCGCAAAATGGCAAAATTTTGGTTCCGGTTTATCCGGGTTAGGGATCGCATTGATTGCATTGATTGTATCGATGGGATCGGATGGGATTGCATTGCATCAATAAGCCGAAATTTATGAAGCAGCGGACTGCAGAGCAAATCTGTGCAGTATTTTGCGGGAAAGGGGTAATTGCGTATGAAGCGGATCAAAAAGATCACGGCGGTTCTATTGGCGGTATGTCTGATCGCCGGAATGGCCATCGTTCCGTCTGGCGTCCGGCAGGTGCGGGCTGCGGCTGTGTATTTGAAAGAAGGGGATTATACCTATCGGGATCTGAATGACGGGACGGTTATGATCGAAGGATACACAGGCGCGGGCGGCGCTGTGCATATTCCGGCAGAGCTTGGCGGGAAAACAGTCAGTGTGATCAGTGCGGATACGTTTGTATTTAATGAAGCGTTAACCGAACTGACGATTCCGGCGGGCGTGACGGATGTGGCAGGAACACCAGGATCGTCAGGAGCGGTTGGGAGTACATTGGAAATTTTTTCGAGATGCACTAATCTTACGGGGATCCATGTAGACAGCGGGAATACAGCATTCGCATCGGAGGACGGTGTTTTATATAATAAAGAAAAGACGAGCCTGGTCCGGTATCCGGAAGGGAAAGCGGGGGATTTTGTGATTCCATCCGGCGTAACGGAGATCGGAGGGATGGCTTTTGATCATTGTATCCGCCTGACAGAGGTTACGGTGCCGTCCGGCACCGCCAGGATCGGGGACCAGGCCTTTGCGCAGTGTGAAGCGCTTCGGGCGATTCGGGTGGAAGAGGGCAATCCGAACTATTTTTCAGACGACGGCGTGTTATATGACAAGGCAAAGACAAAGCTGATACAATATCCAGCAGGAAAAGCCGGAGAATATGCGATTCTTTCCAGTACAACACAGATCAAGGACTATGCGTTTTTTAGATGCGGCAAACTAACAAAAATCAGGATCCCTTTTGGTGTAGATCGTCTGGAGAATACCGACCGAGGCGGTATTTTCCTGGAATGTACAGCGCTTGCGGACATTCAGGTGGATGAAGCGAATCCAACTTACGCATCCGAAGACGGGGTATTATTTAGCAAAGATAAAAAGACACTGCTCCGGTATCCGGGAGGAAAAGCAGGGGCCTACACGATTCCATCCGGCGTAACAGATGTGGGGTTAAATGCGTTTATGCTTTGTAAAAATTTGACAGAAATCACTGTTTCATCCAGTGTAACGAATCTAGGCGACAAGCTGTCAACCTACGCGCAGGGAAATCCTTTTGTTGCGTGCAGTGCTTTGACGAATATTTATGTAGATCAAGCTAACACAGCCTATTCTTCACAAGACGGCGTATTGTATAGCAAAGACCGGACAGAATTAATCGCGTATCCGGCAAATAAAGCGGGTATGTATACAGTTATTTCGGATGCTGCTGTGATAGGGTATGATGCCTTTTTCGGATGTGTGAAACTGACTGGAATAACGATACCATCCAGTGTGAAAAGTATAGGCGGCGGAGCATTTGAAGATTGTACCAGTTTGACAGAAGTTACAATACCGTCTGCAGTAAAGAATATAGGACTATTTACGTTTCGCGGTTGTACAAACCTGACAACGGTTGTCCTGCCGTCTGATTTGGAAACAATAGATATGAGTGCTTTTGAGAATTGTTCAAGTTTGACGGCAGTTACGATTCCATCTGGCATCAAAAGTATAGGGGTAGGTATTTTTGCTGGCTGCACAAATTTGACCAATATTGTGGTACCGGATGGTGTAAGCAAAATTGGATATGGGGCATTCAGTGATTGCGAAAAACTCAGTCAAATTACGATTCCGGATAGTGTCCTGGAAATAGAAACCAGGGCTTTTTATCAATGCGACAGCCTAAAGGACGTATATTATTCCGGCACAAAAGAGCAGTGGGGCAACATTAAGGTTTCTTCCGAAAATATATTGCCGGATATAGAAAGCGCCAATGCACCTTTGCTAAAAGCAGCCTTACATACCAAGGAAACACCGGACGAAACGGCAGATTACGACTACCTGACGCTGGACGATGGGACAATCGAAATCACCAAATACAAAGGCACAGGTTCTGTGGTGGACATCCCGTTTAAAATCGGCGGCAGGCAGGTAACAAGCATAGGCGAAAAAGCTTTTCACTCCTGTACGGATCTGACGGAAGTGCGTATTCCGGACGGTGTAACAAAGATCGGCACACAGGCTTTCTATGGCTGTACAAACCTGCAGGGCGCCGCCATCCCGGACGGTGTGGCAAGCATTGGAAATTCCGTGTTCGCAGACTGCGCCGCTTTGCCGCAGATCAGTATTCCAAACAGTGTGGCGGAAATTGGAAATTCCGCTTTTTATGGCTGTACCAAACTGACGGAAATCGTCATTCCGGATGGTGTAACAGGCATAGGAATCAACACATTTTTCGGTTGTACAAGCCTTAGTGCAGTCCACATTCCGGATCGTGTAACAAGCATCGAAAAGCAAGCCTTTGACGGATGCGAAAGTTTACAAAGCATTACGATACCAAATGGCGTGCAGACGATCGGAAACGGGGCTTTTCAACACTGCAGCGGACTGGCAAAAATCAGCCTGCCGGAAAGCTTGACGAGTATCAGCGATTATACGTTTTATGCCTGTAGTAATTTAACCGAAATAAACATCCCGGGCAGTATTACCAGGATCGGGGAGTGGGCTTTTCATGGATGCGAAAAATTAGCAGACGTATATTATGCCGATACGAAAAACCAATGGGAGAAAATCCAAATTCAGGCAGACGGCAATGAAAGCCTGCAAAACGCTGCGATCCATTACAAAGAAGACCAGGCCCCGCCGGATCCCGTGATCCCGGACGAACCGGTTCTGCCTGTTACAACCGACGCAAAAGAAGAACTGCAGCGCTTAAAACCCGGCGATCCGCTTTCCCTAGAACCGGACTTAGCACATTACTTGTCCCAGCAGCAGATGGATATTCTGGAAAGCTGCCTGTTTACCTGGCTTGCCGATATCAATTACGCTTACAAATATTCCGGCGGCAGCGGCGTCAAGGAACGCGTCATGAAAAAATCCGGCGTCGATCCGCAGGGGGATTTTGCTTCCGGCACGGAACGGGCCATTACGCATGTGTCTGTGGAAACGAAATATGGCCGAAAAACCTTGGAAATCACGCTCGATCTCGGAAAGCCGGACGGCGGCGGGAACCTGTACCCGTCTTACGGCGCCATGCGTTATGAAATACTGCCCAAAGGCGGCGTACCGTCGGATGTGCCGACAAGCGGGCAGATTGGGAAATCCGCTTATACGGATCTGGCGGCGTTTGTGGAAAGCGTGTCCCGTACATCCGACGACTCGCTGCACAGCATTTACCAGTGGCAGTCATTAAGCGACGAGATAGCGTCCGGCGTATTAATTGACAAGACCGCGGCGGAAATCATAGGAAATAAAAACGGTTCCTTTTCTGACGGTATTTTTACAATCTACGCAAAACCATTATTTGCCTACAGCAAAAAAGTAACCATAGCCTGCCCGGTGGACGTATATGTATACAGCATGGACGGGAAAGAAGCCGGTTCCATTATCCGCAACGAGCCAAATCAAAAAGAGGAAAATGTCCGCCTGGACGTAAACGGAGATACCAAGACCGTCTATCTGACCGGAAACGATTATTACTTGAATCTGCGCGGCACCGATACCGGAACCATGAAATATGAAGTGGAGGAGATTGCAAACGAAGAAGTGTGCCGCAATGTACAGTTTTTAGAATTGCAGCTTAAAAAGGACATGCAGTACGAGGGATATGTGTTCCGTCCGTTGAACATCGACAGCGACTTGTATGCCCTGCGTACGGTCGGCGGCCTGTCATCCGGCGAAGTGACTTATGCAAACAAAGATTCCTTTGAACCGGCATTTAAAAAAGTACAGGGCATGTCATTAAGCCAGCAGAATACCTCGATCCATACAAATAAGACCATACAGTTAAACGCCAGCCTGTTTCCGCTGGATGCAACCAATCCAAACCTGGTATGGATTTCAGACAATCCGTCGGTAGCCGCTGTAGGAAGCGACGGGCTGGTTACGGCGCTCGGCGCGGGGCGCGCTACGATTACGGTTATGACGCGCGACGGCAGCTTTTTAAGACAGTCGTGTATTGTAGACGTGGAGGGGAACAAGCGGCCGGAGCCGGAAAATCCGTCTGATCCCGATCATCCGTCTACGCAGCCGCCGGAACCGGGGGCGTCGGACGGGACAGGCACGCAGCCGTCAAGGCCGGGAACGCCGGATACGTCGGATGGAACATCCGTGCCGTCTGCGCCGGGATCATCCAGCGGGACAGGTACGCAGCCGTCCCAGCCGGTACAGCCGTCTGATCTGCCGCAGGATCCGCCGGAGGACAACAGTCCTGTTGTAGCAAAGCTGTTTTATATTATCCAATTTCATGCAAACGGCGGTACGAATTTAAGCCGCAGGACGATGACGTTATTAAATGATGATACGCTTGGGATTTTGCCGAAAGTCCAGCGAAAGGCGTATATTTTTAACGGTTGGTATACACAGCAGACTGGCGGCGCGCGGGTGAGCGGGGAAAAGACGCTGAATGAAGCGACGACGCTGTACGCGCGCTGGACAAAGGTCAAGGCTCCGGCAAAGGCCGCGGTACAGTCGTTAAAGCCGGCGAAAAAAGAGCAGGTAAAAGTCAGTTTTCAGAAAATAAATGGAGTGAAAGGATACCAGGTGCAGTATGCGTTGAATAAAAAATTTACGTCCGCAAAAACCAAAACAGTCGGGGCGTCTGCAAAGGCGAAAACGCTGACGGGGTTAAAAGCCGGGAAGAAATATTATGTTAGGGTGCGGGCGTATACGGTGGATTCGATGGGGAATAAGGTTTATGGAAGTTACAGCGCGGCAAAAGGCATAAAAATCAAAGCTTAAAATTGACAGCCGTCAGGCGGCACATGAGCGTTCGCCGCAACTGTTATAGCCGATGGCTTCTGCGCGCAGGGCCGGAGTACAGGCGCGGCAGACGACGAAACGGAGGAGAAAATGCTTTCATTTGAAGTATTGACAAAACCAGGGGA
>CAJUIH010000150.1 GCA_910586045.1 uncultured Eubacterium sp.
AAGACGCGGTTTTCTTGATTAAAAAATACTTGCCGTAAAAGATATTATTTTGTATAATTCTATAGAACGATGTTGTAGGAAAGGCCTTGGCAGCAAGGCCTTTTTCTACTGCACTGCAAAACCGGAATCAAAAACTTTAAGGGACAAGAGGACTATTTTATGAGTAAATTAGATTATCTGCGTGAAAATTTGGAAATGTGTGATGAAATCATACTGGATGCGCTCTGTATGCGTTACCGCGTAATTGAAGATATCACAACGTACAAGCACAAAAAAAAACTTGCGATCGTCCAGCCGGATGCGGAAGAAAAAAAACGCAAGCTTCTGCTCAGCCGTTTGTCAGACAACCGCCATACAGAAAATGTCATGGACGTATTCGAAACGATCCTTAGGAACAGCAAAAAAATCCAGTTCCACCAGCTCTTCGACTACAATATTGTTCTGATCGGCTTTATGGGTGCCGGAAAATCTACAATTTCCCAGGCTCTAAACAGCGTGTTCGCGATGGACGTCATCGAAATGGACCAGGTGATCGCGCAGCGGGAAGGCATGGGCATTCCTGAGATTTTTGAAGTACACGGGGAAGAATATTTCCGGAATCTGGAAACCGATCTTCTGCGCGAACTGCAGTGCCGCAAAGGCGCCGTAATTTCCTGCGGCGGCGGCGTACCAATGCGCGATGAAAATGTAATCGAAATGAAAAAAAACGGAAAAGTCATCCTGTTAACCGCGTCGCCGGAGACCATTTTAAAACGAGTAAAAAACAATCACGACCGGCCGCTGCTTGAACACAATAAAAATGTCGGCTTCATCCGCGACCTGATGGAAAAACGCAGGGCTAAATATGAAGCGGCTGCTGATATCATCATCCATACGGATCATAAATCCGAATTTGAAATCTGCGAGGAGATTATCGGATACGCGAAAGAGCCTGCATATCTTCGATAAAAAGAATAAGCGTATCAAAGTGTAAAGCCTATAGAACAGCAAGGCTTTACACTTTTTAAATGCCGATTTTTTCCTACTGCTCAATCGCGTTCGGATAAATCCGTTTCATCCGGCCGTCGTCAAAATACGTATCCATCGCTTCCTCCCATCTGTACACCGCCTCCTGCCCGCCCACACGCGTATCGTACCGGATCAGGGCAAGTACCGAAACAGACAGATCCAAAATCATAAAAACGACCATACAGCCAGTCAGCGCCTTTCCTGTTTTTTTAAGCAACGCGTGGATAAACCGTTCCATAACCGGATAAAGCCCTTTCATCCATACGACAGCCGCAACTCCCCAAAAAAAGCAATACAGCAGGTTAATCCTCCCGCCAAGGTTAAACGGCATCCCGCTGTAATCCCAAAACACTTTGCCAAACAGGATTTCCGTAAAAACACTGCAAATATACTCGTAGGCACCGCCTAAAAAAACGCCGACCCAAAAAATATGATGTTCCTGCTTCTGGCGGTCCTTATAAAGGAGCGCTGTCACAAGCGCAATCGCAAGGCCCCATACAACACTAAAAGGACCCCATACCAGACTGCTGCGGCTCATCCATACCCCGGCTGTCGCCCGGCAGAATACGGTTTCCACGATATCCCCCAAAAAAGCCCCGATTACAAACAGCCAGAACAACTGCACCAGACTGCACTGCCGCACGTCCGGTTCCTGCGGGCCTGTCTGTGCGATCGCGGGATAGGACCGGTCAATCCGAACCTCCATACGCGCGGAAACATCAGCGGCAAACCGATACGTCCACTGCTGCAATCTTAGGTTCCACCCAAACAGGCGCGGCAGCTTTTCTTCCATATGATACACGGACATCAAAGAACCCGCAACATCTATAAATCCTACCGCCGCCAATACCCATACAGCCGTTTTTGCGATTACATCCGGCAGCAGCGCATACAGCACCAATACCATGTCGTTGCCATAGGAAATGGCTAAAAACCCAAGCAGACCCCAAAGCAGGGAATACTGCAGGCAGATATATCCGTCAAAGTTCCACCGCTTGCCGGTATAATCCCACCATTTTTTTTGCTTCATCCGTTCCAGCAATTTGCCCGTATACCATTCCACAGCCGTCGCGACAGCCGCGCTGCCCAAAAAAAGGAACACCGGATCCTCTTTTAATTCCTGCATAAAAACCGTCAGCAGCACCACGGTAAACCCATAAATAAAGCAAAACGGCCCTGACGCAAACCCACGGTTTTTGAAATCCTTTTCTTTAATTGTCGCCACCGACGTTTCCGCAAGCCATGCCAAAAAGGAATATACAAAAAAGAGCGTGGCTGTTTCATAAAATTGGAATCCCATTCTGATTCTCTCCTCATCTGTACTTGTCTATGATATCGTATTATAAACCATACAGTAGCCGTACAGTCAAGGAGTTTTCTTACTTTTATGCGCTTAGGCAGGCTCCGGCTTTTACAGTTCAGATAAGGTGTTACTTTTTGGCTTGCCGGACGCTGGGAGAGACGGTTTGCCCGGCTTTCCCAGCTAATATTCGCAGGCTTTACAACTGGCATCCTATACGTAATCGTAATACACAAAACGGATTCGTAAAACCTTGCCAGCTATCCATTTGCTGTTTTTACATTTCTATAGTAGTGCAGGTTACGTAGAGGCAGAGAAAACCAGCCGGATGAGGGGCGCAGGCCTGCGCCCCTCATCCAGCGTCCCCGCAGCCAATCTGTAACATCTTATCTGAACTGTTACTTTCGGCTTACGTTTCACAGCGCAGCCTTTTTTTGTCCTGGGTGTGAAACGTAACGGCTCCGGTTTTATTTATAATTCCTGCTCCGTTCCCTGCGGTGCTTCCCGCGGTACTTCTCCAGAAGGCGTCTCCTGCCCTGGAATGCTTTCTTTTCCTGGTTCTCCTCTCATTCCTCCTCTTGCGCCCCTGCCGGCTTCCGCGCCCGCCGGCGTACCGTTTCCATAAACCAAACGATCCATAACAATCTGCTCCGCAGCCGTCCCGGCTGTGATTTTATAAGTTTCTCCCTGTTTTATTTCTGGGCAGCTTACAATGACCGATGTATATTCTTTTTGCGCCGTCCAGGATAATAATTCCTGTCCCGCGCTGTCCGTCAGCGAAATCTTAGTTTCTGCCTCCTGTGCGTCCAAAGAAACCATGACCACACCCTGCGTAGAGGAACTGCCGAAATTCTGCGCCATACCCGATGAGCCGGACGCGGCAAAAATACCCCCTGTAATCTGTGCCGTACCGTTGTAATCCAGGCTTCCGTTTCCATTGTCTGTTGGCCCTGACACATACGTCTCGCCGCCGGAAACAGTAAGGTCTCCGTTGGAATCAATCCCATCTCCAAAGGCATTGACATTTAACGTACCTCCGGCAATATGGATATAAGCCCCTTCTACAGCGGCAAACTGGTCTCCTCCAGACCCAGGTCCTTCGAATCCGCTGCTGTCATTTCCCCCGGCCGCATTGATGCCGTCGTCTGCCGCCTGGACAGATATTTCGCCGTCTGTAATCGTAATCCCAAGTCCCTCGATCCCTTCGTAGCTTCGGGTAATGTCTATCCTGCCGCCGTCAATCGTAACATCACAATCCGCATGGATCCCGTCATCTCCCGAAGACAACGTATAGATTCCGGCGCTGATCGTAAGGTTTCCATTAGAATGCAGCGCATCATCTTCACAGTCCATCGTATAAGCGCCCTTTTTTAAAACCATCTGCGTACCCGCTTTTATGCCTTTCATACTGGCTGTATCTTCCGTTGCATCTGCCTCTTGTGCGGAAGCCGTATCTTCCATCCGTCTTTCCGCCATTTGTCTATGAAAAGATCCGCGCCCAGGTTCCGTCTTTGTTTTTACATTTGCGCTTCCCTCTCCGGTAGTGATGTTATAAGTACCGCCTTCCGCCTGCAGCCAGCTTCCCGCGCTTATACCGTCCCCCTGCGCTTTGATATCATAGGTCCCGTTTTCCAGATAGATAAACCCCAGGCTGGCATCGTCTTTATTTTCTGCATGAATGCCATCCTTTCCCGCAACAATCTTATAAACGCCATTCGCAATACGGACGCTGTCCTTTCCTACGATTCCATGGTCTGCCCCAGTAACCGCATAGTCCCCGCTGGTAAATACCAGATCGTCTTTCGATACAATCCCATGCCCCGCATCCGCTGTGACCGTCAGCATACCTTCCCCATTAAAAGTTAAGTCCGATTTAGAAAAAACGGCGGCGTCAATCTGATTCTCATCTATTGCCGTATAAGCCCCGCCGTTTTGCAGGCTGTTTTGCGTCTCTGGCGCTAACGTAACAAATACTTTATCCGCACAGCGAATATAAAGGGCCGCGGACTGCGCATTAGTAATCTGTGCGTTTTGCAGCACAAGCTGTACCTTGTCCGTATCCTCCGCTTCAACGACCACCATGCCGTCCGTCAAATTTCCGGAAAGCACATACGTACCCTCGTCGGTGATCGTCACCGTATTTCCCGAAATTTTGACTGCATCGGATGTACAGGACGTACTTTGATCCGAAAGCTGGATGGATACGCTTTCTGTTTCATCATATCCAATTTCCTTGTCACGTCCCGAGAACAGGTCTGACGTATCGATTTCAACCGCCGCACTGTTTTGTGGATCCGACGTGTCTGTGGTATTTCCCGTGTTTGCCGGATCGGCCGTCTGCGAATGGTTCTGGGTTGTTTTTGTCTGTGCATATTTTCGGCTTCATCCTGACAGCAGCATAACTGTGATCAGGAAAAAAATCGCTGCTTGTTTTTTAATCTGCACCACTTCATAATCGCAAGCATATGTTTGCAGGATTTGGTCAAATACGCCGCTGTAATCCAAATCTTCCGGTATCGTAATATGCAGCGTTTTATAACGCGCGCAATTTTTTTTGGTTTCAAAATCCATTCGGTTATAAACCAGCATAGCGGCGCCTAAAATTACTGCTGTAAGCAGCGCGTAAGCCAGATATCCCATTCCGGCTACCAGCCCGGAACACATCGCCAGAAAAATGGCGCCGATTTCCCTGGCGGAACCCGGCACAGACCGAAACCTGACCAGGCTAAACGCACCCGCTACCGCCACGCCGGTACCTACATTTCCGTTTACCATCATAATGATCACGCAGACGACAGCCGGAAGCAGTGCCAGGGCCGCCACAAAGCTTTTCGTATATTTGGTTCCGCACATATAAGCGGACGCCAGAATCAGCCCA
>CAJUIH010000151.1 GCA_910586045.1 uncultured Eubacterium sp.
GGCGCCGCGACCGGGGCAGGCCGATCCGTAAATTGCAGAATGCTTAGGGATTCTTGCCATTCTGGAGGGCCGCCAGCAAGCCGGGCAAACCGTCTCTCCCAGCGTCCGGCAAGCCAAAATGTAACGCCTTATCTGAATTGTTACGGCCAAAGAATATTACTGGCCAGGAGTGCATTTATTGAAAAATCCAATAAGACGCCAATCCTGATCCAGAAATAGAATTAGACTCTTATCGTTTTGTTTGGTAAAATGAAATCCAGTAATCAAAAGCAAGAACGTGCAATGCCGTGTGCAGAAAGGAATACAAATGAAAATTATAAAGGAACTGCCGGAAGTTTTTGAAGAATTTGCGGAACAAAGGAAAAATTCATTTTTAGCGGTAAAAGAAATAAAGGAAAAAGGGATTCCGGTTGTAGGCGCATACTGTACCTATTTTCCGCAGGAAATCGCCCTTGCAGCCGGAGCCGCAACTGTAGGGCTATGTTCTACTTCGGATGAGACAATCCCGGAAGCGGAAAAGGATCTTCCGAGGAACCTATGTCCTCTGATCAAATCCAGTTATGGGTTTGCCAAGACAGACAAGTGCCCGTTTTTTTATTTTTCAGATATCGTAGTCGGGGAAACGACTTGCGACGGCAAGAAAAAAATGTATGAATACATGTCGGAATTGAAAGAAGTATTCCTTATGGAGCTGCCGAATACACAGAGCGAAGAAGCGCTGAAGCTTTGGAAAAGCGAAATCATGCGGTTTAAAAAATATCTGGAAGAGAAGTTTCAGACGCGTATCACGGATAAAAAAATCCGGGAAGCTGTAAAAATCCAGAACGATACCAGGCGGTCATTAAAAAGGCTGTATGAGGTAATGCGCCATGACCCGGCGCCGATAAGGGGCTATGATTTATTCAAGGTGCTGTACGGCAGCGGATTTAAATTTGACCGCAGGGCGATGCCGGCGGAAGTAGACGCCATTGTAGAACGGATAGAAAAAGAATATGCAGAGGGCAAAATGGAGGATAAAAAGCCGCGCATCATCCTTACAGGGTGTCCGGTAGGCGGGGGTACGGAAAAAGTGATCCGTGCCATCGAAGAAAACGGCGGTATTGTGGTCGCTTATGAAAACTGCACCGGGGCGAAATCGATGGATCAACTGGTCGATGAAGAAGCGGATGATATTTACGATGCGATTGCACGAAGATATCTTCAGATTGGATGCTCCGTTATGACGCCGGATCAGAACCGTTTTGCACTGATGGGACGGCTGATTGATGAATATAAGGCAGACGGCGTGGTGGAAATGACGCTTTCGGCCTGCCTTACCTATAACCTGGAATCTAGGGCGGTTCGCAGATTTGTGACAGAAGAAAAGAAACTGCCGTATATCGTGGTAGAAACAGACTATTCGGCACAGGATACCGGGCAACTGCATACGCGGATCGCGGCGTTTTTGGAAATGCTTTAAAGCGGAGGTTTTGAAACCGTGAAAATCACATGATAGAGATCTGAATGTTAAATATTCCAAAAACTGTTTCACCGCTAAAGAATGGTTTTTCTTACTCCGCAGGGCTAAAATAGTAAAAGGGGAAAATGTGGGAACAATATTCCTGAGAAAAAATAGGGGGTAGATCATTCTTGCGCCTGCTGTCTTTGCATGCTAAAATAAAAATGTGAAGAAACAGCAAAATAGGGAATTGTCAGAAAGCAGTTTACATACAGTTCCTAAGCAGGGAGGCATCTATATGGGAATCTATTTAAATCCCCGGAACGAAAGTTTTGCAGAAGCGGTCCGTTCCCGTATTTATGTGGATAAAACGGGACTGATTACGCATACCAATGCGTTTTTGAATACCAATGAAAAATATATATGTGTCAGCAGGCCGCGCCGTTTCGGAAAGTCAATGGCACTGCATATGCTGGCCGCTTATTACAGCCGCGGCTGTGATTCCAGGCAATTATTTATTGGAATGAATATTGAAAACGATGAAACGTTCCCTGTGCATCTGAATCAATATGACGTCATTTTATTGAATATGCAGCAGTTTTTGACCGGTGCAGAAAAACAAAGTGTGACGGATTACCTGGAGAAAGAGGTTTTGGTAGAACTTATGGAAACATATGGGGATTTGGTTACGAATCCAAATGCGGGACTTGCAGACGTACTGCGCAAGATTTATGCGAAAAGCGGAAAAAAGTTTATATTCCTGATTGATGAATGGGATTGCATCATGCGGGAACGGCAGGAATCCAAGGCGCTGCAAAAACAATACTTGGATTTTTTGCGGAATCTTTTAAAAGACCAGCCTTATGTAATGCTTGCTTATATGACCGGTATTCTTCCGGTAAAAAAATATGGACAGCATTCTGCGTTAAATATGTTTTGGGAATATGCAATGACGGATCAAAATGTGCTGGAAGAGTATACAGGTTTTACGGAAACGGAAGTAAAAGCATTGTGCCGCCAGTTTGGCATGGATTTTACAGAAACGGGAAGCTGGTATGATGGTTACCAGTTCAGGCGGTTTCGCCATGTATATAACCCGCGCTCTGTCGTGGCGGCAATGAGCAGCGGTTATTTTTCCAATTACTGGACGGCTACTGAAACGTATGAGGCATTGAAAATTTATATGGATATGGACTTCCAGGGACTGCGCGCAGACATTGTACAGATGCTCGGCGGCGGACGGATCCGGGTAAATACACGCAGCTTCCAGAACGATATGCGCACATTTCTTACGAAAGACGATGTACTGACACTGCTGATCCATCTTGGATATCTCGGTTATGATGCGCAGGAAAAAGAAGCGTTTATTCCGAATAAGGAAGTTGCGGAGGAATTTGAAAATGCCATGAGTACAGGCGGCTGGCCGGAAGTGATGCATGTTTTGCAAATGTCAGAAAAACTGTTGGAAGATACGCTGCTTTGCGACGAACAAAGCGTTGCGGAGGGATTGGACCGTGCGCATATGGAGGTTGCTTCGATTCTGGCCTACAACGATGAAAATTCCCTTAGCTGCGCCATTGGACTTGCTTACTACAGCGCGAGAAAGGATTACAAACTGATCCGTGAACTGCCGGCAGGGCGGGGGTTTGCGGATATTGTCTTCTTGCCGCTTCCATGTAGTGCAAAGCCTGCCCTAGTGGTTGAATTGAAATATAAGAAAACCGCAGATACAACAATACAGCAGATTAAGGATCGGCATTATACGCAAGCTTTGGAGAGGTATGCGGGCGAGATTTTGCTGGTAGGCATAAATTATAATAAGGATGATACCGGCAAGCAGCATACATGTACAATTGAAAAGATAATGTATTAGCTATTAGCTATCTTACGATACGGCTTTCCGTTCCCGCGTTCGAAAGGCCGTATCGTATTGTCGGATCTTATTCCCGGATTTCATACTGCTCGATCATTGTCATTACATTTTCCGCGTATCCAAGCAGTTCTTCCGAAAGTGCCGAACTTTCCTGCGCCGCGGCGGTATTCTGATCTATAATCGAAGCGATTTCTTTTGCGTTTTCCACCATACCGTTTATGTACGCATCCTGTTTTTTATTGGATTCGGTAATTAAGGCAATGTGGTCTGCTATATTCGCAGACATTTCGGAAATGCCTGCCATCATCTCTGTCGTTTGGTTCGTTACAGATACCCCATTGCTGACGGTTTCGATGCTTTTGTGGATCAGTTCGGTGATATTGCGGGATGCTTCGGCACTGGAGCCTGCCAGCGTCCCGATCTCATCGGCCACAACGGCGAATCCTCTTCCATGCTCGCCTGCGCGTGCTGCCTCAATCGAAGCATTCAGCGCAAGCAGATTTGTCTGTGCCGCAATCCCGGTGATTACTTCGATAATATTGGCAATCTCATTGGAATCTTCGCGGATCAAATCCATTGCCTGCGTGAGTTCTTTCATTTTCTGACCGCCTACCTGCATCTGGTCCATGGAAGCGTGGGAAAGCTTTTCCACATCTTCGGCCGCCAGCGCATTTTCGTGTACGGAAGAAGAGATGTCTTCGATATTGTCCAAAAGAGAGCGAATATGTTTGGACTGCTGTTCTGCGCCGTCTGCCATCGCCTGTGCGGTTTCCGCGAGCGAATCGGCCCCGTCCCTTACCTGTGTGAACGATGCGCGCATTTCCAGCATAGTGGTATTAAGGCTTTCAATAATGCTAAGCAGGGAGGTGCGGATTTGGGCGAAGTCTCCGATATATTCGTGCTCAATGCCGATATCCAGCTTTTTGTCGCTGATCTGGCTGAGTGTCCTGGAAATATCGCCGATGTATTCTTGCAGTTCGTGCATGGATTTTTTTGCGTTTTCCATCATATTGCTAAACTCGTCGCGTCGATGGTAAGTGATTTCGTCCCCTAGTTTCCCATCGGCCAGACTGTCCATGGCGGAATCCATTACCTTTACGGAATCTTGAATCCTGCGGATGGTTTTGCGTGCAATCCGGTTTAACAGTATGTCTACCAGCAGGATTCCGGCAATTACAGCGATGCTTATGATAACGACAGTCAGCGCTGCCTGCATCTGCGGACTTAACTGAAATTGCTGCGAATGATACTTGGTAAGCTGGATGCCCTCATACCCGGCAAATATCCCCAGCAGCCCCATCAGGATCCCGACTACAAATCCGATCTTGATAAACTGTGCATGCAGAAATCGTTCAATTGAAAGCTCGTTTTTCATCTGCTCTATGCTTTTTCTCTCTTCTTTCACAATGATCCTCCTCGTTTCATGCCTTTGATAGGTGCAAACCTCTGTATACTATAATAAACGATCTGCCTGCATTATTCAATAGATAATCCGATAAGGTGTTACATTTTGGCCGCGGGGACGCCGGATGAGGGACGCAGGTCTATCTTGCGGCTCCGGCTCCAGAATGGTAAGAATCCCTAAGTATTCTGCTTTTACATTACGGCCTGCCCGGTCGCGTCGCCTAATTCGCCCAGGACCACGCCAGCAGCTAAAGGCGCCGCTTGGCTTCGCCCCTTAGGGATCAGGCAGAATACTAAGGGTTTCTAACCATTCTTCCAACGTCGCCGCAAGCCAGACCTGCGTCCGGTGAGAAAAATGTAACACCTTATCTGAACTATATAAACTGTTACATAAGGTTTTACCGCCGGATGTGCATCTGTGAAATTATGGTAGACTTTAGGAAATAGATGTATTATAATAACAAATAG
>CAJUIH010000152.1 GCA_910586045.1 uncultured Eubacterium sp.
AATATTTATGAGAATAGTATATATTATTTAGAAGAAAATACAAGTGGATTTTAGCGATAATTAATCACCGTCTATATAAAAGATAATCAAGTAAATAAGTTTTCATCGCATATTTTTAACGGACACGGAATTATCAAGTTTCCGTTTAAACAGATCCACATGTTATGGCGGGTAGTTTCCAAACATGTGGATCTGCTGTACAGGAAAATCAAAATCCTATGCGTCGTATCTTTTAAATTTTCCAAAACCCTGATCCCTGCATTGCATTCTGCCAAACATGGTGTTATATCGGTTCCTTTTTACCTAACATCCATCTGCCAGACATCTTTTGTAGCTACAATATTCACACCTGTTCCTGCCGCATCCGCTAATAAAATATCTCCGGCCCGTACCGGTGCCTGTACCTGGATTTCGTTGATACAGTGCATAATATCCATGATTTTTTCCTTTGGGATATCGTGTTCGGTTTTTACGGACACCATGGCCGGATCGCCGCCGGTCACCCGTACGGTGCTTGTAACGATGCGGGTCGGGTGGGTTACTTCTTTACGCGCGTAGTCGTCGCCGCGTTTGCATGTGTTTCCGGTTACATTTAAAATGGTGCCGTTTTCTATGTCCACCTGAACGGCACAGCCCAGGGGGCAGCCGATGCAGGTAAGATTTCTTGTTTCCATTGCTATGCCTCCTCTATTTTGACGGTAATTCGTTCCAATCCGTCGTATGCTTCCAGTGCTTGTTTGTTTAGTTTGATCTCTTCCATTTCGCCTGGCGCCATAATCGGCTTTTTCCTGCGGCTGACGCATTCGTCATTGAAGTATACGCAGATGCAGCAGTTTTTATAAACGGCGCCGACACGCAGGCGCACGGTCAGTGTGTCGTCCATGCGGTTGCAATGGATGTTTTTCGGTACAGTATAGCGCACGCCGCTGGTTGGAATAAGCGGGATTTGCCTGCCTGGTTCGCCCAGGCTGCCGCCTTGTTTTACATAGGCAGCGGCATTTTTTCCTGCGGCAGCGGCTTCTTCTGATACGAAATCTACCAGGTCGTGCACATGCAGGACATTGCCGCAGGCAAAGACGCCGTCGATGCTTGTTTCCAGGCATTCATTGACGGACGGCCCGTTTGTAACCGGATCCATTTCAGTGCCCATTTCCCGCGACAGTTCGTTTTCCGGTATCAGGCCGCAGGAAAGCAGCAGGGTATCGCAGGCGTATTCTTCTTCTGTGCCGGGAATCGGTTTTCCGTGGCTGTCTACCTGGGCCAGTGTAATGCCCGTAAGGCGTTCCTTTCCGTGAATCTCTACTACGGTATGGCTTAATTTCAGCGGGATTCCGAAGTCGTCCAGGCATTGTACGATGTTTCGTTTTAATCCGCCGGAAAATGGCATGAGTTCGGCTACGACCTTTACTTTTGCACCCTCCAGGGTCATGCGGCGGGCCATGATCAGGCCGATGTCGCCGGAACCTAGGATCACTACTTCGCGGCCAGGCAGGAAACCGTCGATATTGACGAGGCGCTGCGCGGTGCCTGCGGAATAGATGCCGGACGGACGGGATCCCGGGATGTTGAGCGCGCCGCGTGCTCGTTCCCTGCAGCCCATCGCAAGGATTACCGCTTTTGCCTTTAGTTTAAATAATCCGTCGGTATGGTTTACGGCGGTTACGGTTTTATCGTTTGAAATGCTTAAAACCATCGTGTCCAGCCGGTATTCGATTTGCAATTCCATTGCCTGTTCCATAAAACGTTTTGCATATTCCGGTCCGGTCAGTTCTTCTTTAAAGGTATGCAGTCCGAAACCGTTATGGATGCACTGGTTTAAAATACCGCCGAGCTGGCAGTCCCGTTCTAAAATGACGATATTGTCGATTCCGTTTCTTTTGGCGGAAACGGCTGCGGCCAGTCCCGCGGGACCTCCGCCGATAATTACGATGTCATAGCAATTCATGATCTGCCCTCCTTAGCGCTTTGTTTGCAGTATCCGACGATAATATGGGAGTCTTTGCCGCTTTTTGTAACGGCAGACTGCGGGATCTGTTTTTCACGGGCGATGATTTCCATTGTCTTAGGGGAGCAGAAGCCTGCCTGGCACCTGCCCATGCCGGCACGGGTCCTGCGCTTTACGCCGTCCAGTGATTTTGCCCCAAGGGTACGGGTAACGGCGTCTATGATTTCACCTTCCGTAACCGTTTCGCAGCGGCAGATAATATTGCCATAAGCAGGTTTTTCCCGGATCAGGGCGGCATAGTCTTCTTCTGATAATTGTTTCGGGTTTAAAATGCCGGTTCTGGTAGCGCGGAACGTTTCGTTTTTGGCAGGGTGTAGCAGTCCGGACACGATTTCGGCTACACGGATGCCGATGGCCGGGGCGCTGGTCAGGCCCGGGGATTCGATTCCGGCGGCATCGATAAACATCGGTGCGTCGGACAGTTCTTCAATAATAAAATCATGGCCGTCTTCATGGGCGCGGTTGCCGCTGAAAGAGGTAATGACCTGGCGCAGCGGTACAGATGGAACGGAGCGCTGCGCGGATGCGCACAGGCGGGCTATGCCGTCCGCGGTTGTATGGACCGATTCCTTGTCTTCGTGGTCGTCAGCGGTTGGGCCGACGAGTGTATTGCCGTGAACCGTAGGGGTGACAAGAACGCCTTTGCCCTGTTTGCCCGGAAGCTGGAATATTGTATGGGATACAAGGCCGCCTGTTGTTTTGTCCAAAAGGCAGTATTCGCCGCGCCTTGGGATAATATGGATTTTCCGGCTGCTGACCATATTGTGAAATTTGTCCGCATAGACGCCGGCTGCATTGACAATGCACCGGGCCTGGATGGCGGTTTCTCCGGCGCCGCGCTCCAAAACAGTGAGCTGGTAGTCGTTTTCTGTTTTTACAATCGCGGTGACTTCGCTGTCAAATCGAAATTCTACGCCGTTATCTGCCGCATTCTCCGCCAGGGCGATATTCAGGCCAAACGGGCATACGATGCCGCCGGTTGGGGCATAGATTGCAGCGATGGCTTCTTCGGAGACATTTGGCTCCAGTTCCCGCAGTTCTTTTTTTGGGATGATGCGCAGATCCGGTACGTGGTTTGCGATTCCCTGCTCATATAGTTCCCGCAGCTTTGGCAGTTCTTCTTCGGAAAAACAAAGGATCAGGGAGCCGTTGCGCTGGAACTCAAAATCAAGTTCTTTGGAAAGCGGTTCCATTAGGTTGTTTCCAAGGATATTCATTTCCGCCATGCGTGTGTTCGGGCGGCAGTCGATGCCGGAATGGACAATGCCGCTGTTTGCTTTGGAAGTGCCGCAGCAGACATCTTCTTCTTTTTCCAGCACGCAGATTTTCAGGTTGTAGCGGGATAATTCCCTTGCACTGGCACTTCCGGTGACCCCGGCGCCAATGATGACAACGTCATACATAGTTTTGCCTCCTGTTAGAATTATGGGTTAGTCTTCTTTTGCCCAGTGAAAAGCATAGGTTACGGCTTTTTTCCATTGTTTGATTTTATGTGTCCGCTCTTCCTCAGGTATTTCCGGTGTAAAGGTACGGTCGATGGCCCAGTTATTTACAATATCCCCGATTCCTGACCAGTAGCCGACCGCAAGCCCTGCCAGATAGGCGGCCCCCATCGCGGTCGTTTCCACGCATACCGGGCGGTGGACCGGGACGCCGCTGATATCTGCCTGCATCTGCATTAACAGGTTGTTGGCACTTGCGCCGCCGTCTGACTTCAGTCCGTTCAGGCAGATATCCGCGTCCGCTTTCATCGCTTCCAGCACATCGTTGACCTGGTAGGCCAGTGATTCCAAGGTGGCGCGGATGATATGGTATTTGTTTACGCCGCGTGTCAGCCCGACAATGGAACCTCTCGCGTACTGGTCCCAGTATGGGGCGCCAAGTCCGGTAAACGCGGGTACGACATAGCAGCCGTTGGTATCATGGACTTTGCGTGCCATATATTCGGAATCCGGCGTAGAATCAATAAAGCGCATTTCATCACGCAGCCATTGGATGGCGGCTCCTGCTACGAATATGGAGCCTTCCAGCGCATACGTGACTTTTCCGTCCAAGCCCCAGGCAATCGTAGTAACGAGTCCATTTTGGGAAAATACCGGTTTTTCACCTGTATTCATCAGCAAGAAGCATCCGGTTCCATACGTGTTTTTGACATCTCCGGTTTGAAAGCAGGTCTGGCCGAACAGCGCGGACTGCTGGTCGCCCGCGGCCCCGGCAATCGGAATCGGGCCTCCGAAAAAGAGCGGGTTTGCCTCCCCGTAAATACAACTGGATGGTTTTACCTGCGGCAGCATACATTTTGGGATGTTTAATTCCGCAAGGATTTCATCATCCCATTCTAAGGAAGTAATATTAAAAAGCATCGTACGGGACGCGTTTGTATAGTCGGTTACATGTACCAGCCCCTTGGTCAGTTTCCAGATCAGCCAGGTTTCCACCGTGCCGAATAAAAGGTCGCCTTTTTCGGCGCGTTCCCGTACGCCTTCGACATGGTCGAGAATCCATTTTAACTTTGTGGCGGAGAAATAGGCGTCAATGACCAGCCCGGTTTTTTTGCGGTAGGTTTCCGTCAGGCCTTTGGCTTTCAGGGAGTCCGCGTATTCCGAAGTCCTGCGGCACTGCCAGACGATGGCATGATAGACCGGTTCCCCGGTATGCCTGTCCCATACAATTGTCGTTTCACGCTGGTTGGTAATACCGATGGCGCTGATATCCGCGGCGGTGATGCCGAGATTTGACATTGCCGTTTTGGCGACCTCGAGCTGCGTGGACCAGATTTCTTCCGCGTCGTGTTCTACCCATCCGGGCTGCGGGAATAACTGGGTAAATTCTTTTTGGGCGACGCTGCACATTTCCCCTTTTTGGTTAAACAGGATACAGCGGTTGCTTGTCGTTCCGGCATCCAGTGCCATAATGTATTTTGCCATGTAAAACCCCTCCGTTTCTAAATTTGCGCCGTACCGCGGCGGCGTGACAGTTGCTATTGTTATTGTAACAGAATGGAGGGGAAATGTCTTTAGACAATCCTGGGAATGTGCAAAAACAGGCAGAAGTTTAGATCGGGCGTTACTTTTTCGCTGCGGGGACGCCGGATGGGGGACGCAGGTCTGGCTTGTGGCTCCGGCTCCAGAATGGTAAGAATCCCTAAGTA
>CAJUIH010000153.1 GCA_910586045.1 uncultured Eubacterium sp.
GTGTACTTTTTGATAGTTATTTTAAATCATAGTTTAATTATTCAAAAACATGTAGTCCAATGTAAAATGATATGTAGAACCTTCATTTTAGCGATAAATTTGGCCGGAAATTGATAAAACTAACTAAAAATATTGCTTTTGGCGTTTTTTTATGGTAAATTAAATAAAGAAACGCTCCATATCAAAAAGTACACTTTCTGATACTTGTAAGCCTTTTCTCTGATTCAAACAATTTTTCCCTGTGCCATCCGGTACTCCCGCAGCTTCCGATAAAACGTCGCCTGGCTCAGTCCGCTTTTTTCGAGCGCCACCGAAAAAGAAATATTTTTTCGCTCCCATTCCCCGACAATCCTTGGAAACTCCTCCGGCGTCGAAACCCCGGGCCGGCCGAACCTGACCCCTCGTTCTTTTGCCGCCGCAATCCCCTGCTCCTGCCGTTTTTTGATATTATCCCGTTCCGATTCCGCCACAAACGATAGAATCTGCAGTACGAGGTCCGCGATAAACGTCCCCATTAAATCCTTGCCGTGCCTGGTATCCAAAAGGGGCATATCGATAACGCAGATATCAATGCCGATCTCCTTTGTCAGAATCCGCCACTGCTCCTGCACCTCCCGATAGCTGCGCCCCAGCCGGTCGATGCTTAAAATATACAAAAGATCCCCTTTTTCCAGCTTTTGGGACAGTTCCACATATTTTGGACGGTTAAAATCCTTGCCGGACTGTTTGTCTACATAAATATTTGTTTCCGCAACGCCCTTTTCCTGCATCGCCGCCATCTGGCGTTCCTCATTTTGATCCGCGCTCGATACGCGCACGTATCCATACACTTTTTTTCTTCCCATATCGTTTTATCCTCCTAGTAATCGTAAGGAACGGTATGGAAACCACCTGTCACAGGCTGTTTTCCTACCGTTCTTAACGCGCCTGTCCGCAAAATGCCGCGGGCCGGCCGCTCCTTTTATTTTATCCAATCCTGATTGCGTCATACACTGGATATACAAAGAGGATACAGGAATTTGACAGATTATGGGAAAATAGACTTGGTATAAAAAACGGGGCTGCCACCGCGACAGCCCCTGTATTCTGAAATTAAACTTGTGAAACAGGCAGCGCAGGCAGAAAAACAGAAAATACCGCCCCCTGCCCGGGCCGCGCGTCCGCCTTAATATACCCTTTCTGCGCCTGGATCGTCTCCCTTGCCAAAAACAGCTCGATTCCCGCGCCAGGATAGTCACGCACCCTGACGCTTCGGTAAAACCTGCCCTGTGTCTGCTTCTTTTAACAGTTCCGTATAGAGTTTCAGACTCGATACCGGCGTTATCGTCTGATGCGCATTGTCTGAGATCAGCTCCTGCACCAGATGTTTTTGCTCTTCCTGCTCCTGGACCGACTTGCTGCTGTCCTCCAGGAAACGGCGCCATTCATTTTCCAGCGCGGATATTTCATATTCCGAAATATCGTCTGCATGAAAACAGCCCCGCCGCGCATCCAAAATCATTTGCTCCAGACGGTGTAAAAGGGCTTTTTCTTTTGCCGCAAAATAGCGGTACCAACCATATCCGGCGGCCGCGATGCAGGCCGCGGCACCTATTATCATCTCCATTCCTCCATGTTCCTTTCTGTTTCGCCAAGTTCCCGCGCTTGCTCCCTTTTTTTACCGCTATCCGGAAACTACCTTACAGCGTTTTTTGTAACACGCGATCCCATATCTGCGGATCACCGTCATGCCTTCGTCAAGCAGTGCTTCTTCGTAATTTTTGTCATAAATCTGTTGTAAAGCCTCCCGGCATTTCTCATCAAGGGCTGCTCTTTCGGCATATTTACATTCGATAATAATACCGATTTCTTTGTCTTCTACCAGGATGCGAATATCGCTGTAACCCTCTCCGGACTCCGCATTGGACTTGATTTTCCACCCATCCATACCCGCAAACAGCCCAAGTAAAATCCCATGGTAAAAATTCTCTTTCCTTTCTTTTCTTACATAATTGTCGCGAATGCTGATGGTTCTTCGCAAGTATGCGGTAAAACCTTTTTCGATGGCGGTTGTGTCATTTTCCTCAAACGCCGTGCAAAAACTTACCAGCCTTTGCGAATCTTTTCTTGTTTCATCCGCAAACCATTCCTGGATTTGCTCCTCAAAGATCCACTGTATTTCTTTATTTGGAATAACCAGCCCTGTCATAGGGCCGTCCCCTGTTCCTCTCTGTGTCAGATAGCCCGTTGTAAACAGGATGCTCCATAAATGATCCAAACTGGAATCCAGATCCTGGTACGTTAATTCCTGCCGTATTTTCTTTTGAATGCTTTGCCCGCTCATCAGCCGTTCCATCTCATCCTTTGTTGTTTCATCCGCACGCTCGATAAACCTCCGGATCAAATGATTGCTGCTCGTATTGATCCAGTAATTTTGTGGTGCCGCTACACTGCCGTCACGCAGGTCGTCACAGTAATTAATGACGTCCCATGGACAATAGATATGCATATTACCAAACAGATAGCCGTCATACCATTCCTTTACAGCCTCGTACTGGCCTGCGCAGCCATAATATTCCAGCATCTGCTTTACTTCCGCGTCCGAAAAACCAAAGTATTCTTTATAGCGCACATCTTTTACTGTATAGACCTTAAAATTATTCAGTCCGGTAAAGATACTTTCTTTGGATATTCTAAGACATCCGGTAAGTACCGCGACATACAGGCTGCTGTTCGTTTTAAGCGCCTGTCCAAACAGCGCCCGGATAAAACCTGTCATCTTATCATAAAAGCCTGCCTGGTAAGCCTGATTCAGCGGCACGTCATACTCGTCAATTAAGATCACTGTCTTTTGCGCAAAATGTTTTTGTAAAAATCGCGATAACAGCAGCAGACTGTTTTCAAGCAATTCGTCAGACATCGAAAACTCCCCGCCCCCGCCAAGCGCAATCAGTTTTGCGTATTGCTGGCGTTCGGTCTGGTTCAGCCTGCCGCTGTCCAAAAGAAACGAAAAGCGCACCGCCTCATTGCCTATCATAAATTGCAGTTTCCTCTTTGCCTTGGCAAACGTATCTGCTGCAGCGTCTTTCAGGCTGATGGAAATAACCGGAAATTTCCCCATGTATCTGCTGCAAAGTTCTGTTTCTCTGCTTATTTCTAACCCCTCAAAAATCTTTTGGTTGCTGCCAATCTCAAAAAAATATTTTAACATACTCATATTCAGCGTTTTTCCAAAACGCCTTGGCCGCGTAAACAGGTTCACTTTTCCCGGATTTTCCAAAAGCGTTCGAATCAGCCCCGTTTTATCGACATAATAGTACCCCATGGTACGCATTTCTTCAAAATCTTCAATCCCCATTGGAAGCTTTTCTTTTTCCGCCATTCCATCCCCCTTGCTAAAAATGTTTTTTATTCCTGGGAACAGTATAACACAAATTCCTTTGCAGCATCTATTTTTTCAATATGCCTGACGCCCTATTTATTTTATTACCTCAAACTCCTGCGTTCCCGCCGCCCCCGGAGCAATTTCATATTCCGCGAATACTATGACCGGATTTCCCGCACTGTTTATATAAAAGCTCGTATCCTGACCGATGCCTTTCCATTCATCACCCCAAAATTCCATTCCGGTTTCCTTTTCCCTTTGTTTGATCTGGCTGCGGACACTTTCTTCCGCGGACGGTATTTGGTCCGGATCCAAAAGATCTTTGAGCGAAATCCATGTTCCCGCTCTCTTGTCAAAATTGTAATATCTGGATGCGTACCCCGCATGGTTCCAGTTGTTATTTCCCATCACTGCCAACGACAAATATTGGTCTGTCTGTGCTTTTACCTCATACCATACTTTAATTTGAATCTCGTGTTCCGCCCATTCTTCTTTCGTACCGCCTGTTTCCAAAAACGCCTGCCGGTATTCGGCTGCCTCGGACAATGCCTGATCCGCATACTGTTCGCAAAATGTATGAATCTCCTCGTTTACCTCCTTTTGCAGCCCGTCCAGATCCGCGGAAATAAAATCCACACTCGGGATATCTACGGAAATGCCCGCATCTTCTGTTTTCGTTTCATAAGACCGAAATGTTACCACGCGTGCGATGGAGCCGATCAACGGAAGATCACAGACTGCCTTTGCAAACGTTTCGCTGCTGTTTACGCCCACCGTAAATAAAATTGCTGCTGCTGCCGCAGCAGCCGCCGTTTTCTTGATAACCGTGTTTCTTTTTCTATTAATTCTTGTTTTATGCTGTATTTTATCCGCTTTTTCTATTTCCATCCGAACCCTTTTTGACAATTCATCCGGAATCGGAATACTGTCATATTTTTGCTTTGCCGCTTCCATACGTTTCATGCGCCTTCCTCCTTTTCCATTGCAACCTTTAAAATCCTTAGCCCCCGGTAAA
This sequence comes from uncultured Eubacterium sp., assembly GCA_910586045.1. Lineage (GTDB taxonomy): Bacteria > Bacillota > Clostridia > Lachnospirales > Lachnospiraceae > Eubacterium_J. The sequence goes on from CAJUIH010000153.1 coordinate 4,380, forward strand.
GCTTTGTTTTCACCGTATTTAAATTCATCTTTAAAACCTGTGCGATCTCCCTAAGCTCCAGTTCTTCAAAATAACGCAGTTTGATAATACTCTGTGTATCCGTTTCCATCCGCCCGATCTGGTCGTACAGGTCGTCATGCAGCTCATACTGCTTTTCTTCATAGGGAATTTCCCAAAGTCCGTCCTCATCCGCCAGGACAAACCGTTTCCTGGCCCTTAATAAGGTAAGGCTTTCATTGATCACAATTTGATACATCCATGTTTTATACGCTTCTTCGTTTTTCAGTTCCGGGTAATGCGCCAGCGCTTTACAAACCGCATTCTGCACCGCGTCCAGCGCATCCTCCTGGTTTTTTACATAACTGAAAGCCAGCCGGTAAAACTTCTCCTGGTTTTCTATGATATAAGACGTGAGTTTCTCATACAGTTCTTCTTTCAAAATAGCACCTCCCTTTCTCGTCTTTCTAATATAGATGCACAAAACGAGGATAAGTTTCAAAATTTCAAAAAAGAAGTGATAAATCCACTTGGACAAAGAATGAAATCCCGCGACCGTATATTATCTATCATCCATCTTTTACCATGTAACAGTTCAGATAAAGTGTTACATTTTGGCTGCGGGGACGCCGGATAAGGGGCGCAGGCCTGGCTTGTGG
>CAJUIH010000154.1 GCA_910586045.1 uncultured Eubacterium sp.
ATAGCCATGAAAAAAACAGTCAGTGTAATCGTCCCCATATACAACCAGGCCCATTCCTTAGCCCAATGCCTCGGAAATCTCGCAAACCAAACGTTGGAAAACATCGAAATTATTTTAATCGACGATGCCTCCACCGACCACAGCCTCTCCATCATGCAGCAATGTGAAACGCAATTTCCAGACCGCATCCACATTCTAAAGTCCCCGCACAACCTCGGCGCCGGGGGCGCGAGAAATATCGGTATTGAGGCTGCTGTTGGCGAATATATCGGGTTTGTAGACAGCGACGACCTGCCGGACCCCGCAATGTTCGAAAAATTATACGATGCCGCCAAAACAACCGGATATGACTTGATTGACTGCGGATACTATCGCCAGGAAACAGATACTGCGATCCTCCATACCCCTGATCACTGCACCGGGATGTTAAATGCACAAAAAAGGAGTGAACTGATTGTCAGCGGCGGCTATATTTTCAGTAAACTTTACCGCAGAGAATTGTTTGCGGACAAGCAGCTTCGTTTCCGTACGCATGTTATTTTGGAGGATGCGGATTTTATTACTTACTTGCTTGCAACTGTAAAATCGATCGGAAATATACAAGAAATCCTGTACTGTTACCGCAATGAACCCAATTCGGCCTCAAAAGTCGTGATAGAAGATCAATACTACCACCAGATCTATGAGGCAATGTTTCACATTCATCAAAAAACCTGCTGCCTGCCGGATTACCGTTCGATTCAGACTGCCGTAGAGTATGAATTGCTGCAGATGTATTCTTATGGGGTAAATATATGCCTGAAAGCTTATTTAAACCATTCAGGTTATGACGTTTTGAAAATGCTGGAAGATATTGCTGATTTAAAAAGAAAAACCGTATATGGCGGATATGACAATCGTTATGTTCAAAATAAAATTGACGAATTGGATATCAAAATTATGCAGTTAAATGATTTGAACCCAAAAGAATTATTGAAATCTGTCAGCAGCGAAGTTTGTTAACGCTGGAATTGCGGCAGCCGTATGTGCAAATTTTTGCAGGGCGTCCTATACAAAAAAGAAAGCAACACATAGGGAGAGATCGTACTTGGAACCGTTTTCTCTTTTGTGTGAATTGCGTTTATTCCCGGCTCATTCTGCCTGCAGAATTTTTATGAACCAGAATGACCTTACCTGTCCCAGCGCAATTCTCCCTAATGTGTCCTTTCCTTTATACTTTATACCAAATATATAAGAATTACAAGTCCTAATTTGATTATTTTGAATATTTATACAAGATTATAACATGTTGTACTTTTTACCTTTGTTTTTTATGAACATTTAAAGAGTGATCACACGCATATGCGCCTATTGCATGCCATCTATTATAACATCGTATGATTCCTTATAACCTCTTTCGCTGTATCGGAACTGTCCGGACATAATTCTATATCATCCGGCGCGTATTTGATCCGGCGTAAATAGAATTTTATCTTCTTGTATTTTCGATATGCCTGTTCAAACGTTTCACAGTCCGCTAAAAACCCCTGCTTCCAGGGAATCCCCTTTTCCGCTTCTTTCTTTTGTATTTCAAGCATATTTATAATTACTGCTGTTTCCGTGTCAAAAAACCGTTCGTCACCTGCCTGTTCCAGCATCTTTGTAATTTCTAGTTCCCGATGCTGCATCAACAAAATTTTCCAATGCTCTTTTAATTCCATCATTAACTGAAACCGCTGGCAATAATTTTCTGAATATACCGGTCCCTGTCCGCTGTAATCCGGCAGCATCTTGCCGTACGTCTGAAGAAATAATTCCTGTCCCTGGTCGTACCCTGTAAAGTTTAAATATCCGCAGTCATGGATACACCATGGGTTCCTTTGTGCCGGAACCCACAGCTCGTATCCTTTTTTGCTAAATTCCAGTGATTGTGAAAAATCATAAAAGTCCCACCCTGAAAGAACATCTTCCCTCCATAACAGATCTTTTGCTGTCATAAGAAACATTCCGTCCAATGCCGTGACTTGGGATTCTTCTTCGCTAAGATCATTCCAGAACGCATGTTTTTCACTGCAGCCTATTACATTTCCAATATCCCACGCCCGATAAAACCTACGGTCCTGTGGATATTGCCTGCAACCAAGTACGCCAATCATTCCTGCACGGGGATGATGCTCAAAAAACGCGATTAATTCTATTAGCAGGTTTTCGTAGATAAGGAATACATCCTGGTGCATATAAATCTTATATTTCGCATCGGTCTGCAGCATAGCCAGATTGTATCCCTGATAGATCGAACTGGCATCTCTGACTGGATATACGTCAATTTCATATTCGTCTGGTACGCGTAACCTGTCGATATAAAACAAACATTCAGAATAATACGTCTCATCATTTACACAAATGATAAATGATATTTTCTTTGTGTCCATCGATTAACCCTCTCCTATTCGTATTGCTTCGCAGCACTGCATTTAAGACTATGAATAATGTCCATTTTCATTTATTTGAAGTATTTAAAAAATGCAGGAGACCCTGGCATGTCCTCCTGCATCCTATTTCTATTACGCAATTACCTCGCTTGCACGCGCACCTAATTTTTCAAATAATGGAATTACTTCTTTGAACGCTTCTGCCATTGCGGAATCATTTTTTGCATTTATCGCATCTGTTAATTTTAAAAGCTTTGCGTTAAATTCTTCCTTATTAATATGCTCGCCGTCTTCGTTCAGCAGATCCATCGTGCCATTCATTACCTGAATCTCCCAGTTCATTGCTTTGATAATATCTTCCAAAAACGCATTTGTATCATCCAGACGCGCGCCTGATAATTCTTTTTGTACAATATTCATATTTTTTACTAAACGTCCATTAAACTCCATCAATGTTTCTAATGCTTCTTTTTGTTCTGCTCTATTATCTTCCATGATCTTAACACCCGGTCATCCAAGACCGCCCTTTCTTTTTTATTTAACTTGCGAATAGAAATACACTATTATAGTTATCGGCAATAGATGCAATTTTCTTTATTCAGATATCATTTTTCTTTCTAAATCCGTATTGGGGAAATAACGATTCATGTTAGATTTTATCCATTTTAAACCACTTTATACCATAATTTGTTTGGGGTTTTTACGTAAATTTTTCTTTTTTATTGCTTGACAATGTATATACTTTCGTATATACTTAATGTAAAAAGGAGATGACAGGATGCAAGTAACCATTCAGAAATGGGGAAACTCACAAGGGATCAGAATACCGAAAGCATTTCTTGAAGCATTAGGAATGAAAGAAAATGATCTTGTAGAACTGGGCAGGGTTGACGATCATATTGTGATTAAAAAGGCAAGTAAGAAACAGGATCTTACTTTAGAAGATATATTTAAAGATTATGACGAAGCATATATGGCTGAGGATTTTGATTGGGGTCCACCTGTTGGGAAGGAAGTGTGGTAATGTATCAACCAAAACAAGGTGATATTGTATTTTTGGATTTCAGCCCGCAGTCCGGACATGAACAGGCAGGAAGAAGACCTGGTGTAGTGATTAGCAATGAACAGTTTTTTATAAGAACGAAATTTGCTGTTGTATGTCCGATTACGAATACAAGCAACAAATTTCCGCTGCATATTCCTTTGGATCACAGAACAAAAACGACAGGTATGATATTAACGGAACACATGAAGTGCCTAGATGTGATGAGCAGAAATATTCAGTTTGTTGAAAAAATACCCGCAGAATTATTAGAAAGGACATTAGCATATATAAAAGCATTTTTCTAATCGTTCGTTCCCATGATACTGCAGATTTTATATCATTACGATTTGCATGGTAACAGCCTGGTCACTCAAACGAATGAGTGACCAGGCCGGATCAAATATAGCCTGATTTTATCCCTGTTCCAATCCCCTGCATGCCTGCATATTTCCGTTTTTTTGATAAACATCGTAAAGTGCCTGCAATGCTCTGGACGAATCCGGTATCGTTTCTTTGGATGCATTGATCAATATGACTTTCCCCATAATCCAGGATACCTGATTTTTGGTAATATATTGTTCATCCGCTTTTCCTATTTTTCCAATTGAAAAATGCGCCAGACAATCCCTTACTCTGCAAAAATGTTTGATCCATTCATTTAAGTCATTCGAATACGCCGCTAATCCTGTAATACCCTGCTGCTGTTCTGTAACGGCGATATACAAAAGCTGTTCGATCAGCGGTATTTCCCCTCTGATATCTGATAATTCTAGACTGACATCCGGGCGTAGTTTGATATATTCGTAAAACATCTGGGTTGCCTGCGTATATTCCCCCATTTTTACCAACTGCTTCATTGCGAGTTTTAATTCTACCGTTTCTGCCTTTTCTGCAAGGATTCCAATCGTCCCTTCATAAACTCTGAGTTTGTTTTTATCGATCCAGACTTTTAACATCTGCTCCGACAAAAATCCAAAGACACGGCGATTATACAAATCATAGGAAGAAACGTCAATTCGTTGTTCTACCTCGAACAAAATCGTAAACAGCCACTTTGCATATTCTGCAAACAGCGTCCTTGAAGTCACCATTAGATTCCCATAATAATAATCCTTTTGCGCCAAAGCGGATGCAAAATACGGACTGTAATCCGGATATTTTTCGTCGATTACTTTTCCTACCATAAACAGGTCTTCTACATTATGCGCCTGCGCGTAATAATTTTGATAGCATTCTTCGGCTTGTGCTTTATTGGATACCATAATATCGTAGTCTTTCAAAACCGCTTCATATTCCTGCTGGTTCATCAATTCTCTGTCTTTATTTAGAAAAAAGCGGCGGTAATGGCAAATGCCGATAATATCCGCGTCCTGTATGTTTTTCCACACCCAGTAGACCCCTGTGAGTTCTCCATAATAAGGATTGGATGCGGAGATGGATTCCCCTGTGTCATCCCCAAGATATCCAAGGTCTTCTGTTAACGCACGTCCTACATGAAGCGGGATATAAATCTGATCTTCCGGAGCGTCAAATTTTCGATGTGTCATGGTAAATATTTTTGTATTCATTCTTATTT
>CAJUIH010000155.1 GCA_910586045.1 uncultured Eubacterium sp.
ATAGGGGAATTTGTAAAAGGGGATTCGGTGAAATTCTGTATGAAGTTTTGAGGGTGCACGGCAGCAGTAGTCCTCGATAGCTCAATGGTAGAGCACGCGGCTGTTAACCGCGGGGTTGTAGGTTCGAGCCCTACTCGGGGAGTTTTTCTAATGAAAACAAGGCCCCATGGTCAAGCGGTTAAGACATCGCCCTTTCACGGCGGTAACACGAGTTCGATTCTCGTTGGGGTCATTTGTATTGACAATTTTATATCGTATCTTTATGGCGCAGTAGCCAAGTGGTAAGGCATGGGTCTGCAACACCCTGATTCACCGGTTCAAATCCGGTCTGCGCCTTTTAGAAAGCCCGGAAATTTATTATTTCTGCGGCTTTTTTGTCATTTGTCACTTTTTAGAAGCAGTTTGATATAATGAAAGCATAGTATCGGAAAACGCGTCATAGATCTTTAATATCTGGGGCAATGCAGCCCTTGGTATACGTAACTTACTCTTTTTGGGAGGGTAAAGTATGGATGGTTTTTAAGACCATCTGCAAGAAGAAAGGAGGAATAGTATGTTAAAAAAACGTACGAAGCAACTGCTTGCATGGATGCTGTCCCTCATAATGCTTTGTTCTACAAGCGGGATGACAGTTATTGCAAGTACAGTCGTGCCTGAAGTGAAAAATACGGTTAGCCGTACAGGTGAAACAGTATTGGGGGGGGGCACGCAAAATGATACAGGTCAATCGGATCCTGCGCTGACGGAGCCATTTGCGGACACATCCGGAGATACGAATCCGGGTGGCCAGACGGAAAACTACGAAAGCAAGTCTTCTGTACCTACGTATGCACAAGTAACAAGTGCGATGGAAGCATTGAGGACGAAATATCCGGAGGGTATGCCGTGGGATAATTACAGGCCTTACGGTTCCAAGGGTGACAAAGGCAGCGCCTACTTTTGGCACGGCGGCTGGATTTTAGGTAAGATCCGCAGCGGCGTAGGATGTGCGGCATTTGCGTTTATTTTAAGCGATGAGGCATTTGGCGATTTGTCGGCGCGTGTGGAGTATAAGGTACCATTTGAGGACGTTAAGGTCGGTGATATTTTGCGGATTAATGGTAATACTCATAGTGTTATCGTGTTGCAAAAAAGCGCCGGTGGAGTAATCATAGCGGAAGGGAATTATAATTCTACGGTGCACTGGGGCAGAGCTTTAAGTGTAGATCAGGTAGAAGCGGCAGATTTTGTAGTAACGCGTTATCCAGTAGGTCATACCGAAAATGCGAATGCGGATGAGAATGAGGAACTCACAAGTGGTCAAGAGGGCGGATTAAATTGGGCTTTGAACAAAGGCGGCACGTTAACAATTTCAGGCAGTGGGGCTATGCCTGACAGCTTTACCGCCGAAACCCGTCCTGCTTGGGAAACAGAAGCAAAGACAGCAGGCGGTAATATCCTGTCAGTTATCATTGATGAGGGCATTACGAATATTAGTGATTATGCTTTTTATAAAAGTTCAGCGTTGGATGTTCATATTCCAAGTACTGTAACAAGCATTGGACAAAATGCGTTTAGTGGGTCTAAATTGCTAAATGTTACATTATCGGAAAGCGTTCAGAGTATTGGCAATAGTGCGTTCCAGAATTGTTTAAATCTTGTATCAGCAAGTGTAGCTGAAGGCTTGATAACGATCGGAGATAATGCTTTTAATGGCTGCACAAGCTTAACACATATGGATTTTCCTTCCACTGTTAAATCAATTGGATCCGGCGCATTTATGGGCTGTAAAGCCATGGTTAGTGTTAGGTTTGCGCCTGGTTCAGAAGCTGTTTCGATAGGGGAAACAAGTAATGGTATTTTTGCTCAATGCCAGAATTTGACAAGTGTGATATTACCAGAAAAATTAACTATGATTTGTGATTCTATGTTTGCATCTTGCACAGTACTTTCTTATTTATATATACCGAAAAGTGTCGTAAAGATTGGTTCGGGTGCTTTTAATTCAACCAGAATTGTATCCCAAGGAACAATCGAATTTGGCGGTACCGAGGCAGAATGGGATCAGTTATTTGCACTAACAGCAGATAAAATGCAGCTACTGAATGCTACTATTAAATGTAATGTTGAATTTGATAATCCATTTGCCCAAGATCCAAACGCACCAAAAGATATGGTAGAAGAAGATCCATGCAAAGACGGACATATCGGCACAGCGGATGAAAATGGAAATTGTTCGGTCTGCGGCCAGCCAATCACACCAGAACCAGTTCCAGTTGTGCATGAGCATAGCTGGTCCGCAGCGTGGGCAACCGATGCAGAGGCGCATTGGCATGAATGCGAAGCGGAAAACTGCGATATAACAGACAATAGTCAGAAAGACAGCTATGCGGCACATGTCTTCGGAGATTTAGTTGTAGATACAGCCGCAACTGCGACACAGGACGGAAGCGGGCATAGGGACTGTTCCTGCGGATATCAGAAAACAGAAACGATTCCGGCAACCGGCGAAAATTCGGGTGATTCCGGCAGTTCCGGCGACTCCGGCAATATGGGCACAGGTTCCGGCGGTTCGAGCGGCTCCGGCAGTACAGGAGGGAGCAGCTCCGGCAGTACGGGAGGAAGCAGTTCCGGCGGTTCCTGGTATCCTGGCAGTTCCGGCGGCTCCTGGTATCCTGGCGGTTCCAGCAGTTCCGGCGGCTCGAGTGGATCTGGCAGTACAGGGACAGAACCTGGAAATAATACGAACCCGGAAAATCCGGACAATACGAATACATCCGGTCAGCCGGACAAACCAAGCACGCCGCCAGCGGAAACGCCGGATGTTCCTGGAAATTCCAATGTTTTAACGGAAACGCCTGCTACTGACACCGAAACGGATACCAAAAAACCAGTGGATATTACGAAAGTAACAAAACAACTGAAAACCAGCCTGCGTTCTAAAATGAAGACCAATATGAAAAAGCAATTGACGCCTTTAGTTAAGAAGCAGGTAAAAACACAGTTGAAAAAAGAGCTTTCATCACGTACGAAACGTACAAAAGCACAGATCAAAGCCAGGATTAAAAAGAAAATAGAATCACAGTTGAAAACAAAACTGAAAGACTCGACCAATACGGCTATGAAAAAGCAGATGAAGAAAGAGTTTATCCAAGACCTTGGCGATAAATTTACCAAGGTATTTACGTCACAGTTCAATAGTGCTTACAACTCGTTATATAAGGAGCAGTTTCATACGCTGTATAACACACAGTTTAATAAACTGTATAAACAGTTAAAGAAGTAATACTCTTTGGGCGGTCTGTGTGACCGCCCATTTTTCGTGCTGTATTTTCTGATCTGTTTATCAAAGTTTTCTGCATAAAAATAGCAATGCTCAACCAGCATATTTGGTATAAAATATAAAGTCACATAAAAAGGAACTTTCAGAAAGAAAAGGAGCAAGAATGTCAGAAAAAAAAGCGAAACAAGATATGGGAACTGGCAGTATTCCTAAATTAATGGTAAATCTCGCAATTCCAGCAGTCGTAGCACAGCTAATCAATATGCTGTATAATATAGTAGACCGCATTTATATCGGGCATATTCCAAATGCGGGAGCTTCTGCGCTGACTGGGGTTGGATTATTTCTGCCGATTTTAATGATGATCAATGCTTTTGCGATGCTTGCAGGGTCCGGCGGCGCACCAAGAGCCGCAATTGCGATGGGAAAAAATGATAAAGATGGCGCGCAAAAAATCATGGGAAACTGTTTTTCCGTTCTGCTGATCTTTGCGGTGATTCTGACAGTGTCAGGGTATGCCTTTGCCCCGCAGCTTTTAAAACTTTTTGGGGCCAGCGATGTTACGCTTCCCTATGCATTGTCGTATGCACGGATTTATATGGTCGGTACGGTCTTTGTAATGATCGTAATGGGGATGAATCCTTTTATTACTACACAGGGCTTTGCAAAATTCAGCATGATTACAACCGTGGTTGGTGCTGTCTGTAATATTATTCTGGATCCGATCCTGATCTTTGGATGCCACATGGGAGTGCAGGGGGCGGCGGTTGCGACAGTGATCAGCCAGGCGATTAGCGCGGTATGGGTCCTTTTTTTTCTAAAAGGCAAAAAAACCATCCTTCGCTTGACACTGCCAAATATGAAGATTCTGCCGGAAGTAATTCTGCCCTGCCTTGCTTTGGGGATTTCCACTTTTGTTATGTTAAGTACCGAAAGTATTTTAAATATTAGTTTTAACAGCAGCTTGTCCCGTTATGGAGGAGATGTGGCGGTCGGTGCGATGACGATTATTTCTTCCTGCAATCAGTTGGTAACGCTTCCTCTGCAGGGCATTTGCCAGGGTGGCCAGCCGATTATGAGTTATAATTTTGGCGCGGGCAAAAAAGAACGGGTAAAGCAGGCTTTTCGCTGCCAATTTTTATCTTGTACGGGATATGCCGCGCTCATGTGGCTGCTGCTGTTATTTGTGCCGCAGGTATTTGCAGGAATTTTCAGCAGTGATTCCGCACTGATCGATTATACCGTATGGTCCATGCGCATTTATATGGCTGGTATTTTTTCAACCGGAATACAAATTTCCTGCCAGCAGACATTTATGGCGCTTGGACAGGCTAAAATCAGTTTGCTGATGGCATGTCTGCGTAAATTGGTACTGTTGATCCCGCTTATTTTTATTTTGCCGCATATATTTGCCAATCAGGTGTTTGGGGTATTTGTCGCGGAGCCTGTAAGCGATATTATAGCTGCTTGTGTTACGGCAACTATGCTGTTTCGGCGATTGGACCGTATTTTGGAAAAGGGCGCACAGGGGCAAAATTAGAGGAAAAAAGTATACTTTGCGTGAAAGATCGCCGCAAAGTATACTTTTTTTATAAGATCTATCTGCAGCGTACCTTAGGACTGTAAAGAGATAATCTAACAAACTTACTTGTCTTTTTCTCCGATAGAACTAGTGCCTTGTAAAGTTTAAAACTATATCAAACCGGACGCCGGATGGAGAAA
>CAJUIH010000156.1 GCA_910586045.1 uncultured Eubacterium sp.
TGGCAGATTCCTTTTCCAGCCAACAAGGAACTGCTGAAATGATTATAACGTATTCCCAAAAATCTGTAAATCCTGGCTGAAACAGGACAGACAGTTGTCCTGTTTTTTCTGTTATACTGTTCTATAACCACGCACAATCACGCGATAAAAAGAAAAAGGAGGCAAAACCAATGAACTATCCCTGGATCGATCCATACCTGTTGGAAAAGCGAGGCGTTACAAAAGATCTGCAGGCGGACTGGAACTGGATCCGTTATCAGATCGGCGGAAAAATGTTTGCTGCCATCTGCCTGGACGCAGAAAATAACCCGCAGTATATTACCTTAAAACTGGAACCGTCAGAAGGAGATTTTCTGCGGTCCCAGTATGAAGATATCATCCCTGGTTATTATATGAATAAAACCCATTGGAACTCTGTCCAGGCGGACGGCGCGGTTCCGGATGCACTGTTAAAAGACATGCTCGATCAATCCTACCATCTGCTGCTTGCCAGCTTCAGCAAGAAGCGGCAGCAGGAAATTCTGGGTTTAAGCTGCTGCGGTTCGGAATGTAAAACGTGCGGCTGTTATCAAACGCTGTGCAGCGGATGCAGCGAATCCAGCGGGAAAGTATTTCACGCCCCGCCCGGAAAAGCATGCCCGATCTACGCCTGCTGCGTGCGGCAGCATAAATACGCGTTCTGCAGCGCGTGCGAACAAATTCCATGTTCCGTCTGGCTGGAAACAAAAGACCCATCGCTGTCAGAGAAAGCTTTTCAGGCCGCGATTGCAGAGCGCATAGAGCGTATGGGCTGCGAAACAACAAACAAAGAAAACAGAAAACAGGTGTAACGATGGCTTTTGATTTTAAAAAAGAATACAAAGAATTTTACATGCCGCCGAAAAAACCAGTTCTGACAGATATCCCTCCGATGAACTACATTGCCGTGCAGGGCCGCGGCGACCCAAACGAGCCAGAGGGCGAATACAAAGCCGCGATCGGATTATTATACGGCATTGCTTTTACCATTAAAATGAGTCCGAAAAGCGGGCATCAAATCGACGGATATTTCCCTTACGTCGTTCCGCCGCTGGAAGGGCTGTGGAAACAGGACGGCAGCGCATTCGACCCAGCGCACAAAGAAGCATTTTCATGGATATCCATGATCCGGCTGCCGGATTTTATTGCCAAAGATACCTTTGACTGGGCTGTCCATACCGCATCCGAAAAAAAACACACCGACTATTCCAAAGTCAATTTTTTTTCCTATCAGGAAGGGCGCTGCGTGCAATGCATGCATATCGGCAGCTACGATACCGAACCTGCAACGATCGAACAAATGCATGCTTTTGCGGCATATCAAGGTTACCGTACAGATTTAAGCGATACACGCATGCACCATGAAATTTATCTAAGCGATCCCAGACGCACTGCCGCTGAAAAACTGCGCACGGTCATCCGGCTGCCGGTTTGCCCTGTTTTGGCTGGCGAATAAAGCCAGCGGGATTGCGGCAGCCATGATTTCAAAAAAAGATGCCCGAAAAAATCGGACATCTTTTTTTCTATGACCTGATGTTATAGATCGTTTCTTAATTTTTACGGCAGCGGACTATATCTCTAGTGCGCCTTATGACTGCCTCATCTGTTCTTCCTGTCTCATAATCATCTTTTTGACCATCTCACCGCCGATCGAACCAGCTTCACGGGATGTCAGGTCACCGTTGTATCCGTCTTTTAAATTAACGCCTAATTCCGACGCCACTTCCTCTTTGAACTGTCTCATTGCTTCCTTTGCTTCCGGTACTGCCATACCTGAGTTTGAATTGTTTGAACTGTTTGAACTGCTTGGCATTTGTTTCTACCTCCGTTAATCATCATTCTTAATATTAATAACAGGAATACGTGCCCCTGTTATCTGGTATTAGTATGGATGAAAAGGCAGAAAATATTTATGGTAAGTACTGGAAACCAGGCGTAACTATCTCGCATACAATGCGCAGTGCGGTTACTCTTCCTGCACGGACTCCTCTTCGTCTGAGATATCCGCTTTCGGCGGCTTTAACCCTTCGATTTCGATCTTGTTTTTCTGTGCGTAATCCCACAAAGCCGCATGAATCGCTTCTTCTGCCAACAGGGAACAATGCACCTTTACCGGAGGAAGCCCGTCAAGTGCTTCCATAACGGCTTTATTCGTTATTTTCAGCGCTTCGTAAATCGTTTTGCCTTTGACCAGTTCGGTAGCCATGCTGCTTGTCGCAACGGCGGCTCCGCATCCAAACGTTTTAAATTTACAGTCTTTTATGACTTTGGTATCCTCGTCAATATCCAGATAAATCCTCATAATATCGCCGCATTTTGCGTTTCCAACCGTACCGACGCCGCTGGCATCCTCAATTTCTCCGACATTTCTTGGATTATTAAAATGATCCATTACTTTTTCACTGTACATGCTGTATAGAACAAAACTGCCAAAAGCCGTATCCAAACCGGACCGCAAATCCGATCGGATGCTTAGGCGGCAGCTCCTTGTCCTTCCTCCTTCCTGGCCTTTGCTTATTTTTTTCTTACTTCCTTTTTCTTACTTCATTTTTTCTTATTCTATTTTTTGTTATACTTCTTTCTGATTTTTGACAAAATCCTCATAGAGCGGCGACATCCCGCGCAGCCGCTCCACAATCGCTTTCAGGCTGTCTACGACGTAATCCATCTCTTCCATTGTCGACTCTTCCGATAAGGTAAGCCGCAGGGAGCCGTGCGCGATTTCATGTACAAGCCCGATTGCCAGCAGCACATGGGACGGATCCAGGGAGCCGGATGTACAGGCCGAGCCGCTGGAAGCGCAAATCCCTTTCTGGTCCAGCATCATCAAAAGCGATTCCCCTTCGATAAAACGGAAGCAAAAGTTTGCATTATTGGAAAGCCGTTTCGTCCGATGCCCATTCAGCCGCGAAAAAGGAATTTCATCCAATACACGCGTAATTAAATGGTCCCGTACCGCCGCCATTTTTTCGTTGCGCGCCGCCAGATCCGCAAATGCAATCTGCACAGCTTTCCCCATTCCGACAATGCCCGGCACATTGCTTGTGCCCGCGCGCTTTGCACGCTCCTGCGCACCGCCGTGAATCAGCGGACTAGCCTTGACGCCGTTTCGCATATAGAGGAAGCCTACCCCTTTCGGCCCGTGAAACTTATGCGCGCTTGCACTTAACAGGTCGATATGCAGCTCGTCCACTTGAATCGGTTCATGCGCAAAAGCCTGGACGGCATCGGTATGGAACAAAACTCCATGTTTTTTGGCAATCGCCCCGATTTCCCGGATCGGTTCAATCGTACCGATTTCATTGTTCGCATACATAATACTGATTAAAATCGTATCCGGCCGGATCGCCTGCTCCAGATCCTCCAGGCGAATACACCCGTTTTCATCCACATCCAGATACGTGACCTCGTATCCGTTTTTTTCCAGATCCTCAAACGTATGCAGTACGGCATGATGCTCTATTTTGGTAGTAATCATATGACGGCCTTTCGAAGCATAAGCTTTCGCGCATCCTTTAATCGCCCAGTTGTCGCTCTCGCTGCCGCCTGCGGTAAAGTAGATCTCATTCGCTTTCGCGCCAAGAACCCCGGCGATTATCTCCCTTGCCTGATCCACCGCCGTTTTACTTTCTTGCGCAAACGAATACACACTGTTCGGATTGCTGTAATTTTCCAGCAAAAACGGCTTCATAGCCTCAAATACTTCCGGTTTTAATGCTGTGGTAGCTGCATTGTCCAGATAAATCATTTCAAAGTCCTCCTCTTTCCTGATTTCCGCCTGATGAAAACCAAACGGATCTATATGGACTATTTCATAGTATTCCCGTAGGAATATAGTAGTAAATAGCGATAAAGAAATGGAAAGTGCATGACGCACTCCCCTTTCTATTTTTCATAGTATTTCCATAGGACACAACTATTATAACGCATTTTATTGAAAAGTCAACAGGGGAATTAGAATTCTTAAAGCATTGGGTAACAGTTCAGATAGGGTGTTACATTTTGGCTGCGGGGACGCCGCATGAGGGACGCAGGCCTGGCTTGCGGCTCCGGCTCCAGAATGGTAAGAGTCCCTAAGCATTCTTGCGGAGTATTTTCAGCCAATAATAATACTGGGATTCTTTGATATTTCTCTCAAGGCACCATTCTTTAATGGTCATGCCGCTGTCCCGGCGCTCCCGTATCAGCGCCGCCCAGCGTTCTGCGATTACATCATGCTTTAAATCTCACATCTGCTGTACACCTCACTTTTAAAACTGGTAAGGGTTTTCAAAGTCATGTACATCTACTGAGAAAACGAATGTGCAGTTTTCATAGCAGCTATTGAAACTGGAAATGACTTTGAAAACCATAATCGGTTCTCAAGGCCATTATACAGTGATCTTTTATTTTGTGCACGGTACTCACTATTTACCGTTTACTTACCAGAGCAGAATTAGAACCGATTATAGATGATTGCATACAAAACTATGATTTGTCATTAGAAGCTATCTACAGCGGTTTGGGAATGATCGTTGCATCTGCATTTAATGAGCAAAAGTATTTCTCATTAGATCATGTAATGGCGATAACCGGGGAGAATCGGGAAGAACCTTTACAGCGGATAGAGCAATACAGACAGGAATTGATAGAAGCCGGAGAAAACCCGGACGATTATTTCAAGCCTATAGGGCCACAGAGGGCAGCAGTCTATTACTTCCCTAACGGTTTGCTTAAAGGAGATAGTGTAACTTTACTTGGGGAATTTTTCAAAAAAATAATAGGGAACACCCGTTTTTTATGCTATAATGTAATTAACCACAAAAACATCCGCATAAAAAGGAGGTGTCCCTATGAAAAACAGTATACAGTATTTTACGGAAAATGGAATACCTGAATTAGAAAAACTGAACCACTACCGACTAAAGCCGGTAGGTTCGGTGTGCTGCTGAAGCAGCCT
>CAJUIH010000157.1 GCA_910586045.1 uncultured Eubacterium sp.
TCTTACCATTCTGGAGCCGGAGCCGCAAGCCAGGCCCGCGTCCCTCATCCGGCGTCCCCGCAGCCAAAATGTAACACCTTATCTGCATTGCTGCGCCAGACGGAATATGCGGCGGAGCATGGGGGTTTTGCATGTTGCCAGAATATAAAATTTCTGTTATAATCGGTTGCAAAACATAGATTTCGCATACCACAGAAAATAAAAGAAAAGGAGAAAGGCAGCACGCAGACAGCCAATCAGGACGCATATGGACAAGTACAGTATATTAAAAAAATATTTCGGCTACCCGGCATTTCGGGAAGGCCAGGAAACGTTAATTGACAGCATTTTAAGCGGCAGGGACGTATTGGGGATTATGCCGACCGGGGCGGGAAAATCAATCTGCTATCAAGTTCCTGCGTTATTGCTCCCCGGAATCACACTGGTAATTTCCCCATTGATTTCTCTTATGAAAGACCAAGTACAGACATTGAATCAGGCAGGTATTCACGCTGCCTATATTAACAGCTCATTAAGTGAATCCCAGATTTCCAAAGCATTATGGCTGGCAGCCCAGGGACAGTATAAAATTATTTATGTTGCACCGGAGCGGCTGGAAACGTACGAATTTTTACGTTTTGCGCTGCAGGCGGAAATTTCCATGCTTACGGTAGACGAGGCGCATTGTATTTCGCAGTGGGGGCAGGATTTTAGGCCAAGCTATCTGAAAATCGTGCAGTTTATTCAAAAACTGGCGCAAAGGCCGGTGTTAAGCGCGTTTACGGCTACAGCGACGGAGCGGGTCAAAGAAGATATCGCCTGTGTGCTCAGCCTGCAGCAGCCGAACATACTTGTGACCGGGTTTGACCGGAAAAATCTGTATTTTGCAGTGGAAACACCACGCAAAAAAGACAGCTATATTATGGAATACATGATGGGACACCCGGACGAAAGCGGCATTATATACTGTGCGACAAGGAAAAATGTAGATGCTTTATACCAAAAACTGCAAAACGCGGGCGTTTTGGCGACAAGGTATCACGCGGGGTTATCCGCGGCAGAACGCAGGCAGAACCAGGAAGATTTTATTTATGACAAAACGCCGGTTATGGTTGCAACCAACGCGTTTGGAATGGGGATAGACAAATCCAATGTCCGTTATGTGATCCATTACAACATGCCGCAGAGTCTTGAGAATTACTATCAGGAAGCGGGCAGGGCGGGCCGTGACGGCGAACGAGCGGAATGCGTCCTGCTGTATTCGGCGCAGGATGTGATGATCAACCGGTTTTTGTTAGACAGCAAGGAGCCGAATGAGGAACAGACAAAAGAAGATCTGGCAGCTATCAGGGAACGGGATGAGGAACGTTTGCGCATTATGACCTATTACTGTCTGACGACAGACTGCCTGCGGACGTATATCCTGCGTTATTTTGGAGAAGCAGGGCCAGTGCGCTGTGAAAATTGCTTAAACTGTGCGCGCGAATACGAAGAAACGGATGTTACACAAGCGGCGGAAAAAATCATAGCCGGAATCCGCGAAGCCAGGCAGCGGTATGGGATCCATGTGATCGCCGGGATGCTGGCAGGAGAAAACCGCGCAAAGCTGCGGGAATACGGGCTGTTAGAATATCTGTCATATGGCAGCTTAAAGGAATTGGGGGAAGCGGAAATCAAAAGGATTATCCATCAAATGCTGGAGCAAAAGCTGCTGTCCGTGACGAATGACAGGTACGGGCTTTTGCGGGTCAGCGCCGATGCGGCGCAGCGGCTGCAGGCAGGGCAGCGTGTGATTCTAAAAAAGGTGAAGCAGGAAGCGGAGAAAGCATCCACAGCCAGAAAGGAATCCGCCGCGAAGATGCGCAGATCGGATATTTTAAATTCCAAAGGGCTGGAGCTGTTTGAAAAACTCCGCCTGCTGCGTACGCAGATCGCGCGGGAAGAAAGTATGCCGCCATATATTATTTTTTCCGACCGGACGCTGGTCGACCTCTGCGTAAAAGCACCGCTGCAAAAAGAGGAAATGATGCAGGTATCGGGTGTCGGGGAACATAAGTTTGCACGGTATGGAGAGCGTTTTCTGGAACAGATCCGCGCGTTTACCGGGGGAATCCGTGAAAAATATTATTTTGGTGAACGGGAGGAAGTGCAGGATCAAAGTGGTCTGCTTGCAGGAGCCAGGGCGAAAAAGACAGACTTTTTTCTCACGCCCGAACAGGCGGCGGATTTTCCTTATGCGGAAAAATACCTGGTAACGGAAATTGCGGAAAAGCTGAACAGCCTGCGTGATGCGCAGACAACCAAGAAAATATCCGGCGCGGAATTGTTCCGCCGCATGCAGGCCAAAGAATATGCGGGAGAAGAACGTAAGGATGGGATCTGGAAAAAGTTCGTTACCCAAAAAGGACAGGACGCGGGGCTGTGGATCGGTATGCGGATGAGCAGGAACGGCATGGAATATGAAGACATTTATTATAATGAAAATGCGCAGAGGATGATTGTAGAACTGGTTTGTACCAAATAGGCAAAATAAAATCCCGCAGGATTTAACGGTTGGGCCTGCGGGATTTTACTGAGTTTCATGTCAGAGCAGGTAATGGGAGTCGAACCCACCCTACCAGCTTGGGAAGCTGGTGTACTACCGATATACGATACCTGCATGATTGCTGAAATTGCTAAACTGCTGTTTTGAATTTTTTGTTCTTATTTTGTGCTCTCTCGAACACCTGTAAACATAGTATAACGCATTTGCTTTTAGATTTCAAGTAAAAAATTTCAAAAAATGCAAAAAGTACCACCGGTAATTTTTGGCATGAATGGTAATTTACCATACCGGCCACTTGAAAAACAGGCGCATAGCGGGCTATGTAACTGATTTTTGCCTGGTTCTATCGGAGAAAAAGACAAGTAAGTTTGTTCGATTATTTCTTTCCGGTTCCATACCTATCGAAAGAAAGAGTGAAATTTAAACGGGATTGCAATTGTGTCCGTGTATGAAATATGTTAGAATAAAAAAACATGGATTACGATAAACGGGCACACGCTGCCTGGCACAATAGGAGGATGATTTATGCCGATTAAGATTCAGGATGCGCTTCCGGCGCGTGAAATTCTGGAAAATGAAAATATATTTGTCATGACGGAGTACCGTGCGATGCATCAGGATATCCGTCCGCTCAGCGTACTGATGCTGAATCTGATGCCGACAAAGATTGTTACGGAAACACAGTTTTTGCGCAAGCTGTCCAATTCCCCGCTTCAGGTGGAAGTGGAGTTTTTGCATATGGCCAGCCATGTGTCCACGCATGTGGACCAGACGCACTTAAACACCTTTTACCAGGTATTTGACCAGATCCGGGATAAAAAATATGACGGAATGATTATTACCGGAGCGCCGTTAGATTTTGTGGCATTTGAGGATGTAGATTATTGGGAAGAGCTAAAAGAGATCATGGAATGGACAAAGACGCATGTACACTGTACGCTGCATTCCTGCTGGGGATCATTTGCCGGATTGTATTATCATTACGGCATCCAGAAACAGGACCGCGATGAAAAGCTGTCAGGGATTTATACACATCAGGTGATCAAGAAAAAATCGCCGCTGTTTCGTGGTTTCGATGATATTTTTTATGCGCCCCACTCCAGGGCGACCGAGATTACAGCCGAACAGATTCAGGCCATACCGGAGCTGGAAATTATGGCGGTATCGGACGAAGCAGGCGTCGCCATTGCGAAAAGTACGGACAGCAGGCAGTTTTTTATTACCTGCCATCCGGAATACGACTCCGATACGTTAAAACTGGAATACGAGCGGGATGTCAAAAAAGGCATGCATCCACAGATTCCCGTCCATTATTTTCCGGATGACGACCCGGCGAAAGAGCCGGTTGTAAACTGGCGGTCCGCGGCGCAGCTTTTGATATCAAACTGGCTGAATTATTATGTCTATCAAAGCACGCCATATAAGCTGTAGAGGACAGTTTGGAAATACTGGATTTCAAGGACTTGAGAGAGATTTATATCATAATGAAATTATCGTTAATTATCGCAAAATAACGCCATTTATTGAAAAAAATGGGGTATGAATGGGGTATGAAATAAGACTTATATAACAGAACGTGTGTTTTGCTAAAAGGCAAATTATTTAAACATTAGCATAAAGGCATTACTGATTGTAGAAATACATTTGGTAGTGCCTTTATTTTAATGCTTAAAAATAGAATATCAAATATCACTCGCCAAATTTGGCGAACATAAAAATGCACTCATACCAGAAAGGAATAAAACAAAATGGCAAAGATTGACAACGCAGTACGCATAGTAGAATTTGAATCAGAAAATGACCTCTATTCGCAAATGGAAAATGATCTGAATACTTATTTTGATGAAGAATATTCAAAATGTTTCAAACTGAAAAATTTCCAGTTAATAGACAAGAATCATGCAATCCTTTATTTTGAGGAAGACCCGAATATAATCATGTCCAGATTCATGTACAATGGAGAAGTATTAGATGTAGAAGACATACCAGGAATTAACTTTTTCAGCTTACAGGAGATTTCACTCATAGACAGTCTTGGAGTCATTACCATAAGCGATACAGAATATGACATTGAAAAAATAGAATATACAGTTGATATCTATGGTTCAAGACATGCAGATATCTATTTGAGTTGATCAGCTAAAGATATTCACAAGAAAGCGAGGAATCATATAATATGACAGAAAATAAAACCAGACAGTACACAGACAACCAGTATAACAGAACACCCGATCATGAATTAGGATCAGGATTTTCAAACTATGAAAGATTAATGGTTGAACTGAACAACAGACAGTATTATCCAAAAGAAGTATGTGAAAATTTCTTGAATGAAAACGGTCTGGATGCATAT
>CAJUIH010000158.1 GCA_910586045.1 uncultured Eubacterium sp.
ACATGAAAAAAGAGCGGAAATTCGGGCTTAAAGAGTTTCCGAGACCGCTCTTCCTATATTTGGGAGGCGCTTTTGTGATTGCAGTATTGTTAGTTGTGTTTGGGGCAGAGAAGATGTTAGCGAATACACTCGGCAGGGCGTTTTTCTTCCGGATGCACCTTACAATCGTGCCTTGTATTCTTATGATTCCGATTTTGATTGGGATTGCGTATGTAATACCAAAGTATCAGTTTGAAAAGATGAATCGGGAAAGTGTTGTTGAAAGGATTCGTAAAGAATAGAAATAAAGCAGGGAAAATAAGGATTACACCACTAGTCAGAAAGTGTGCAGGAATGGGCATTATTTATAAAGTTGTAAAGCGGTGAAACAATAGTAAAACCGTGCATGGCAAAAACCGGAGGTGTACCGGGTATCACCTCGGATTTTTGTCATGTGCGGGAAAGCTGCCTGTATGCCTTAAAATTGTTTCCGTTCTATAATAGCCAGTGAAATAAGACAGGATATGGTAAGCATCCCCAGTGACAGCAGGATGATTCCTACAGATATAACGATGGGGCTGGCTTGTTTTAGGTAGCCGCTTATAATGGACATATCTATAGAAAACGTTTTGGCTAAATGCATGATGCCGTAGCAGATCACGAAAACGCCTGCAAAAATAATGAGTAACGCGATTCTGGTTTTTTCAGAACCGAATTTTAGCTGGACAGGGATCAGTACAGACATGATAATTGCGGCGCATAATATGGCGGATAGCAGCAGGGTGAGAAAGGTTTCCGGGGTCAGTACAACCCTGCCGTTTGCAGAAAGAAGCAGCAGGATTACCGTCGATGCGCATAACGAAGCGCTAAGCGCTGCGGCCGCAAACAAATATTTTTCCAGCACGTAGTATTTACGGCTGATTGGAAAAGTCAATAAGTATCCCATGCCGTTATTTTGATCGTCGTAAGCGATTGTATTTGTGGTAAGCAGGACAATCATTGTTGACAGATAGGTAAATCCAAACTGCATGTTTTTGTCGGAGGACAGGAAGAAAATGCTGATCACAATCATTGAAATGATAAATGTTTTTTGGTTTTTTATTAGTTTCCAATCTTTGATTAATAATCCTTTCATTATGCCTCACCTCGTACCATCATCATAATTAATTCGTCAATGCTGCCTTTTTCCGCGGCAATCTGCGGATGGTTTTTTAGATAGAACTGCTTGTTGCTTGTCAGGCAGCTTATGCCGTATGGTTCTTTTTTGTGTCGTAAAATATAGCTTTTATCCAGTGCTTCATACTGCGATTCACTCATTTTCAACAGTGCGTAACGGTCAAGCAGGAGATCTGTTTCTTCATGCAGAATCATGCTGCCGTCATGGATCATATAGATGTCGTCGCAGAATTTTTCCAGATCAGCGGATATATGGGAACTAATCAGGATGGCCCGGCCGTCTTGTTCCATATATTCCCGAAACAGGTCGAGCAATTCATCGCGGGCAATGACATCCAGGCCGGATGTCGGTTCATCCAGAATCAAAAGCTCGGCTTCATGGGTGATTGCCGTGAGTACCTGCAGCTTGCGCTTCATTCCGGTCGAGAACGTGTGGATTTGTTTGTTCATGGGCAGGTCAAATGCGCGGCATTTTTTCTGGAAGCTGCTGCAGTCGAATTTTGCGTACATGCTGCGCAGTACAGGGATTAAATCCTGAATGGTTAAGTATTCGCTGAATCCTGTTTCGGCCAGCACTGTGCCGATCCGTTCCCGGTCTTTCGGCAGCAGCTTCCCCGCGGGTTTTCCCAAGAGTTCGATGGAGCCGGAATCATACTGCGTAAGCCCCAAAATGATTTTAAATGCGGTGCTTTTACCGGCCCCGTTTTTGCCGATCAGCCCTGTGACTTGATTTTTGTGTACTTGTATGGAGCAGTCTAAATCAAATCCCGGGTAGTGTTTTTTTACTGCGTTTAATCGTAACATGTTCTTAATCCTCCAGTATAATCTGAAATAGTTCGGTAAGTTCCATATCGCTCATTCCGCAGATTCTTCCTTTTTGAATGGCCATTTCCAAATCGGATTCCACTTCCTTTCTTTTCTCTTCCAGCATCAGCCCGTGGCTTGCGCGCGTGATAAAACTGCCTTTTCCATGGACGGTATTGATAAAACCTTCCGCTTCCAGGGCATCGTATGCTTTTTTTACAGTCAGTGCGCTGACTTTGAGTTCTTTTGCCAGAGAGCGGACGGATGGGAGCATGGATTCCTCTTTTAGCTCGTTGTTTATAATACTGGCTTTGATCTGTGAAACAATCTGCTCATAAATGGGCTGCATGGAAGAGTTATTGATGATAACATGCAATGGTATCCCTCCCTTGTGTGAACAGTATATAACAGCATAGAACAGTTGTCAACTGTTTTATACTGTTTATCAAAAAATAAAGCGGCGGGAAATGGTACAGCGCACAGATAGGTGTAAGGAAAAAATTTTTCAGCAAAATGCCAATATGCTGTTCGGATTTGCGTCTATTATTATAGAAAGGGAGTTTGTGTTTCGGATTAGGAAAGGAGGGGGTATCATGGAGGACGGTGAGATTATCGGGCTTTACCATCAGCGAAACGAACAGGCGATTCAGGAAAGCGACCAAAAATATGGGTATATGTGCCGTGGAATCGCCAAAAATATCCTGTATACCAGAGAAGATGCCGAGGAATGCGTCAATGATACCTGGTATGCGGCATGGATTCGTATGCCGCCTGACAAACCGCAGTCTTTGGGGGCGTTTTTGGGGCGTATTACACGAAATCTGTCGATTAGCCGCTGGCGGAGCATACATGCCAAAAAGCGCGGCGGCGGTATGGAAATTTTGCTGTCTGAACTGGATGAATGTGTTCCGGACCCGGACTTAGTGGAGCAGAAGCTGGATCAAAAAGAACTGGCCCGGCTGCTGGACCAATGGCTGGATTCTCTGCCGAAAGAAGAAAGTGTTTTGTTTGTCCGGCGGTATTGGTATGGGGAAGCGGTGAAAGAACTGGCCGCGAAGAAACGCTGTACGCAAAACCAGATGGCACAGCAGATGATGCGTCTGCGTAAAAAACTGAAACGATTCCTCGAACAGGAAGGCGTGCAGTTATAACGGTAAAATTAGAAAGCAGGGGGTGTTCATATGAAAAAACAGAAAAAACAGGTCAAACGGATAGAACAAATAACACAAACAGACCAAATCCAACAGGATCAAGGACCAAATCGAAAAAGCGAGATCCTCTTTGACGGAATTACCGAAATCCGGGATGACCTGATTGACCAGGCGCGTCCGCTGCCAAAAAAGTTCTGGACCGGAAGACGGTTTGCGGCGGCAGCGGCGGCAGCCGCGGTAATCATTACGGGCGTTTTTGCGACGCAGCCTTTACAGAAGCAGACGGCCGCTGCGCAGACAATCGCGGAGGCGGAATATCCCGAACCAGTGCCGTATCCAAACCAGGAGGAGTATGTAAAGAAAAACGGCGCTTTCGATGATGAGCAGTATTCCAAAGCGTATGACGCCTGGTGGGAAGACGCCAGGGCGAAACGTGAACTGGCAGGGAATGTGCAGGGGATGGACGGATTTATCCGGAAAAGCGCAGGGCAGTTTTTAAGTTCCAAAAAGGCACAAAACACGGTGTATTCGCCTTTGAATGTCTATATGGCGCTTGGGATGCTGGCGGAACTAACGGATGGAAACAGCAGGCAGCAGATTTTGGATCTTTTGGGCAGTGAGGATGTGATGTCTTTGCGCGAACAAATAGCGCGGCTTTGGGACGCCAATTATTATGACGACGGCGTTGTGACAAGTATTTTGGCAGCCTCTTTGTGGCTAAACGAAGATGTGCCGTTCGTGCAGTCTACGATGGATACGCTTGCCGCGTCTTACCGGGCTTCTTCCTACCGCGGAAAAATGGGTTCGGCGTCGTTTGACAAATGCCTGCAGGATTGGCTGAACGCACAAACAGGCGGGCTTTTAAAAGAGCAGGCTTCCGGTGAGAAAATGACGGAGGATACGATTTTGGCATTGGCGACGACGATTTATTTCCGGGCGCAGTGGAATACAAAGTTTTCCGCGTCTGCGACAAAGGAAGAGGTGTTCCATGCGGCTGACGGGGATTTGACCTGCAAGTTTATGCACAAAGACGAATGCGGTATGACCTATTATTGGGGGGATCAATTTTCGGCTGTCGCACAAGGCCTGGAACAATCCGGTTCCATGTGGTTGATTCTGCCGGATGAGGGGGTATCGCCAAACGATTTGCTTGAGGACGCGCAGGCCATGGATTTTCTTGTTTCCAATCATCGGTCGGAGTGGGAGGATCGAAAAGAAGCACTGGTAAATTTGGCGGTTCCGCAGTTTGATGTAGTTTCCCGTTTGGATTTGTGCCAGGGACTAAAAGATTTGGGGATCACGGATGTATTTGATATGGGACGGTCGGATTTTTCCAATATGACAACAGCCATAGATGAGGTTTACCTGTCCAAGGCCAGCCATGCCGCCCGCGTAGCGGTTGATGAAGAGGGCGTGACGGCTGCGGCTTATACGGTGATGGAGGCGGATGCCGGGGGCGCTATGCCGCAGGGGGAGGAGATCGATTTTGTTTTGGACCGGCCGTTTTTATTTGTAGTTACGGGTATGGACGGAATGCCTTTGTTTATGGGCGTGGTGCAGCAGCCGTGAAAAAGCGGCAGTACCATATGAGAGATTGGCAGATGTCCGGCAGCAAAGCTGTCGGACAATTCGCGGAAACGAGTTTGCATATACTCCTTTCAGAAATAAAAATTAACTGTTTCTGCGAATTTGGATCAGGCGCAGCAGATCACGGTATA
>CAJUIH010000159.1 GCA_910586045.1 uncultured Eubacterium sp.
GGCGGGCCAGAAACAAATGATATTGTGCTGAAATTTTACGCCGTTTATATAGATGCAGAAAGCTATATTATGGCAGACGGGGATGATACCTATCCGGCCGAGAATGCCAGAGAGATGATTGATCTTGTATTGCTGAAAAATGTAGATATGGTTGTGGGTGATCGGTCAAGTTCCACTTATTATTCTGAAAATAAAAGGCCGTTTCATAATTTTGGCAATTCGCTTGTCAGAAAAAGTATTAATTTGCTGTTTCATAATGATATCAAAGATATTATGACAGGGTATCGGGCATTTAGTTATGAATTTGTAAAAACATTTCCGATTCTTCCGGCAGGGTTTGAGATTGAAACGGAGATGAGTATCCATGCTGTTGAGAAAAATATGTACGTGGAAAATGTTATCATAGACTACAGAGATAGTCCTGATGGAAGTGAATCGAAGCTTCATACATATTCGGATGGAATCAAGGTGCTAAAGACGATAGCCCGATTGTATAAAACTTATAAACCAATGGGATTTTTTGGTGTGTTTGCAGCCTTTTTGGCATTTATTTCAATTTCATTTTTTGTACCTGTTGCGATGGAGTATTTGGAAACAGGCCTTGTACCTAATTTTCCAACTTTGATTGTTTGCGGGTTTACGATGATAGCTGCGATACAGGCGTTCTTTGCAGGCATGCAGTTACAGACGATCGTTCAGAAAAACCGCCAAGATTTTGAGATGGAACTCTACAGGGTGGAAAATGATAAGAAGAAGTTAATACATAATCACGAGCGGGGACATGGGGTTTTAGAAAAATAAAGCGGAAAATGAAGTGAATGATCTACCTTTTCGTGTAAGGCCTGCGGACTGCTGCAGGCTTTACACCTTATTTTGAGTTTTGCCATGATTCTTATATATAACATTTTGTGAATTTTAATGTTCTCCCGTTCTAAGAAAGAATTAGAATTGCTATTTCATCAGCCGTCCTGTATAATAAAACCAACGGAGAGATTACGGCCGAAGAAAAAAAAAGCGGATGCTGGAAAAAGATTTTAAAATGACAATGTCGGTAGAACTGGAAAGGAGGATGCAGATCATGTGCAATTTATCGGAAGCGATCAAAGAAGAAGCGACCAAAAACGGTATGAAAGCAGGGATTGAACAGGGAATCGAACAGGGAATCGAACAGGGAATCGAACAGGGAATCGAACAGGGAATCGAACAAGGAATAAGAAAAGAACGTTTTGCCGCTATAGAAAGAATGATCCGTGCAGGAGCGGCCAGGGAACAGATCTTATCCTATGGATATACAGAAAAAGAATATACAGAGGCGGAACGGATATTACTTGTAGAAACGTAAAATAAAACACAGAGGAGATGATGCAAAATGCCTGACACTTATCTCTCACAGGCAGTTGATGCTGTCCATGACGCAGGCGCGGCGTATGATACGAACGCGAAATACCTGCTTGCCGATAAGCAAGTACTGGCCAGGATCCTGAAATATGCGGTCAGTGAGTTTGGAGATATGGAGATACCCGCCATCATAAATGGGATCGGGGACAATATTGAGGTCGGTACCAAACCAGTGGATCCCGGCCTGTCCGGGACAGGGCGTGTTAACGCGGCCGCCACGGAGGATTCTGTACCTGGGGAGGGATTGATTTTTTTCGATATCCGTTTTGCGGCATACCTGATGGAGGAAGAGATAAAATTTCTGGTAAATATTGAGGCACAGAAATCATCCAGCCCCGCGAAATTAGGCTACCATTTGGAAAACCGGATTTTGTTTTATCTCTCAAGAATGGTTTCCGCACAAAAGCAGACCGAGTTTTACCACAGTGATTTTGACAGCTTAAAGCGGGTCCGCAGTATCTGGATCTGTATGGACGGCGTGGAAGATGGGGGTTCCGAGGGCTCCATAGAAGAAATCGGGCTTTGCCGCAAATCTGTATTCGGAAAAAAATCCAGCGGGTACGGAATGGATTTGATGAAAGCGGTCATAGTCCATATCCAGAGTGGGAAAGAAGGGAAAACTTCCCGGCATGAACTGATTGCTATGCTGGAAGTATTGTTCGGAGAGATTACGGCCGAAGAAAAAAAGCGGATGCTGGAAAAGGATTTTAAAATGACAATGTCGGTAGAACTGGAAAGGAGGATGCAGATCATGTGCAATTTATCGGAAGCGATCAAAGAAGAAGCGACCAAAAACGGTATGAAAGCAGGGATTGAACAGGGAATCGAACAGGGGATCGAACAAGGAATCGAACAAGGGATCGAACAGGGAATCGAACAAGGAATAGAACAGGGAATCGAACAAGGAATAGAACAGGGAATAAAAAAAGAACGCTTTGCCGCTATAGAAAGAATGATCCGTGCAGGCGCGGCCAGGGAACAGATCTTGTCATATGGATATACAGAGAATGAATATACAGAGACAGAACGGATCATGCTTGTAGAAACGTAAAATGAAATTGTTTTCGGATTATTCAAGGAAAGTTAATACTATTGTTTCGCAATAAATTAGAACTTGCATAAGTTATTTCTGCACAGTTCCTTATTTCTTTTTCCGTTCTGGAATGAATCATAAAAAGTGTAAAACCTGCGTACTACTACCGGTTTTACACTTTTTTGATTTCTAATTTAATTCTTATACACAACATTTTATAGTAAAATATTATCCAAAAGTATTCTATACTATTTTTCTTTTTTTTGCAACAGCTATCAAAAAATTGTAAAATATTAATAAATCAACACCACAACTAAAACCGCTCGGAAAATACATATGGAACCTGTAAGCGGGTAATGTTGGAACATTTGGAAAGCCAGGACCGTATGCAATGAGTTTATCTTGTACCGCCAAATTTATAAGGGCCGGGAGACCATTTTGGTGAAAAAAATACACATTTTATTCCGGCGACAGTTCAAAAATTTGATGATGCGTTATTCAATGAGACAGGAGCGATTACTGTTTGGGGAGACGGCAGCCAGGAAAGGGATTTTGTCTATATTGATGATCTGATCGAACTGCTGTATCAAAGCCTTTCCGCCGACTTGTTTAATCAAAGAATCGTTAATGTCGCGACGGCGGCAGGAGTAAGTATTAAAGAAGTAGTATTACTGATACGCAAGTATATGGATTGTGGACAGATTCAGATTCATTGGGATCCGCAAAAACCTGTTGGGACAAAGAAGAAAGTATTGAATAACAACCTCTTTCGCAGCCTGATGCCGGAATTTTCATTTACGGATATTGAGACAGGGATTGGAAAAACCATACATTGGTATTTGAGTTTTAAATAGCACTGAATCAGCCTGGATTTCATAATCGAAAGGAACGATACAGAAGATCATGGTTATCACACAGACACCGTTTCGGATTTCCTTTTTTGGCGGTGGGACAGAGACGGCCTCCCATCTGTCAAGATTTTTTGATCATAGAAATTCCATCGTATACAGCAAAATAGAAAGGAAAATTGTGTGGAAGAAGTCCCTGCGTACGTATGCGCACGTCCGTGATGCAGTAAGGGCGTACTATATGCTGGTTACAGTTGATCTTGTTGCGGGCGAATATTATAACATTGGAGGCGTGCATACTTGTGAGGTTGGAGATACCCTTCATACGTTGCTTTCCATGTCTGTAATGAAAGAAACAATAATTTGCGCAGCAGGTCAATGCGCTGGGCGTGCCAGGCGACGTCCTGTTGGGAATCAGCACATCAGGAAATGCCAAGGACGTACTGTATGCGGGGGTTATGGCAAAGGTTAGGGGCATGAAGCTGATTGGCCTTACCGGACAGCAGGGCGGAAAGCTGGAGAGTCTGGCGGATTGTTTGATCCGGGTGCCGTCCATGCATACACCGGATATACAGGATATGCATACATCCGTCTATCATGCGGTCTGTGCAATGGTTGAAAATGAATTTTGGGATCGTTAAGGAGTATATGGGAAGGGGAATAAATGATAGAGATAATTACACCGGATTTTATATATGAAGATGATAGGGGCAGGCTGGTGCAATTGGTGCATGAGGGTTGGCAGCAGGTTAATATAATTTCTTCAAAAGCAAATATGGTTCGAGGCGGGCACTATCATAAGCAAAACAGGGAGTTGTTTTTTATTGTAGATGGAAAATGCCGGGTAAGGGTACGAAAAGGAAAAAAGGCGGAAGAATATCAGTTTTCCAAAGGAGATATGTTTGTAATATCAGAATATATAGCCCATGATTTTATTTATGAAAAAGATATGATTCTTGTTAGCATGTAAGTAAGGGCGTCGAATTGGATAACGGGGGAAAGGATATTTATCATGACCAGGAGGATAAAGAGAATGAATACG
This sequence comes from uncultured Eubacterium sp., assembly GCA_910586045.1. Taxonomy (GTDB): domain Bacteria; phylum Bacillota; class Clostridia; order Lachnospirales; family Lachnospiraceae; genus Eubacterium_J. The sequence goes on from CAJUIH010000159.1 coordinate 4,322, forward strand.
ATAGCATTACAAAGGAAAGATCGTGGTGACATAGAATGAAAGAGAAAAGAAAAAGCATGAAATCATATATGCCAATTGCATTCTATTTTTCATTTATGGCTGCTTTTATATTCAAAGATTTTCAGAGCAACCTTTTTTCTGATTTTGACTTTAAGCGACAGGTTGGAAGAGCCGCTTTTTCTAATTATGATGTAGATTGTGGAATTAAATGCCTGTTGTTTCTTCTTCTCATTGTGCTCCCGGTTTCCTTTGCGGTAAGTATTGCAATCTTTTCTGTTCGCAGCAACTAACTTCTATCGGCCATCGAAATGCATACAGCATCAG
>CAJUIH010000160.1 GCA_910586045.1 uncultured Eubacterium sp.
AAGGCTGGGACAATCGCTATGCTGGAGCAGATGGGCGTTTCCAATGCCGCCGCTATTGTGGAACAGGCGCTTTTTAATAATGAGCGTATGCTGGAAGCACAGAAATATGCAACGGCGCATGGGTGTGACGACCTCACGGAAGCAACGTATGAGGAGATTAATGCCCTGATCAAGGAGGGGGAAACTTCCGAGGAGGTTGCCAGGTACCTTGCGAACCTTGCACTGGAAAAATTTAAGCTTAACCAGATGCAGCTCAACACGCAGGCAGATTGTGACAACCTCTTGAGCCTTGCCGCACATGCCGGGGCTACCAAACAGCAGATTGACGACCTGAAAAATTCCATGGCAGATTTAAGCCTTGCTAAACCGAATGATTTTGTTGGGAATGCTGTAAAAACCGGATTTGGCACCATGCTTGAGAAGATGGCGGCGAAATCAAAAGTGGTCAGGGAGTCCGGTCTGTATAACAATTATACGGAAAACAAGAAAAAGGATAGCAATGCACGCAACAACATCAGCGAAACCATTGCTAATATAGAGAAAAACCTGCGTAAACAGCTTGAGATTCCAGAGTTCCATGTAGACTACACAGGCGGTACGGCAACCAGGGACACACGGGAACAGCTTGCAAAGGATGCGGAGAAAGCGGCAAAAGATGCAGAAAAGGCCGCAAAAGACGCAAATAAGGAAGCCGAGGTAACTGAGGAAATCATCGACGGGATTGCGATCAAGCTTGACAACCTGACCGAAGCGGCTTCCAAGGCGACAAGCAAGATAGATGAAATGTTATCCTTCGGTGAGAAAAGGAAACAGACGCAGAAAGCAATCGAAGCAACCACAAAAGCGCTGGAAGCGGAATACAAGGCGATGAAGCGGTATGCGGAATATGCGCAGAAGTTCTCTGCCGATGCTGCAAAAGAGACAACGGAAACGGTTACGGAGACGGTTGAAAGTTCCGTATCCGGTTCACTCCCTGAACTGGCATCGTCCACGGCGGCTGATGTTGTGGCAGAGGCAATGAAGTATGTCGGGAAGCTTCCTTATGTATGGGGCGGAGAAAGTCTGACGGAAGGTGCGGACTGCTCCGGCTTTGTAATGGAAATTTATAGGAAATTCGGCGTTAACATGGCGCACTACACCGGCACGCAGTACGCCGATAAAAACAGCGTGCATGTCAGCCGCGAAAACCTCCAGCCGGGCGACATTATATTCTTTAAAGGGTCAAAAGGGGACATTACCGGAAATCCAGAGCATGTGGGCATTTATGCTGGAAATGGACAGTATATACATTCTCCAAGGACAGGGCAGAACGTCTCTATAGCATCCCTTTCCTCCCGGAATGACTTTATTGGAGCAAAACGCTATCCGTCAGTAAACCCTTCGTCTGCAACATCTTCCGCTTATACCCCATCCACAACCACAAAGACCTACACAAAAGTCGTTCCGGGTATTGATCCTGACACGCTTGCAAAATACCAGAAGCTTGTCCGCGAGGGTTCCTTCGATATCGAGGTAATCACAAATGAAAAGCTGAAGGAGGCCATCAAGTCATACCAGGAATGGTACGAAAAGATGAAGTCCTGCCGTGACAAGATTGACGAGTTAAACAGTGACCTGCGCGAACTGTATAAGACGATGGCACAGATTCCGGCTGAAAAGCGGGATAAAAATGTTGAAACCCTGGATACAAGAATTGACATTATCAACTCCAAGCGGGACAACCTTGGTGCGGTCATTGTAAGCAGGGACAAATACAAATCCACGCAGAAAGACTTGAAAAAAGCAAGGGGGAACGTCCGTAAGAACCTGCGTACAAAGGCGCAGAAGACAGCATCCGGGCTTTCTAAAACGGAACTGGATGAAATAAACAGGCTGATGAAGTCCGGAAAATCCATCCCGGCAAAGATACTTGGTAAAATTGCAGACGGAAACCTTTACGAACAATGCACGGAATATAACGATACGGTCTATGAACACAGCAGGTACGCAAAGACGGCTGGATCGGCTTCCAATTCTGTACGCAAGTACAACGAACTGACCAGCCAGATATTGAAAGCGGAACGGGCAAAGACAAAACAATACCGGACGGCATACGGCTCCACATCGAAAACTTACGGGAAGTCGCTTGGGACGGTAAGGAAGCGCGGGAATAAATTAACAAAGGTGTTCAAAAAGGACAAAAACGGGCTTTCCGGCCCTGACTTAAAACGGGCAATGTCTTGCATCAAAAACCGCAAACCGATACCGACGGACATTATGACGCAGCTTCCGGAGGATATTTATAACCTGTGCGTGGATTACAATGATGCGGCGGAAAAGAACTGGCAGTTTAGGGAAGCGCTGGACAACGCAAGGTTCGAACTCCAGAAACAGCAGCAGGCGGAGACAGCCCTGCGCCAGGAAAAGAAGATAGAAAAACACCAGAATATTGCCGACCGTGCGTCTGCCAAAATTGGCCGGAATGAACTGTATGGCGAAAATGCGGATTCCCCAAAGAAAAAGAATAAATATTTAAAGGACAACGTCTCCCTGATCCGGACGCAGTACAAGCACCTTACAGACATAGCAAGGATCCAGAACGACCTGGTGGAAATGGCTCGCCTGGAAGCGGAGATGCAGCAGAAACTAGCCGAAATTACCGACAGCCGCTACCAGAACATCAGTGATTTTTATTCGAAAAAACGTGAATGGGTTTCCCGCGATTCACAGGTTTTGGATGCGAAAGGTTCCAACGCGCTTACCGTATCGGAAAAGAATAAAAACCTCCGGTTACAGACGAAGCAGTCTGTGTCAGAATATAAGGCATACAAACAGGAATACAAGGATACCGCTGCCGAATTTAATGCGGACAGGCATTCTGCAAACAAGGCGGTAAAGCACTCCAAACAGCTTTCCAAAACATTAAAAGATAAGATTATCAAGCTTGTAAAGGCAAAAAAGGAGATCCCGGAAAGCATCCTGGACAAGGTTGAAAAACTGGACAAAGATGCCTTTTACCAGTTGGATGCCTACAACCGTTCTTTGGAATGGCTGGACACTGCCTCCACAAACTTTTCTGTCTCAAAACAGGAGAAAATACAGGCGGAACGGGAAAACAAAATACAGGAACACCAGAATATCTCCGACCGCGCGCAAAGCAAGATCGACCGCAATGACGCGTTTATGGAAAACGAGGTTTCCGCTAAAAACAAGAACAAGTATTTAAAACAGGACAACAACCTGCTTGTTACACAATACAAACACCTAATCGAGATCGCGAGGCTTAACAAGGACAATGTTGAAGCTGCAAGGCTGGAAGCGGAATGGCGTAAAAAGACAAACGACAACATCAAACAGCAGTACCGCAACCTTGCAGAAGAACACGCCGCAAAGATGGAATACTACCAGCAGCTCGGGGACAACGCCACGTCCGCCGCAGATAAAAATATAAATGAAGCACACAGGCGCAGCCAAATGAAGTACTACTATCTCAACATGCGAAAGGCTTCTTTTGACGACCCGCAGGAACAAGAACGGCTGGATGCGGAACTACAGTCCAAACTTGCGGAGTCCTACAAGGCAGTATTTGACAATGTAAGAAGCGAATACGAACGAATGATGTCCCTTATTGACAACAATATAGCAGACCTTGACAATGAAATAAAGAAAGTAACCGCGTCAGGGATGCTTGTGGATGCTTCCTACTACAACAGCAAGATCGCATTTGAAAATGAGTCGCTTGGCAGATTAAAAGAGGAGGAAGCAAGCCTTAAAGAACAACTGAAAGACGTGCAGATGCATTCTGGCGCATGGTACGAGTGCCAGGACGCAATACAGGCCGTCCAAAACGCACAGGCGGATTCCCTTGCCGCAGTCAAGGAATATAAGGATACCATCAATGAAATTGCCAATACGATCCAAAACGGCATGATAGATGCTTTCCATGACATAACGGAAGAAGCAGACCTGCTTGTCACGCTCCTTGGGGACAACCTGACGGATGCAGACCTTGGGACGGTTACTGAAGACGGGCTTGCAGTGCTGTCATTATACGTATCGCAGTTAAACATCTGCCAGGATGCGGCGGAATCGTTCCACAAGGAAATCAAATCCATGCAGGGCGCATTAGACAACGGGACGCTTTCCTTTATCGACGCAAACGGGATCCAGCGGGAATACGCATCCGTTGCCGAACTAAAGCAGCAGATCAAGGACTTCTACGCTTCCTACCAGGATGAGATCAAACATGTCTATGACTACGAGTCAAAGATCGTGGACATGATGAAGCAGAAATACCAGTCGGAACTCGACTATTTGCGGATGTTGATAGACCAGAAAGAAAAGGCATTGGATCTGGAAAAAGATTTATATGAGTACTCCAAAAATATCAAAAACCAGACAGACAATATCAACTCCCTTAGAAAACAGATTGCCGCCCTTAACGGCGACACATCCAATGAAACAGCCGCACGCATACAAAAGCTACAGGCACAGTTAAAAGACGCGGAAGATGAATTAAAAGACACGGAATACGACCGCTATATCTCAGACCAGCAGGATATGCTGGAGAACCTCTATGATGAATATGCGAAGCTTGTATCCGACCTTGAAAAGAACCGCGAACGGCTCCTGCGGGAGGGGCTTGACCTGTTTGC
>CAJUIH010000161.1 GCA_910586045.1 uncultured Eubacterium sp.
GGGATAACCTAAAGATGGGAATTTTGGCAGGTATTATTTTTCCAGTGCTGCTACTTATGGGGATCATTCTTTGCAGAAAAACATAAGGAGAATTCTCATAATATGCAGGAAAAAATATTTATAGAAGAAAGATATGTAGAATGAAAGTGCAATTAATAAAACAGGGGATAGGTGGGGGATAACTGCTCCAAAAGAAAGACAAGGATATACCGCTTGCGAAAGGAATGAACAAAAATGAATGGGATTTAACTTGACACAAGTAAAGGGGCAGATATGCGGAATCGGTGCGAAAATAGTTATGATCGCCGGATCGCTGATTTTGTATCCCGCAGACACTGTTTAGCAGGTATCCGCGGGGGTTTTCAGTTTGATTTAGGGAATATAGAAGTTCGTAATATAAATATAAGCATCCTCAAGCGTTACCTCACAAGGCCTGCATTCCATTTGGGGCGGCACTTCACTGATGAATTTAATTTGTAATCCGTCGCCCACAAACTGCTTTGATGAAATATGGTATTGTTTTTCCAATTCCCTTGCCGCCGCTTCATCGTTTGTTTTACAAATCCAAATATGGCCTTTTGCCTGTTCTAACAACTCTTTCCTGTTTCCCGCATAGAGAAATTTGCCTTTTTTCATAACGGCAAGCTGATTGCAGGTAGCTGTCAAATCTTCGACTACATGGGTCGAAAACAAAACGGTACGGTTTTCGGAAAATTCAACCAACAGGTTTCGGTACGGATCCGTTCTTCGGGGTCTAATCCGGTTGTCGGTTCATCAACAATTAAAAATTCCGGCTCATGTAAAAGCGCCTGAATAAGTCCAACCCTTCGTTTCATGCCGCCTGACAATTGTTTCATTTTCTTTTTGCGCTGTTTTGCAAGGCCTGTTTTTTCAAGATAGTATGGTATGCGTTCTTTATATATTTGTTTTGGTATGCCGGATAAGTCCCCCATATATTCCAAACATTCTTGTACGGACAGGCTTGGATAGAGTTCAATCTCCTGCGGCAGGTATCCTATTTTTTTTCGTATTTTTTCAAAATTCCCCTTACTGTAAAGGATTCCATCTATGGTTACGGTACCGCTGGCTGGCGGCAATACCGTTGTAAGCACCCGCATGAGCGTTGTTTTTCCCGCCCCATTTTCACCCAGCAGGCCAAAGATTCCCTTTGGGATTTCCAAATCTGCATGATTGACCGCGGTTACGTTATTCTTGAATGATACTGTTAAATCCTTGATTTTAATTCCCATCGTCTCAACCTCTTTTCTCAATGATTTTAGGCAATGCCGCCACTGCCATGATTGCGATACAAATACAAACAACTTTCCCGCAGATCCAGCTTAAATCGCTGCTGTTTCCGAACTTTCGAAACGTATAGGAAAATAAGTTCCAGCAGCCGAACTGTCTGTCACCGATGCTGGAATTGGTAAGCATCCACAGCAGCAGGCAGCCTCCGATTCCCATCCACATATTCCGAAACAGGCAGGAAAAAAGATTTGCGAAAAGCCCCCAGAAGACTAGCGTAACAGCGACCGAGGCAAAATAGACAACGAACTGGTATTTTGCATTTGTAAAACCGCTTTGCCCCATTTCATTGATATCCGGATTTTGGAACAGAAAAAACAATCCATAGGAAACGGCCGCAATGGCTAATAAAAACATTTCCTGTATCACAATCCTTCTGTAAATAGAATGCATTTTCTGTTTCATGGGGTAGAGCCTCCAGATTTCTGACCGCTTGCTGGTAATTTCCTGTGTATAGGTATCCGCATAAAATGTGAAAGCAAGGATTGCCATTGGAGCCTCTAATGCAACCCCGATTTCATTCGAATCCGTCACCCTTTTGACGAGGCTTAAAATCACGGCAAAAAATACGGCATAAGCCTGTTTCTGAAAAGATAAGGCGATTTTTATTTCACGCGTCAATATACCCGCCTCCTTTTCCAGATCTGTATCGAGAGAAAGAGGATGCATAGGGCGGCTAAGAGGAGGAAGCTCTGATTCAGCCATACCATTGGCGGCGGGGCAGTATCGAAAAAGCCTCCCGGGAACCATACCATAATTGCTAATGGTTTGCCGTAATATCCATAGATGCCTTGCGTATTCCTGCTTCCTGTATTGGAATATAAGATATAAAGGAGCAAAAGCGGTACTGCCGGCAGCGGGCTTTTCAATAGTAATGAAATCAGGCTATAAATACTTACAATCATCAGCATATTTGGCAGGATATAAAAACAGGTTGCCAATAAAAAGTCTGCCAGACGGACTTCAAATCCGGTGTTTTTCGTTGCCGCAAGGCAAATACCAAAGAATATCAGGTTTAGGGCTGCGAGTGCGGCCAGACAGACGGTAAAACCTCCGGCGACTTTGCCTGACAGATATTTTCCCGCGCTGACAGACTTTGTATGAAGCAGCTCATAGGTAGTTGGCTTCGTATCCTGTATAAATAAAATAGATAAGAAAACAGTTGCGAAAAATCCCATAAACAGTCCTGCGAAATCGGCAAATTTTCTGGAAAAATAGTACGAAAATGTTTTGTTTTCCAGTTTTTTTGCAATATAAGCATTGATTTCTTCACGGGTTCCTTTATGGCAGGCCGTATTCGCATACTCATAATACGCATCATAGTATCCATCTTTTTCCAAATAGGTGCAGGCTGCCATAAGGTCCATTTCTTTTATTTCATCCATTACGGATTGCGCCCCCGTGTGGTCCATATCGAATTTGGAAATCAGGATTTCCATAATCCGTTCTTCCCACATTTCCCGCCTTAGCTTTTTGCTTGTCGGCACATAACCATCAAAAACATCCCCATCCCGGGCGGTTGGCGGACAGTCATTCGCAACCGTTTCCCTTTCTGTAAGATAATGGATCTGCAGATAGGGATTTACATCGTGATATACCAGGAAAACGCCAATTGCGATTCCTAGCCAGAACAGAGGGTTTTTCCTATAAATTTTTACCTCTCTTTTTAAAATTGACCACATAATTTTACCTCCTTAGTGGTTCTTATTGTAATGGAAAAATCACAACAGAAAGACAATCAAAAACAATAAACGGCAATAAAAGGAAAAACGCCGGATTACTTACGCAATCCGACGAAATATGGCTGTCACTACAGCCCCGTTTTGTTCATCATTTTCCAAAATTAATTTTCCGCCATGCTTTTCGCACTACAGCCTGCTGATATACATTCCCAATCCCGCATGTTTCAGGCTGTCTTTCACATTTTGCCCATAAAACGCTTCCGTAATTTTTTCCGCATCTTCCCGAAAGCCGTCGCCGTCATCCCTGACACAGATCCTTAACTCCGCATGATTGGCCTTTACCATAATTGTGATTTGCTGTTTCCCATAACGCAAGGCATTTGACACAAGATTTTCCATTACCTCCAACATAATTTCCGGATCCCCGTAAAACGTTCCCTCTGATTCTGCCGCCTGCAACACACATTGTTTCCCATACTCTTTTTCTAAAATGGAAAGTTCTGCCTGGATATCCTTTTCTAATTCTCGGACAGTAATCATCCTTGGGGTCGGCTTGCGGTTTTCTAAACTGCTTAATTTGCGCATTGCTTCGATAAAATCATCCATGCGTTCTATCTGATGCCCGCTTTCTGACAGCATTTCCATTGCCTGTCCCACATCGAGGTCTTCACTCGGCAGATATTCCATCAGCATTTCCTGATACCCTTTCAAAACAGTCAATGGAGCGCGGATATCGTGCGCAATAGCAGCCTGCAGCATCTTTTCCTCCTCAACCGTCTGCCATAAGAGCTTATTATTTTGGGAAAGCTGCTCCCGCATCCGCTCAAACTCCCTGCAAAGACGGCCCATCTCGTCCTGATTCTGATAGGAAATGCTAAAATCCAAATGATTCGCAGCAATCATTTTTGACGCCTGTGCCAGTTCTTCCATCGGCTTTCTTAATTTGTTCTGGTAAAAGAGGAAAACCGCCCCGCAGCTTCCGGCCATAGACAAGAGCAATATAGCATAGGTTTGTAAAAAATCACAAAGTTCTGACACAAAATGATCAGCATGGGTCATCTCATAAGGATCCGGTCTTGGAAGATCCGCTATATAACTAGATCCTTCTTTTTCTACTGCTTCGTAATATGCTTCTTCATCCACATAATGCCACCAGATCTGCATCTGTGTCTGCTTGGCCATTCTGGCAAGGACTGCAGAGAGAAGAAAACTGCAAAACAAGGCCGCCGCCATATAGAAAAAAATAGTTTTCCGCAAGGAAAGGTTTCTTATTTGATCCATCGGTATCCCATCCCCCATATCGTTTCAATATATTCGGTTTGTGTATATTGCTGGAACTTTTTTCGAATCCGGCGGATAAGTTCTGTAATGACCCTGCTGTCGCCTGCCGCATCATATCCGCAGATTTTCTCATAAATCCGGTCTTTATCAAAAACCATTCCCGGATGCATCGTCAAAAATTCAATAATTCCATATTCGAACCTTGTCAGTTCCAGATAATCCGTGTTTATCTGCACGGTCTTCGCCTTATAATCAATCGACAGCTCTCCCTGAAAGCGGCATTTTGTGTGATCCCTGCGCCG
>CAJUIH010000162.1 GCA_910586045.1 uncultured Eubacterium sp.
ACCCGATAAACGGCGGGCCAGAAACAAATGATATTGTGCTGAAATTTTACGCCGTCTATATAAAACCAATGCTGGAAAAAGGATGATACCTATGACAGATGATATGTATAAAATGTTCCTTGCACAACGCAGAGAGTGGTTCAAAATGGATAAGGATTTAGATTTTGAAGTGGATGGATACAAAAATTTTGTCTTTATATCGCATGTTACAGGTAGGTGCATGGGACATAATAGTATTCGCAGAATGATGCGGGCAATTGTATCAATGAATCAGGAAAGGGAGATTCAGCTTCCGAGTATAAGTTCCCATATTTTAAGACATACATGTTGTTGTAGACTGGCGGAATCTGGATGTGACATTAAAGTTTTGCAATATATCATGGGCCATACTGATATAAGAACGACTATGCGTGTTTATAACCATGTTGATTTGGGCAGAGTAAAAAGGGAGATGGATAAGTTGGAACAGTTACACCAAAATACACCAATTGCACAAAACTTTATGTAGGATTATAACGGCTTATAAAATGAAAAGCCTGCCGAATCCCGCAAAAAAGCCTTGCATAATCATTTACAATGCGTTATAATAACTATCACAACAGCATAAATTCTTCAGGGCAGGGTGAAATTCCCTACCGGTGGTAAAGCCCACGAGCCGAAAGGCATGATTCGGTGTGATTCCGAAGCCGACAGTACAGTCTGGATGAGAGAAGATGAGAATAAAAATAGAAACGACGGCAGCAGAGTTAGTCTGATATTGGCAGATTGGGGCGGCCGTGCGGTTTATAGGAAAAACAGCCTTGGAATTTGTGTTCCAGGCTTATTTTTTTGCTCTGCTGTTTGCTGCCGGATGCTGTCCGGCCACAGTTGGCGATGGACTTGGTTTGATGCTTGGGAGGTGGGGTTTTTGAACGATCAGGATTATATGCGGATGGCGCTGGAACTTGCCGCGCAGGGAGCCGGATGGGTGTCGCCGAATCCGATGGTTGGAGCTGTGATTGTAAAAGACGGCAAAATCATCGGAAAAGGCTTCCATGAACGTTATGGGCAGCCGCATGCGGAGCGCAATGCGCTGGCTGCCTGTACAGAGCCGCCGGAAGGCGCGGTTATGTATGTGACATTGGAGCCTTGCTGCCATCATGGGAAACAGCCGCCCTGCGTGGATGCGGTGATCGACGCGGGCATAAGCCGTGTAGTGGTAGGTTCTTGCGATCCGAATCCGCTGGTTGCCGGAAAGGGGATCCGGATTTTAAAAGAACACGGTATTTCGGTGACCGAACATGTTTTGGAAGAAGACTGTGAACGGCTCAATGAGGTGTTTTTCCATTATATACAGACAAGACGTCCGTTTGTTGTTATGAAATACGCAATGACGATGGATGGAAAAATTGCCGCGTATACCGGGGCTTCCAAGTGGATTACCGGAGAGGCAGCAAGGCGGCATGTGCAGCAGCAGCGTTCCCGTTATCGTGCGATTATGGCGGGGGTCGGGACGGTACTTGCCGACGATCCGCTGCTGACGTGCAGGATTGCGGGCGGGAGGAACCCGGTGCGGATTATTTGCGATTCTACCCTGCGCACGCCGCTTACGGCGCAGGTTGTGGCGACGGCTTCACAGGCGCCGACGTGGATTGCGACCTGCTGTACGCAGGAAGAAAAACACCGTCCGTATTTGGAAGCCGGGTGCCGGATTTTGGTGGTGGACCAGGCAGGGGATCAAAAAAACGCTGTCAATGGGCGCATCAGCCTTGCGGCACTGATGGAACGGCTGGGCAGGGAAGAGATCGACAGCGTTTTGCTGGAGGGCGGCGGTACCTTAAACTGGTCCGCGCTGCAGGAGGGGATTGTACAAAAAGTGCAGGCCTATCTGGCCCCGAAGCTATTTGGCGGAGAAGCCGCGAAAACGCCGGTAGAGGGAATCGGATTTGCGTCTCCCAAAGAGGCGGTTTTGCTGGGCCAAAGCACGGTGATACCGCTGGACGGGGACTATTTGATTGAAAGTATGGTGCAGCCGCGGCGGGCTGCGGAAAACAGGCGGGAATAGCTAAAAGCGGAGGTATGGTAGTGTTTACAGGGATAGTGGAAGAAATCGGTACGGTAAACGGGATACGAAGAGGGCGTCATTCCGCGGTACTGGATATACGGGCACAGACGGTTCTTACGGATTTAAAAATCGGAGACAGCATCGCCGTAAACGGTGTCTGTCTGACCGTGACCGCTTTTGACCAGACAGGATTTCAGGCGGACGTTATGCACGAAACGTTAAACCGTTCCGCTTTAAGAAAGCTTTGCAGCGGCAGTCATGTGAACCTGGAGCGGGCGATGCCGGCAAACGGCCGGTTTGGGGGCCATATCGTAGCCGGGCATGTGGACGGGGTCGGTACGGTTGCCGAAGTAAAAAGGGACGATACGGCGGTTTGGTATACGATCGAGGCTTCGCCGGAGATTTTGCATTATATTGTAGAAAAAGGATCGGTTGCGATTGACGGAATCAGTCTAACAGTCGCACGCGTTGCGTCCGGTTCGTTTTCCATATCCGCGATTCCGCATACCGTGCGGATGACCGTTTTAGCGGAACGCAGAGAGGGCGACCTGGTGAATTTGGAAAATGATGTAATCGGAAAGTATGTCGAACGGCTGTTTCAACCGGCCAAAGAGCCGGCGCGTACCCGTCCGATTACGAAAGAGTTTTTGGCCGAATACGGCTTTTAAGAATAAAAGGAGATGCAGAATGATGAATCAGTTTGATACAGTGGAAGAAGCGCTGGAAGATTTGCGCAATGGCAGACTCATACTGGTAACAGACGACCAGGACAGGGAAAATGAAGGGGATTTTATCTGTGCGGCGCAGTTTGCAACGACAGCCAATATTAATTTTATGGCCACGCACGGCAAAGGGCTGATCTGCATGCCGATGTCGCAAGCCTATGTGAAAAAACTAAAAATTCCGCAGATGGTAGACATCAATACCGAGAGCCATGAGACGGCGTTTACCGTTTCGATCGACAGCGCGGAGACTACAACGGGTATTTCGGCCGCGGAGCGTTCCATGACCGCCATGAAATGCGTGGACGACGACGCAAAGCCGGAGGATTTCCGCAGGCCGGGACATATGTTCCCGCTGCTCGCAAAAGAAAACGGGGTACTGGAACGCAACGGACATACGGAAGCAACCGTGGATTTATGCCGTCTGGCAGGATTAAAGGAATGCGGGCTGTGCTGTGAGATTATGCGGGAAGACGGTACGATGATGCGTACCCCGGAACTGATGGAGCTGGCTAAGGAGTGGAATCTGAAGTTTATTACGATTGAGGATCTGCAGAATTACCGCAAACATCATGAAAAGCTGGTAGACCGTGTGACAAAGAACGATATGCCGACCAAGTACGGCAATTTTACAGCGTACGGCTATGTAAACCGGTTAAATGGGGAACACCATGTGGCGCTTGTAAAAGGGGAGATTGGAGACGGCAAAGACGTGTTGTGCCGTGTTCATTCGGAATGCCTGACCGGAGACGCATTTGGTTCCCTGCGGTGTGACTGCGGGCAGCAGCTTGCGGCCGCAATGGCGCAGATTGAAAAAGAGGGCCGCGGGATCTTACTGTATATGCGTCAGGAAGGCCGTGGAATCGGGCTGATTAATAAACTGCGTGCCTACGAACTTCAGGAAAAGGGGATGGATACGCTGGACGCAAACTTGGCGCTTGGGTTTGCGGGCGATGAGCGGGAATACTATATCGGCGCGCAGATTCTAAGGGATCTCGGCGTAAAAAATATGCGCCTTTTGACGAATAATCCGGATAAAGTATACCAGCTTTCCGAATTTGGGCTGGAAATTACAAAACGGGTACCGATCCAGATGCATGCGACGCCGTACGATTTGTTTTATCTGAAGACCAAACAGGAACGGATGGGGCATATGATGGAATTTTAAGCAGGGGACAAAAACAGGAAAGGAAAAATCATGAAAACATTAGAAGGAAAACTGGTAGCAAAAGAAATAAAAATCGGTATTGTAGCGGCTCGTTTTAATGAGTTTATTACCGCAAAGCTGTTAAGCGGCGCAATCGACGGGCTGGTACGGCATGAAGTTAAAGAAGAAGATATCGAGGTGGCATGGGTTCCCGGAGCATTTGAAATACCGCTGATCGCGTCCAAAATGGCAAAAAGCGGAAAATATGACGCAGTGATCTGCCTTGGCGCCGTAATCCGCGGCAGCACAAGCCATTACGATTATGTATGCAATGAGGTATCCAAAGGGATAGCTTCCGTATCGCTTGCGAGCGATATTCCAGTGATGTTCGGCGTACTTACGACAGAAAATATAGAGCAGGCGATCGAACGTGCCGGGACAAAGGCGGGCAATAAAGGGTATGACTGTGCGCTTGGCGCAATCGAAATGGTGAACCTGATCCGTGAAATAGAGCGGTGACAGAATAATCCTAAAACAATCAAAAACAATTATA
>CAJUIH010000163.1 GCA_910586045.1 uncultured Eubacterium sp.
CGGGCCAGAAACAAATGATATTGTGCTGAAATTTTACGCCGTTTATATAGATAACATGAAAGGCTGTTTTGAAAGAACCGTTCAATGCTGCGGCGAACGAAACCGCAGAGTCCTGCTTGTACTGGTATTTATGCGCCGCCTGCTACTTTGGCGGGATACCATTTTTGGAACCAGGCTGTAAAAATGCCAAGGAAAATTGGCAGCGTGCATTGGAATATGCCAGTAAGGCCGCGCAGGGAGGTTCCCATAAGCAGGTAGGTTACTGCCGATGCGGATATGTAGAAAAGCCCCCATAACAATGTTAAAATGCGGTTCGTTTTAATAAAAAGAGGATTGCTGTATGCATCTTCCCCGCCGTAGTGATTCATGGAGTAGTTTGCGGTCAGAGGGATTTTGAAAAAACAGCTAACGGTCCACATTGAGCCAAAAACGAGATAGGAAAAAGGCAGCATTTGCCGTTCTTGGGCGCCGGCGGCAAGGGCAAGCGAGATGCCGGTGACGAGGGGGTTGGTTAAAATTTCATACGGTGTTTTCCGGTTCCGGTAAAAAAGCAGGGGAAGCAGTGCGCAAATTCCGATGCACGCGAAGCTTCCCCAGTATCGGCTGATGGGGACAGCCGTCCATAGTGCCATCCATGGAAGAAGCAGAATACACATGTTCGTTGTCTTTTCTTCGCCGCCTGCATGGCTGCTTTTTGCTGTGCGGGGCGTAGGACTGCCGAAATAGGTATCCCAATGTAACATAAACTGGAAATCACCTGTTACTTTGTAAAGATGTTTCATCAAAGCTTCATCTCCGCGTATTTTTCCGGCAGCAATCGAGCGCCATAGGGTTACGGGGGTTTCAATTCTGGTAGTTGCGGGCAGGGAACCGTCGGTATAGACTTGGCTGCCGTCTTTGGAAAGCAAAATCTGGTAGCATTCGCCGACATCTGTGTAGTACATTTCCAAAACAAGGTCTTTTCCCGGATAATTTTCCTTGCGATAAAGGGCGGCCATCTGCCTGGTAAAAATCAGGGCGTCCGATTCCTTTTCACTCGTATCCGGATGGATTCCCCAGCTTGCGTCCGCCCAGGCTTCAAAGGTTTCTTTTGGAAACAAAAGCTGGTTCAGAGCGGTTTGTGTCTTTTGCGAAATGCCGCCTGCGATATATTCCTGTCCGGCCTGCCTGACATAGGAAAGGTATTCGTCCGTGCGGCCGGAGACTTCCGGAACGCGGAATAGTTCGCCTTGTCCGCAGAAAATGGCTGTGTAGTTGCCGCGTCCGCACGTATGGTCGAAAAGGCTGTATACGCCGTCATAGTTTCCCTGCGCGGTATAGAATCCGCAGGTGGATATTACGACGGTTTTTTGGTGGTCCCGGCGGTATCTTTGGGGATGGCTGCCGTTTCCGGTCGTACCGGTTTCATTTTCCGCCATAAAAGGAAGCAGCATTGGCAGCTGGCGGTCGATCAGGTTTTTCAGGGGGCCGGGAACGGTAAAGTAATAGAGCGGGAAGCTCCAGATTATGACATCCGCCCAAAGCAGCGTTTGTATCATATGGGACATATCGTCCGAAATACAGCACTGGCCGGGCGTGCGGTTCCAGCAGGAAAAGCAGCCGAGGCAGGGTTTGACTGTAAGGCTGTTTACGGCAAGTTCTTTGACCTCTATTTGCGGATCCGTTTCTTTCAGTCCCTCGCGCATACCGTCCAAAAATGCGCTGGTAAGACGGTAGGTATTGCTATTGCTGCCTTTCGGGCTTCCGTTGATGACTAAAATTTTCATCTCATTTTCTCCAATCGTTCGATACAGTCCTGTGCCCATTCGATCTGCATCTGCATATTTCTGCGCCCGTATTCGACCGTCATCTGCCAGTAGGCCGCTTTTTCTTTCTGGTCGATCAGGCTGCTGTAATGCGTGATCGATTGTGGAACAGGGGCAAGGCTTTCTAAAAATTTTTCACAGATTTCCTTGAAGTTTCGAAAGTAGCGGATATTTTCCTCAGGACTTCGTTCTCCAAGAAAAAAGACTTTCATTAAAAGCGGTGTTTTGGTGTGAAGTTCCGCATCCTCATACAGCCAGCGAAGCAGTTCTTCTTTTCCTGCGGGGGTAATGGAATAAACATTTTTGTCGGGTTTCCCGCTTTGGGGTACCGGGGTCTTGTCAACCCAGCCGCGCTGTTTAAGGCCGTGAAGTTCTCTGTAAATCTGGCTGGTCTGTGCATTCCAGAAATAATTCAGCGAATCCCGAAAGACTTCCATAATATCATATCCGCTGAGCTGGCGGTAATTTAACAGCCCTAAAATTCCGTGTTTGAGCATAAAACGCGCGTTCCTTTCTTTTGCGATGTGGGATGGCAGGTTCTAACGGTGCATATTATATTCCACTTGTGGAGTATAGTCAAGTAAAAAATGATGATTGGGCTGCGCAATATTGTTTCGAAGTAATCATTCAGATAAAGTGTTGCGTTTTTGCTGCGGGGAGATGGAATAATTATTTCCTGATATTGTATTTCTGCCGAATCTATACTATAATTGCTGTAACCTGTGGTCCTGACAGAAATACGGAGAAAACAAACGTGAAAAATAAATTAGATAAATTAGAAAAGTTAATCGGGAAAATTTTGAAAAAATATAATCCGTCTGCTTCCGAAACAGCGGCGGAGCAGGTGATGCAGTTTCTCAAATTTGGCTTGGTCGGAGTCAGCAATACACTTGTCAGTTATGTTTTAAATGTAGCCGTGCTGGCAATTCTGGCGCCGATGCGGGTATCCTGGGATTTTGTAGCCGGAAATGTAGTGGCATTTGTATTAAGTGTACTTTGGTCTTTTTACTGGAATAACCGTTTTGTGTTTGTGGTCGGGGACGGAAAAAAACGTTCGGTGTTAAAAACGTTGCTGAAAACCTATGTTTCTTATGGATTTACAGGAATTTTCCTAAATAATATGCTTTCCTGGCTGTGGATCCATATGTTTGGCATATCCAAGTATTTAGCTCCCTTGCCGAATTTGGTTATCAGCGTACCGATTAATTTTTATATTAACAAATTGTGGGCATTTCAGGATGAAGAACAGGAATGAGTGCCGTTGAGGGGAGCCGGAACAAATGGATAAAAAAAATGTAACAATTGCGGATATTGCGCAGGATCTTGGCATTTCCAAAACAACGGTTTCCAGGTCGATCTCCGGCAAGGGCAGGATTGGCGATGCCACACGCGAACGGGTCCTGCAATATATAGCCGAACATGATTACAAACCAAATATGATCGCCAAGAGCCTGGCTAATTCCTGCACGTATAATATCGGTGTGATTATGCCGGAAAATTATTGTATGTCGGATGCGGCATTTTTTGTCAACTGCCTTTCCGGCGTGCATGCGGCAGCGGCGGCAAGGGGATATGATGTCCTGCTGACTGTCTGCGATAATATAGACTTAGAGAATTTAGAGCGGATGGTAGCGCGCCGAAAGGTGGACGGGGTAGTAGTTATGCGCACGTTCGTAGAGGATCATGCGATTCCGCTGTTAATCAAAAAACAAATGCCGTTTGTAGTAGCCGGGAGTTCCACGATTGAACATGTGATACAGATCGACCATAAGAATGAAGAAGCCTGCAAAAAGCTTACGGAACTGTTGCTTTCGCAGAATCTGGAACGGATCGCGCTGATCGGCAGCAATATGCACGAGGTAGTCAGCCAGAAACGGTACCAGGGTTTTTTGGCGGCCCATGCGTCTATGGGCAGGCAGGTGCGCAAAGAACTCGTATATACAGACAGCACCGGCACAGTAGGGGATGCGGTGGAAAATATATTAAAAATAGGAGCGGATGGTGTGATCTGCATGGATGATCATATTTGCCTGGAGACATTGGGTTATTTGAAAAAAGCAGATTGTTTGATTCCGGATCAAATCAAAGTAGCTTCTTTTTTTGACAGTCCTTTGCTGGAAAACTATGTTCCATCTATCACAACGATTTCATTTGATGTATATAAATTGGGATTGGTCAGCGGAAATACGCTGATCGATGTCATTGAAAAAAAAGAAGTTTGCCGCCGGACATTTGTTGGGTATCAAATTATGCGCAGGGATTCCGCCTGATTTCTGTATACACAGTTTACAACTTTTTAATTACACATCATATATAGGCGATATAGTTAAAACTAAGTATAATAGATTGTTTTGGCTTCTACAAAAATATATTGAAATTAGAAGAGTTGTAAACTGGTGTTCTGTATGTCCCATCCAATAATTAAAAATATGCGGCTGCTGTATGCGCTGTCGGTTTGTAAATGAAGACACTACGCGGTTATTTTATGAGATATCAGCTTGCTAGTGCTTTGTAAAGTTTAAAAGTGAATCAAAGAAAATGTAAATCTTGACAAGAACAGCCGG
>CAJUIH010000164.1 GCA_910586045.1 uncultured Eubacterium sp.
GCGCCGCGTCCGGGCAGGCCGTTATGTAAATGCAGAATACTTAGGGATTCTTACCATTCTGGAGTCGGAGCCGCAAGCCGGACCGCTGTCCCTCACCCGGCGTCCTCGCATCCAATGTAATAACACCTTATCGGAACTGTTACGATTATACTATATAAATCTCAACAAATAAACAACGAATCCTTGACAAACCTGCCTATGGTATGTTAGCATCAATACATACTTTTGGTATGTAAAGGAGGTGAACAGGCGATCGCAAGAAATAAACATCCGGAAGAAACGGTTGATTTGATATTGTCGGCGGCGTTTCGTTTATTTATGGAAAAAGGATACGAGCACACGTCCATCCAGGATTTGATCGGCCAATTAGGAGGACTGAGCAAAGGCGCGATCTACCACCATTTTAAGTCAAAAGAAGAGATCTTAATGGCCGTTACGGACAAAATGACCGCGGAATCAAACCAGATGCTTGCCGATATCCGGGACCGGTTCGGCCTGACCGGGAAAGAGAAGCTGAAAGCGATTTTTAAGGAATCGATCAGCCGGCCTGTCCAGAACGATATCTTTACGGTAGCCCCGAATTTTCACAACAATCCAAAGCTGCTTTTTAGTCTGCTGCATGATACGATTGACCAGGTTGCGCCCAATTATATTTTGCCGATTATTCAGCAGGGGATCGCGGACGGGTCGATTCAAACGGATTATCCGGAGCAACTGGCCGAACTGATTTTGCTTGCGGCAAATGTTTGGATGAATCCGATGATTTTTGACAGTACGGTGGAAGAATCTTGCCGTAAATTTTTGTTATTCAGCCAGATGATGCAGGGGTTTGGGCTGGATGTGGTGGACGACGAGATGCTGGAACGGTTAAAAGAGTTAACGGTTATTTATCAGACAAACAAGTAAATACTGCCAATAAGAAACTGTCCATAAATAACTTTTAATATTGCTTGTCTTTTTCTCCGATAGCACTGCTCAAAAATTAGCAACATAGCCCGCTATGCGAAAAATCCTGCGCACTATTTAAAAGTTATTTATGGGCAGTTCCTAAAAATCTGCCTATGATATCGGTCATTCAATATCTCATAGGTTTACGCCGGATATTTTTTCGATAGTGCATGGCAAAAACTGGAGGTGTACCGGGGATTGCCTCGGATTTTTGCCATGTGCGATCGGAAAAATAGATTAGGCAGATTTCCTTTTACTTTTATACATACCATCGAGCGGTATGTAATAAAAAAGAAACGCTATCGGCTCTTCTCATGAAAATTAGAAAATGAAAAAATGGAGGTATCACATGCATCAGATTTTTTGTTCAAAAGATTTTACGCTCGTTGTAATCGGGCAGATTATTTCGTTGTTTGGCAATGCGGTCATAAGGTTTGCGCTGCCGTTGTATTTATTAAATCTGACCGGTTCGTCCGCGCTATACGGTACGGTGATAGCGTGCGCGTTTATCCCCGCTGTTTTGCTTTCGCCGGTTGGCGGGATCGTAGCAGACAGGGTAAATAAACGGAATATCATGGTGATTCTGGATTTTTTTACCGCGGCGGTCATTCTTATTTTTACCCTGCTTATGGACAGCGTGCCGATTGTTTTGCTGATGGCGGTTACGATGATGATTTTTTATGGGATTGCAGGAGCTTACCAGCCGTCTGTGCAGGCAAGTATTCCTGCATTGGTGGCGAAAGAGCATTTTATGGCGGCTAATTCCGTGATCAATACAGTCAGCTCGTTTGCGTCGTTTACCGGGCCTGTGCTTGGAGGTGTCTTATACAGCGCCTATGGATTGCGGCCGATCTTGTGGGTGTGTATGGGATGTTTTTTGTTGTCGGCGGGAATGGAGCTGTTTATCCACATACCGTTTGAAAAAAAGGCTCTGGACGGCCGTATACTGCAGATCGTAAAAATGGATTTTGCACAGAGTATCCGGCTGATTCGAACTGAAAAACCACTGCTTGGGAAAATACTGCTTGTTATTTGCGGCATGAATCTGTTTTTGTCGGCTATGATCATTGTCGGATTGCCTTATTTGATAACCCAAGTATTGCATTTGGATCCCGCGCAGGCAAACAGACTGTATGGCTTTGCCCAAGGCGCGATGGCAGCGGGAGGTCTGACAGGCGGTATTGGCGCCGGAATTTTTGCGAACCGGCTGGATGTCCGTAAATCGGGAAACTGGATGATTGCCGGTGCCGCGTGTGTATTTCCGATGGGCATGGCACTGGCGTGGGGCTGCCCTGCCCTAGTTAGTTATGTGGTGGTCACGGTATGCTGTTTTTTTATCATGATATGTTCTACAATTTTCACGGTGCAGATGATGTCGTTGATCCAGGCAGAAACGCCCCGGCATTTACTCGGAAAAGTTATAGCGGTCATCCTTACCGTTGCTATGTGCGCACAGCCTTTGGGCAATGCGTTGTATGGGGTCTTGTTTGAACTTTGCAAAGGGTTTGAATATGCGGTTATTTTATTTTCGGGTGTGCTCTCATTGGCGCTTGCGGTTCGCAGCAGACGTATTTTTGGGCTGCTTCAAACGAATTGCCTCCCTCCTTCGCCTTGCGCTGACGAAACATAGCAAGCATTAAAAACTGTCTTATTTGCTTTTCATCCGGTTTTGTATCTATTTGTATTTGCAGAACACTTTACTTTCAGACATTTTTTGGTTATAATTGATGAAATGAAAGGAACGATTGTATTGCTATCCGCATCGCGGAAGCCGTTACGCCATCCAAAGTTTTTCAATAGGGAATCCGTTATAGGGAGGTGACAAATATGATTCGTATTCCACGTAAAATTGTGGCAAGACTATCAGCCCTGTTTTTCATTTTAGGTTTGCTGTTTTTTGTCATAGGCTGCTGTATTGGGAATGTAGTGGGTTTGCTAGTATTAGGTGTAGGTTTGCTGATATGGTTTGGTACGATAATTATGATAGCGCTTTTCAGCAAATGTCCTTATTGCGGAGGATTTCTCAAGGCGGGATATCATAATCTTTATTGTCCGCATTGCGGAAATTATGTGAATGAAAGCGATAATGTAAAAAAATTTTGGTCCAATTGAAATAAGGGCTTCTGGCACATTCGATGTGTACGGAAGCCCTTACCGGTTTTACAGGCTCTTTCCAGTGGCATGGGAAAATTGCTCAGATATCAGGGCCGCTTAAAAATGCCTGGATATAAGGGAGTGCTGCTCCGATGGAAATGTTGTGTTTTGGCATTTTGCTTATAAGGAGGAAATCGTGTGCTTCTGTAAATGGTGTCATTTGCTGGATCTGATTATGAAGAAAGCAGATGTCTTCTTCATACAGATACTGGGCAAGGTATCCTCCAAGGATAAAATCGGTGTCATATATTAGATGGAGCAAGTTGACTGCCTTTGCCAGGTTTGTCAGGAACAGGTTCCAGCGGTTTAAGGCGGAGGGTTCTTTCTGCCTCACATTGGCAAAAAAGGATTCAGGTGTTTCGGATTCTGCAAGGAGTGATGTCAAAGACAGCATTGTTTCCATGCAGCCCCTCCTGCCGCAGTAGCATCTGGAACCTCCTGGCTGCATCGGTATGTGCTCGATCGTAGAGCTGTGGCCATGTTTTCCCGTTAAGATGGTCCCTTTTGATATAATGGCGGCGCCAAGGTGCCTGCTTAATGAGAGGTAAAATGCATCGGTAAGTCCGGGCGAGGCCCATAGTTCTGAAATTGCTGCACTTTCTGCATCGTGGATAAAAGAGCACGGGTACGGGAGATGGTTAGAAAATTCTGTGACGGAGAGTCCGGTGCATGACAAAATCTCGCCGTATAATATCGTCTGTTTATCCGGTGTTACCAGTCCCTGCATGGCGAACCCGATGCCAAGAATCCGGCTGTCTGCAGTTTTCAGTGAATTTTTAAATTCTAATATCTTATCACATACGGCTTTAAAATAGGGACCGCTGCATGCAAACGCAATTTTATATATCATGCGGTTAATCTTTTCACCGTATAGGTTTACGGCAATCATCTTTACTTCTTTTTCTAAGATTTCCACTCCAATGCTGATTCGGTAGTCCGTAATAATAGAATAAGCAGCAGCTTTTCTTCCGACCAGTTCCGTATCGATCCGGCCGTTTTTTTGAATTAGCCCGTCAGTTTCCATTGCTGTCAAATTTGTTGTGACGGTAGGGCGGCTCAGCCTAAGGTCATAGGAAATGTCCTGCTGGGAAACTTTTCTGTTTTTATAAATATACTCAAACTTCGCACTTGAATAAGTACGTATGCACCTTGAAAATTCAATAATAACTGGCATAAAAATAGCACGAATACCAT
>CAJUIH010000165.1 GCA_910586045.1 uncultured Eubacterium sp.
CTAGTACATCGTCTTTTTTAATTTGAAAATCCGTTCCAGTGACTCATCAATCCTTGTTTCTTTGATCGTCCCCTCACGAACCGCCTCCACCAGCCCCTGATATGCCGCTTTAAAATCCTGCGGCATCAAAAGCATATCCACGCCTGCCAAAACCGCCTGTGTCGCTGCTTGCGCGGCATCATAATGCTCCGTTACCGCACCCATATCCAGTGCGTCCGTAACTACAATCCCATCAAAACCCATTTCTTCACGCAGCAGTTCTGTCACGATCGTATAAGATAAAGACGCCGGTGTCTGGTCATTCAATATGTTAGGCAATGAAATATGCCCCACCATTACAAAATCCGCGCCTGCATCTATTCCGGCCCGAAAAGGCACCAGTTCACAGCCGCGCAGTTCATCCAATGTCTTATTGACAGACACCCTCCCCAAATGGCTGTCCTCTCTTGTATCCCCATGGCCCGGAAAATGTTTCAGTACAGCCGCTACATTCTGTGATTTCAGGCCATATACTTCATTCGCCGCCATTTTTGCCACCAGATCCGGATTACTCCCAAACGACCGTTTCCCGATTACCGTATTCTTAGCATTGGAAAAAACATCCGCTACCGGCGCAAAATCCACATTTACCTGAAACCGCGACAAATATTCCCCAATCTGCTTGCCGGCCTCATATGCAGCAGCGCCGTCCCCCTGCTGCCCAATCTCACACATATCCCCCATTTCCGGAACATCTAAAAACCCTCTCCCAGAAATTCTTGCAACGCTTCCGCCTTCTTCATCTACACAGATAAAAAAAGGCAGCCCACTCCGTTTCTTGCCGTATTTTTGCGTATTTTTCACCATTTTGACAAACTGTTTTTCGGATTCTATATTTTTTTGAAAATAAACCAGCCCGCCCACCGGATACGCATCCACTGCTTTTTGCGTCGTCTCACCGGCCTTGACAGCACGCTGCACGCCTGTCAAGGCTTCCGGCGTAAGAATAAACAACTGGGCTATTTTTTCCTCCAGCGTCATTTCCTGGATCATCTTTTCAGCCGACGTTTGATTTGAAGTTTCCTGCGCGTCCGCCTGATCCGGCTGGACGTCCTGTGATTTGGGATTCGCGGCCTGTCCGGTTTGCGCTTGATCCTGAGATTCTGCCGAACTTGGCTGTGCGCCTTGATTTTGTCCTGTCTGGCCTGCATGTAAATTTTGATCCGGTTCCATCCGGTCTGTACTGACGTCCGCATACGATTCCTGTCCTGCAGCTGGGTGGTAGCTGGTGTCCAAGCGGCTCTTGCCCGCTCCGGCATCCACGGATCCGGAATCCGGCACTTCATCGTCGGATGTCACCGATTCTTGTTTCTGGAATGATCCATTGCCTGCCCTGTCTTCCTGACGGACCGATTCCCATACCACAGGCAGCCCCTGCATCAGAAAACCCGCCAGCAAAAGTGCCGCGACCACCGCTGCCGCCGCTGCGGACGTAGTAATCAAAACTCTTTTTACACTGCGATACGTACGGTTCTCCTTTTTATTCCGGTTCATAGCAGCACCCCCTCTGAAATACATCCGCGGTATATGTCATTTCCCCTTATACTACGGCTCAACCGATAGATCCTAAAAAATGTTAAATGCCGGAATCCAAGCATTCCCAAGGACTCCGGCATCCGTTCCGAATCAAAAAGATCTTATAAAAAATGCGGAATGTGGGACTCGAACCCACACGGTCGCCCACAGGAACCTAAATCCTGCACGTCTGCCAATTCCGTCAATCCCGCTTTGCACGCAGTAAACTGCAAATCATACGGCCATTTTCTCCTGACTCCACTGCGTAATTGATTATACCGAAATTTGTTCCCGCTTGCAAGTTGTTTTTTCAAATATTTATAAACCAATGGAAATTAGGATAATATTTCAAAATCGCACGTCCAATAATTTTATCTTTGTGTACGTATGTATACTGCTTTGCTTCCTCCCAGTTTGCCGCTACCCCGCCATCTACCGCTTCCTGCGCCCAATATCTGGAGTCTCCGGAAATATTCCGGTTATCGCCAAGCATCATATAGCAGTCTTTTGGAACTTCAAACACAAATCCATCGTTTCCTGTCATCCATTTTTCCGGCAGATAGTCCTCTTTGATTGGTTCTTTTGCACCGTCAATATAGATCCTGCCCTTTTTAATCTCTACTGTCTCCCCCGGCAGCCCGATCACGCGCTTAATATAGATCGTTTCCTCATGGACCGGATAATGGAACATGACGACATCGTACCGCTGCGGGTCTTCCAGCGCATATGCCAGGCGAAAACCAAACAGGCGGTCTTTTTTATGCAGCAGGTTTTCCATAGATTTTGATGGGATCACGGCATTGATCAGCACGACATTACTCACTACAATTGCCGCCGCAAACGCGATTGCCATCGGCAGCAAATAACTCAGCACTTCTTTTCCTTTGGAATGCCTGCTGCTTTTTGCATCTTTCACAGCATATTCCGTTTGGCCTGTTTCTGTTTCCTGCAGCCTGTTTGTTTCCTGTTTGTCATCTTGTCTCATATTACTTCCATCTTTCTGTTTATTTTCCGGCATATGCCACTCTTTGCAGGTCCAAAGCAAAGGATCCCGGAACCATTCCTTATCCTTTCAGCAGCGACTTCACGTTAGGGTAATATTTAAAGACGGCACGCCCAAGTATTTGATCGGATGTGACATAAATATATTTCTGCGCCTGCGTATCGTCCTCGGCTATTCCCTCCTGTACGGCTTCCTGTGCCCAAAATCTGGCATCCAGCGATATATTGCGGTTATCACCCAGCATCAGGTACGAATCCTGCGGGACATGAAATACATAGCCGTCATTGTCGTCTACCCATTTTTCCGGCAGATAAGGTTCTTCTAGCGGCTCTTTGGAACCATTGATATAAATGCTGCCTTTGCGGATTTCCACAGTCTCTCCGGGCAGGCCGATCACGCGTTTAATAAAATTCTGCGTTTCATCTACCGGATACCGGAAAATTACGATATCAAAGCGCTCCGGTTCGTCAAACGCATAGGCCAGACGAAATCCAAACAGACGATCCCCCGGCTCTATAATATTTTCCATAGATTCGGATGGGACTTCCGCATTAATCAGCACAAAATGCGTCATTAACTGTGCCAAAATAAATGCCGCAATAAATATTTCTACAAAACTTAATATTTCCCGAAAGACGGAACGTTTTTTTTCCGGTTCTTCTATTTCCACATATTCCTTTTCTTCCATTCCAAACCTCTTTCCTGATTCTGCTGACACAATCTTTTTTTGCATTTCAGCCTATTTTGCCTTGTTTCTTTTGTCTTTGTCCTGCCTGATCAATAGGCGCATAGCATCGATCGCGGCATTTACCGCCTGGCTGCTGTCGTAACATTTTGGATCATCCAGCCCCATAGCGCGTCTCGTCTGATTTGCAAACACGGTCAGTATACTTCCGACACGTACTCTGCGGACAGCGCCCGCGATAAACAGCGCTGCCGATTCCATCTCGCTGCACAATGCGCCGCACCTTACAAACGCATTCCATTTCTGGTTCAGCTCATAGGATACCGGCATAGTATCCGGATCATGCTGACCGTAAAAATTGTCCTTGCACTGTACGACACCGACATGCACCCGCAGTCCTTTGGCGCATGCCGCCTGGTACAGCGCGCCCGTAACAGCAAAATCCGCCGCCGCCGGATATTCAATCGGCGCATATTCCCTGCTTGTCCCTTCCATCCGCACCGCCGCCGAAGCCACCACGGCATCGCCGCCTAATACTTCCGGCTCCATGCCGCCGCTTGTACCGACACGTATAAACGTATGCGCACCGCAGTGCACCAGCTCTTCCAGAGCAATCACCGCGGACGGCCCGCCAATTCCGGTGCTGCAGACACTGACCGTTTCTCTTTCCAGACTGCCTGTGTATATCGTATACTCACGGTTTGAACTTACAAAATGCGGCTCGTCAAACAAATCGGCGATCATACCGCATCGACCCGGATCACCCGGCAGAAATACATAGTTTCCGATATCGGATGGTACGATCTTTAAATGAAATTCTCTTTCCGGTGAATAAACCGTTGACATAAATTCCCTCCTGTTGTCTGCGCATGCGCTGGTTCGCTTGCGATTGCTTTCCATTAACTATCTTATTATAAACATATATGCTCTTTTTTGCAATCAATCCTTTGAATTTTTCTGGTTATTACATGAATCCCTGTAACAGTTCAGATAAGGTGTTACATTTTGGCTGCGGGGACGCCGGATAAGGGAC
>CAJUIH010000166.1 GCA_910586045.1 uncultured Eubacterium sp.
ACTAGGGGTAACAAAAAAGACGGCTGAAACAGCCAGAGAAAGCGGGGACTGCCCATGCACTATGTAAAAGCGAAAGGAATCCTGTCTTCCAAAAACGGAATGAACCTATACCGCGGCTGCTCCCACGGATGCATTTACTGCGATTCCAGAAGTAGCTGCTACCATATGGAGCATGCCTTTGAGGATATCGAGGTCAAAGAAAATGCGGTGGAACTGCTGGCCTATGCCTTAAAGCATAAACGAAAAAAATGCATGATCGCAACCGGTTCCATGACGGATCCCTATATTCCCCTGGAAATGGAAATCGGCAATGTCCGAAAAGCCCTTGCCCTGATTTTAGAATACGGATTCGGATTTACGGCCATTACAAAATCAGACCGTATTTTACGCGATTTAGACCTTTTACAGCAAATAAATGAAAAGACAAAATGCGTAGTGCAAATGACCCTGACGACTTATGAGGAAGCTTTGTGCAGAAAAATCGAACCAAATGTCTGTACAACCAGAAAACGCTTTGCGGTATTGAAACGGCTGCGGGATGCGGGGATCCCGACGGTTGTATGGCTGTCGCCCGTTTTACCGTATCTAAACGATACGGAAGCGAATATTTCAGGTATTTTAGATCTGTGCGCCGAGGCAGGCGTCTACGGTGTGATCTGCTTTGGCATGGGCCTTACGCTGCGCGAGGGCAACCGGGCGTATTTTTACAAGCAATTAGACCGCTTATTTCCCGGACTAAAAGAACTCTATATGGAAAAATACGCAGACCAGTACGTCATCGAAAGCCCAAACAGCCGCCGTCTGATGCAATTGTTTCATGAAACATGCAGCGCCAGGCATATGGTGCATCAAAACGAACAAATTTTCACGTATTTACAGACGTTTGAAGAAAAAGGCAGCGCAGAACAATTGACGCTTTGGAATTTTACACTTTGAAGCAAAAAGCCATAAAAAAGACAGTCCATGGATGGCGTGCACGCGGTCGGGCTTATACAATCTCTTGTTCAATCTCTTCCGATGCACGTTCATTCATGAACTGTCCTGTGTCTTTTACAATCTGATTATTTCCAGCGCTTTAATGTCGGAAACCACGCAAGCATACCGTTTCTTGCCTCTTCCTGTGTCATTTCCGGATGCGCGGCAGCCATATTGGGCATACATGCCTCGACCATTTCTTCCATCGTCCCCTGGAACGTAAAGGTACCTTTTTCCAAACAATACTTGCAGTATTCCCCGTTTTTGCTCCCATCGGCATTCGTTCCGTACAAATCCTCTGTATCCCCCATCGGCATACCGCAGCTTTGGCAAAATTTCTGTGTTGTTTCGTTCATTTTTCTTTCCTCCGTTTTTTGATTGCTTTGTGATTGGCTGTATCTACTATAACACATATATCCTGACACCCTTTGTCAAGGTTTTCTATTTTTCTGATAAATTTCCCACGCCTGTGCGGCTACCATTTCTTTTAAATACGCCGGCTCCCGAATCTCTACCTGCGCCCCAAAGGAAAGCACATAGCCGACCAGCCAGGCATCTACAGGCATACAGGCGCAGACGATCAGATCACCGTTCTTTTGACGGGTGATCTGTGATTCGTCAAATTCATCGTACACACGGTATGCAAGTTCTCCTGCAAATAAAAGGACTATGCACGGATATGGCTGCTGCCAGTTTTGTTCCTGGTCGGGATATGGTTTTGGTTCAAATGTCTGTTCTAGTACTTCCAATTCCAGCATACGGTTTAATTTAAACAAACGAAAATCCTGTTTTGCAAGGCAGAATGCTTTCAGATACCATTCCTTTGACTGGTAGGAGAGTTTGATCGGCTGGACAATACGCGCCGTTCTTTCACTGCGTGTATTTTCATATAGGATCCGGATTTCCTTATGCTCCATAAGCGCCCGTTTGAGCTTCTCAAACTTTTCGTTATCACAGGCAGATTTTCCCCAGCGTGAAAAATCTACCTCTATCCAGCTTTCCGAGTCCATATGGAAAAGGGCGGACAGCTTGGTAAATAATTCGTCCCCATTCGGGTAACCCGCCGCAAAAATGCTTTGCATCCCGGTCAAGATTTCCTGTCTTTCGTGTTCTGACAGCACTGCCCGGTCCAGTACAAAGTCCTGCAGCAGAAAAACCCCGCCGTTTCTTCCCGTTTCCGCACAGACCGGGATTCCGGCGCTGCTTAACGCTTCGATATCACGGTAAATCGTCCTTGTGGAAACTTCCAGTTTGTCCGCCAGCGCAGGGGCCGTCGTATGTCCTTTCTCCAGCAGTTCATATACAATTTGAAACAAGCGGGTGCCTGACATATAGATTCCTCCCGTTCTTATGAAGCCGCGAAATACGCGTCAAACACTGCCTTTGCAGCCGGCACCGCGTACATGCCCCCGGTTCCCGCCCCTTCTACAATGACTGATACCACAAGTTCTTTGCCCTCTTTTTGTTCGGCATATCCCAAAAACCATGCATGGCTGTCCTTTGCATCGGTAAATTCCGCGGAGCCTGTTTTGCCGCCCGCCGTGTAACTCTGGCTGTCTAACCGTTCCGCGGTACCCTGTGAAACGACCGCCCGCAAATACTGCTTTAAGACCGCAGACTGCTTGGCTGTAAACAGCCTGCCATAGGCTTCCGGTTCCTGACTGGATACTTCCGCACCGTCATGGCTGGCAACCCGGTCTACCAGATACGGCCGCATCAGTACCCCGTCGTTTGTAATCGCTGCCATCACCAGCGCTAAGTGGTACGGGGATACAAGCGTTTTCCCCTGGCCGATTGCCGTCTGCATGACTTCGCCCGCAGAAGCGCCCGCTTTCATCACATAACTGCTCTTACTGTACGGCAAATCGCATGGGAGCGGCGAATTAAATAACAAACGGTCATTTAACGCGGCAAATTTATTCAAACTCAAGGAAAGCCCGATCTCGGAAAACGCGGTATTGCATGATTTTGCAAAAGCAGTCTTTAAATCCTCCTGCCCATGGACGGCATTGTCAAAACAATGGATGGAATTTCCATCTTTTGTCAGGTTTCCTTCGCACTGATACCTATAATTTTTATAGTTTTTCTTTTGCTGCATATACGCGCAAAGCGTAAAAATTTTAAACGTAGAACCAGGCGGGTACAGGCCCTGCGTCACTCGGTTTAAAAGGACAGACGATCCGTTTGACGCATCCGTAATACTTTCCCAATCCGCGGCAATCGTATTTGGATCAAAATCCGGCTTGGATACCATAGCCAGTATTTTTCCTGTGGACGGCTCCATTGCAATCACCGCCCCCTGATTGGCGCCCAGCGCGTCATAAGCCGCTTTCTGCACAGACGTATCAAGTGTTGTTACCACTGTATCCCCCTTATTTTTTTTGCCGCGTACCTCATTGATGATTTTTTCCAGAAAAAAGGAATGCGACCGCAAAAGCTGGAAATTATCGAGCGATTCTATCCCCGATTTTCCATTCGTAGAAAAACCTACGGCATGCGCAAACATCCTGCCGTATGGATAACTCCTGGTTTCTGTACCGTCGTTTGCAACGTCGGTAACCGCAAGCACATCCCCCTGCGCCGACAAGATATCACCGCGCACGATCCGGTCCGCGAATACATCCTGCCTGGCATTGTACGGGCTGTTGATAAACGCTTCGCTTTTTTCCGCCTGAAAATAAGCAAAATACGCGATCATGCCAAGGAATACCGCCAGAAATAAATACGTAACAACGGCAAACTCGCGGTTTCGCACCGCATTTTTTTGTGGCTTTCTCATTGGTTCTTCCTCTTGGACTGTCTGTTTCCATTTTTCGATACGGCTTTTCTCCTCCTCCAGCGCCGCCTGCTGTTCGTGCAGAAACCGCTCGACATCCCGTTTTCTTTTTTTCTGTTCCCGCTCTTCCAGATTCTCCCTCATCCGACACCCTCTTCGTCTTCCCTTAAAATGTAAAGTCCCTGTATCACCGCAAATATGACAAATGTGCTAAGCAGCGAACTGCCGCCGTAACTGACAAGCGGAAGCGTCACGCCGGTAGACGGAATAAATTTGGTCACACCGCCGATGGTTAGAAATACCTGAAATCCATAAATCGTACCCAGTCCTAGCGCAATCAGCTTATAAAACTGATCATGGATCTGCATGGCGATATTTAAAAACATCAGATAACAGCT
>CAJUIH010000167.1 GCA_910586045.1 uncultured Eubacterium sp.
TAATGCTGCCGCCAGCCGTCCGTCTCCCAGATCAAAGTCCGTCCGGCCAGAAAATACCAGGAAAAGACGAGCGCGGCAGTACCTAAGAATAGGATCGTATAGGTCAGGTAATAAGTTTTTTTATATGCGTTCATCATGCGTCCCCTTTTGACAGCCGTTCGATCAGACTTTCTTTTTGCGTGCGGCGGTAAATGAACCCTGGCAGCAGCATGCAAAGCAGCATGGCGGCGGCAAACAGCGCAAGGTCTTGTACCCATGGAACGGCATAAGAGGCCGTACCAACCCTGCATAGCTGGTCAAACATCGCGTAACTAAGCGCGGTTCCAAAGAGGAAAGAGGCGGCAATGGAACAGATGGCATAGCCCATTCCCTCTGCCAGCAGCATTTTTTGTATTTGCCGTTTGGTCATGCCGATGCTTTCTAAGGCGGCCAATTCTTTTGCCCGGTTTTGGGTCCCGGCTGCCGTCATATTGGCATAATTTAATAGCGCAAGCAGGGCCATCAGGCTGCCGATCGTATAGCCGAGCACTTTGATCTGAAGTTCTAACGATTTTCTGGACTGGTAGGTTTCCAGCTTGGAATAAGAGCAGGTAATATTTTTTTTGTCCGCGAGCACACGTTTGACGTCCTGTTCCGTTTGCTGCGCATAGGAGGTTTCATAGCGGATATTGATAAGCTCCGTGCGTGTTTCGCCGAACCGTTTTTTTGCATAGGATTCACTGACGACCAATACGGGCGTATACCCGCCGGATAAGTATTGCGGATGCACACCGGCAGGCGCGACGGCCGCAACCGGAATCGCATATTCCTGTTTCGGGTCTTTCCCGTCCGGCAGGCGAAAACGCACCGTTTTTCCTGGTATGCCAAAATCTCCCGGCAGAATAAACTCGATTGCCACCGCGAACGCGCCGTCCGCGAAAGCTTTTGGGTCCAGGGTATTTCCGAGTTTTTGATTGATAACGGCAAATGCTGCCTGGTCAATGCCTACCAGACGTGTGGCAAATAACGGAGACGAAGGATCGTTTTTGTACGCCGCCATATCTTTTTCATAGCTGCCGGGGCTATATCTGGATGCGTACAAGGCGCGGTAAAAATCTCCGTATACTTCTTCCTGGCAGGGGATTTCCGCCAGGGCGGAGCTTACCCGGTGTATAGATTGCACCCCTTTGACTGCCTGCAGCCGCGCAAGCAGCGGCGCGGAAAATTCTTCTTTGTTCGTATCGAGCAGTTTGATATTGACAAACTGGATATCTTTCGTTTGCGTTTGGTCCAGGACCCGTTTCGTATTGTTCGCGTAAATTGCGGCATTGACCGTAAGAAAGACGGTCAGCGACAGGATAAAGGAAAGAATGACCACGACGGTCTGCTTTTTGTCCCGGCACAGATTCTGCAAAGCCATGGAAAAGAGCAGAGGCATGTGTTTGCTTTTTGCAGGCTTTCCGGCCCGCGGTTTCCGGCTGCTTTGCCCGGGCAGGTAACGGATGGCTTCGATCGGAGAACAGTTTTGGACGATCTTTGCCGGTTTTTGGCAGCTTAGAAAATTGGTAAACAGGGCAAACATGCCGGCTGTCAGGAAAATCCATGGATCGGCCGGTACGGCCTGCATATAATCGTCGTCAAACCCGGTATTAATCAGGTGCAGGATATCCGCAACTACGATGTTTGATACAAACCATGCGAAAAGAAGCCCCGCCGGGATCCCAAACATGCAGTTCCACGCACAATGGCGGTAAATCATTCCTTTGAGCTGCACCCCGGTCATGCCGATGGTTTTTAATTGCCCGTAGTAACGAATATTCCTGGAGATCGACAGATACATCGTATTATAAATAAACAGATAAGCGCTGAAAAAAATCATCAGCAGCAGGACTGCCAGCGTAAGGGCCGTACGGCAGAAATTTGGGATATTATAGTCGTCCGCGGCGATGCTTTGGCGTGCGCCGACGGAAACGGCCTTTTGCATATCGGCAATCTCACCGCTTGTATACAGCGGGTTTTTCAGCTTGATTTTGAGCGCCCCGCGAAAAGCGTCCGTTTGTTTTACGCCGGTTTTTTCATAAAAAGCTTTGGAAACATATCCCTGTTCGCGGTTTAATGTACTGTAATTTTGAAACCATCCGCAAAGCGTCCATGTTTTGGACGCGGATGCGTGGTCCGGATCCTGGGCGAACGTATCGTATGTAATGGTAAGTTTCATACCTGTTTCATAATGGTCGATCCCCATAGCCTGCAGCAGGGGAACGCTGAGCATGATTTCCTCTTCTTTTTGCGGATAGTGCCCGGTATAAGATGCCAGCGCCGGAATGACCTGTCTGGTCCAGCAGGTTTCATCCGCCCAATAAAGCTTTGGCTGTGCAAGGGCGCGTTCGCCGTATTGGCTGATTGCCGCGCAGGAAACATATACGCCCGCATACTTGACGCGCGGCATGGAACGGATAAGATCCACCTGGTCCTCGCGCGGGGATTCCAGTTCTATATCATAGTCGACGCCCTGTACCCGTAGCTGGAGTTGTGTCAGGGAGTTCCAATAGCTGCCCCCGATCGAGCATACCATCGCAATCAAAAACGAGGCCATGGCAATGGCAAAAACAGACAGCGCATTCCGTTTCCGATCCGCTTGATAGGTGAGCAGGGCTGTTTGTTTTACAATCTGCTTATTATTTACTTTTAACATGATTTCATCCTCCAAATACTATAGAACGAAATAATATCGTAATCAAATGTAGATTTTAGAATATTCCCTGCGCATTGGCGATAAGATCGTAAATTCTGCCGTCCTCAATCCGGATAATCCGTGATGCCATCTGCGCGATTTCTTCATTGTGCGTAATCATGACAACCGTTTGTGACAGGCGTTCGCTAACGGTACGGATCAGGCCGAGTACATCCTGGGAAGTGCGGCTGTCCAGGTTTCCGGTCGGTTCATCCGCAAGGACAATCGCAGGCTTTGCCGCCAGCGCCCTTGCCAGCGCCACGCGCTGCTGCTGGCCGCCGGAAAGCTGGTTTGGCATGGCATGTGTTTTTTCTTTCAGGCGCAGCATGGAAAGGATGGAAGCGATAAAAGCAAGATCCGGCTCCAGCCCGTCCAGTTTGATCGGCAGTACAATATTATCCCACACATTCATAAGCGGCAGCAGATTATAATTTTGAAATACAAAGCCGATTTTACGGCGGCGGAAAATCGTCAGCCTATCCGCGTCCATATCGGAAATATCATTTCCATCTATGATCACACGTCCGCTGGTAGGGAGGTCCAGTCCGCCCAGCATATGCAAAAGCGTGGATTTTCCGCTGCCGGAAGTACCTACAATAGAGACAAATTCCCCGTTTGCTACGGATAGGGAAATGTCGTCCAATGCCTTTACCTGGGTGCTTCCGCTTCCGTAGTATTTTTTTAAATGTTCTGTGGTTAAAATATTCATCGCGAATGGTTCCTTTCTTTTCCTTTCTTTTTCTTTTGCTTTTCAAATGAAACTGTATCATAACATGGGAATCTTTCTCAAATCTTTCTAGAAAGTGACAGTTTTGAAAGAATGTTAAAATAAAATGGAAAGAGAGGATGCAATCATTTCTGAAGCAAAGACGGTAAAAAGAGGAAAGACGGCGGCACCATTCAAAAATGAGTTACATAGCCCGCTATGCGCCTGATTTTTGAGTGGTGCTCTCAAAGAAAAATCCTGCGGACTATCGGTAAGTTATTTCGGGACAGTTCCTAACGCTTGCACCAGCGCGACAAAAATATCTGTACCGAAGTCCCTTCTCCAGGCACAGACCGGATCTTCGAATACCCGCGCTGCTTGGACAGGACTTCCCGAACCAAATACAGGCCGATTCCAAACCCTGCGGTTTCTTTTACATCCGGGGAACGGTAAAACCGTTCATAAACAAGGCCCTGCTCAGCTTCCTGAATGCCGGGGCCTTGGTCTGTTACTTCAACGCATAAAAAAGAGTCGAACGATAGGATCGATACCGATACGACCGACCGTTTCGGTGCATACTTTACGGCATTATCCAGTACGTTGCCAATTGCTTCGATCGTCCATTTACGGTCCGCATAGCAAAGCCCGGGGGAAGAGGGCGGATGATATGCGATCTGGATTTCTTTTTTTAGCGCCGCAAGCTCGACCGTCT
>CAJUIH010000168.1 GCA_910586045.1 uncultured Eubacterium sp.
ATGCAGACTGTAAGATCGTATTGGTACGTTTGCCCATACCGATTTCGATCGCTTTATCAATCGCGTTGATTGTATATAACTGAATATTGTTGTCCGCAATATATTTCTTTGCTTCCGCATTTAAATGATGTTCGAGTTCTTCGTCGGACCACTGGCAGTTAATCATAAATACGCCGCCCGGTTTTACATCCTGCACCATCTTAAAGCCTTTGTTTACATAAGCCGGATTGTGGCATGCCACAAAATCAGCCTGATTGATGTAATATGGGCTTCTGATTGGCTTGTCGCCGAAACGCAGGTGGGAAATCGTAACGCCGCCTGTTTTCTTGGAGTCATACTGGAAGTATGCCTGGATGTATTTATCCGTATGGTCGCCGATAATCTTTGTAGAGTTCTTGTTCGCACCTACGGTACCGTCGCCGCCAAGGCCCCAGAACTTGCACTCTACGGTGCCTTCTGCCGCCGTAATCGGAGCCGGTTTTACTTCCGGAAGGCTTAAATTGGTAACATCGTCTACGATACCAATCGTAAACCGCGGCTTTGGCGTATCCTGTTCCAGATCTTTGTAGATCGCGAATACGGAAGAAGGCGGGGTATCTTTCGAACCCAGTCCGTAACGTCCGCCGGTTAATACAATCGTATCTAAGCCTGCTTCACGCAGGGTAGCCGCTACGTCTAAGAATAACGGATCGCCTAATGCACCCGGCTCTTTTGTCCGGTCAAGGACCGCTACTTTCTTTGCTGTCTTAGGAAGTACTTTTAAGAAAGCTTCCGATACCCATGGACGGTATAAACGTACTTTTATTAAACCTACCTTTTCACCCTTAGCGGTCAGGTAATCAATTACTTCTTCTGCAACGTCATTGATCGAACCCATTGCTACAATCACACGTTCCGCATCCGGCGCTCCATAGTAATTGAACAGGTCATAATTCGTGCCGATCTTTTCATTTACTTTCTGCATGTATTTGGAAACGATTGCCGGAAGCGCGTCGTATACCGGGTTGCATGCTTCACGGTGCTGGAAGAACACGTCGCCGTTTTCATGGGAACCGCGCATAGCCGGATGTTCCGGATTCAGTGCATGGTCGCGGAATGCCTTTACCGCATCCAGATTGCACATTTCTTTTAAATCCGCATAATCCCATGTTTCAATCTTTTGGATTTCATGAGAAGTACGGAAACCGTCAAAGAAGTTCAAAAACGGAACTTTGCCTTCGATGGTAGCCAAATGCGCTACCGGGCTTAAATCCATTACTTCCTGCGGATTGGTCTCGCATAACATTGCAAAACCAGTCTGACGGCATGCATAAACGTCACTGTGGTCACCGAAGATATTTAAAGACTGTGTGGAAACCGTACGTGCGGATACGTCAAATACGCACGGAAGCTGTTCACCGGCAATTTTGTACATATTAGGGATCATTAACAAAAGACCCTGTGACGCAGTAAATGTCGTAGTCAAAGCACCTGCTGCAAGGGAACCGTGTACGGCGCCTGCCGCACCTGCCTCGGATTCCATCTCAACGACTTTCACCTGATTTCCGAAAATGTTCTCCTGTCCTGCTGCAGACCACTGGTCAACCGTATCTGCCATTGGGCTGGACGGGGTGATTGGGTAAATAGCCGCAACTTCCGTATACGCATAAGCTACATGAGCTGCCGCTGTATTACCATCCATAGATTTTTTTGCTCTAGGCATTTAAATATCCTCCTTCTTAAATTTGTCACTTTCATAGAAATGACTCTATGTGAAGATTTTAACATTTTTTTTGTCGATTGTAAAGAATGTTAGTTGTACAAAACGAAATGCAATTTTGTTTTTTTTCGAAAAAGAAGTGTACAAACTGCACAAAGATGGCAGCTTTTTTGCCTGCATCCGATTCACGCCTGATGGCAGGCAACCTTATGCCCTTTTTCAATTTCCCTGAATACAGGCGCTTCTTTTTGGCACAGATTCGTCGCATACGGGCATCGGCTGCTAAACGCGCATCCTTGAAACGTTTCCGTGCGCACCGGCTGTTCGCCGCACAATGCCGTAAATTCCCGGCGCCTGGTTGAAATATCGGGCACCGCGGCAAATAATGCCTGCGTATAAGGATGCCTTGGGTTTGCAAACAGGCTTTGCGTATCCGCTTCTTCGGCCAGCGTCCCCAGGTACATAACGCCCACCCGGTCAGATATAAAACGCACCACCCCGATGTCATGGGAGATAAACAACAGGCTAAGACGCATCTCCTGCTTTAGTTCCAGCAGCATATTTAAGATCTGCGCCTGGATGGACACATCCAGGGCGGATACCGGCTCATCACAAATAATCAACTTTGGCCCGATCAACAGCGCGGCGGCAAGGCCGAGCCTTTGTACCTGCCCGCCGGAAAGCTCGTGTGGATAGCGGAAGTAATGCTCGGTCGCAAGGCCGACCTTATGCAGGATGCCGGCCACCCGATCCCGCCGCCCGGCAGGGTCTTTCATGCCGTGTATATTTAATATTTCTTCCAGGATGTCCCCGATCCTTTTACGCGGGTTTAACGCCGAGAGCGTATCCTGGAATATCATCTGCAGCTCTCCCCGAAGCGGCAAAAACCCGCGTTCGCTTAATCCGCACAAATCCTGTCCCTGATAAAAAATAGAACCGCTATCCGCTTTTTCCAGCCCTACAATCGCCCGGCCGGTTGTAGATTTGCCGCAGCCGGACTCCCCTACCAGCCCGTAGGTTTCCCCCTCCCGAATATAAAATGACAGATCCTCTACGGCGCACATACGCTCCCTGGGCGCAAATCGTTTTTTTCTGTTTCCATAAATTGGATATGTTTTTTTTAACTGTTTTACTTCGAGCAAGTGTGTCCCCATATCTTATCCTTAGCCTACCCTTTCCTGCTGCCCGCTGCCCGCGTATTTCCAGCATTTCACCAAATGCCCTGGCTCCGGCTCGGCAGACGGCGGCTGTTCTTTTTTACACCGCGCGCAGGCATCCCCGCATCTGGTGCAAAACCGGCAGCCTTTTGGAATGTCGGAAAGCGCGGGTACGGTTCCTTTTATAACCGGCAGATTCTGCCCGCGCGCCACATGCAGGTGGGGAATGCAGGCCAAAAGACCCTGTGTATAAGGATGCAGCGGCTTTGCAAAAAGCGTTTGCGTGTCCGCGCCCTCCACAATCTGCCCCAAATACATGACCTTTAGTGTATGGCACAATTGCACCACAGCCCCCATATCATGGGTAATAAATAATACGGACATGCCAAGCCTTTCATTCAATTCCCGGATCAGGTGCAGGATCTGTTCCTGGATCGTAACGTCTAAGGCCGTCGTCGGCTCGTCCGCGATCAAAAGCTTTGGCTCGCAGGCTAACGCCATGGCGATCATCACCCTTTGCTGCATGCCGCCGGACAGTTCAAACGGATATTTTTTCATACAGCTTTCCGGGTTTGGAATCCCCGTAAGCCGCAGCATATTGGCCGCATGCTGCGCCGCTTCTTTCTTTTTTTGGCCTGTGTGCAGCATCCGTATTTCGCTTAGCTGCATTCCTACGGTATGCACGGGGCTTAATGAATTGAGCGGGTCTTGAAAGATCATGGAAATACCGTCCCCTCTGATATCCCGCATCTGGTCCAGCAGTTTTTCCAAAAGATTCTCCCTTTCAAAAAGAATCTCCCCCTCATAGCGGACCGCCGTATCATGATCACGCAGGCGCAGGATGGACTGGCACATCACGCTCTTGCCCGAACCGGATTCCCCGACAATCCCGGTTATTTCCCCCTGCCGCACAGGAAAGCTCACGCCGTCTACCGCGGCAAGCCATTTCTTATGGATCGGGAAACATACCCTAAGATCCTTTACCGCAAGCAGCGGTTCCTGGGCCGCGCCGTTATTTTGTACATCCATTATTTTTTCACGCCTCCTTTCGTGCGCGGATCTAAATAGTCCCGCAGCCCGTCGCCCAGCAGATTCAAGCTCAGGACGCAAAGCACGACCGCGGCGCCAGGACAAAGCATCGTCCACGGCGCTTTGGAAAAAACCATCTTGCTGGCCTGCAGCATATTTCCCCAGCTCGCCGCCGGCGCGGGGATGCCGGCTCCCAGAAAACTAAGCGACGCTTCCGATATAATCGCCTGCGCGAAA
>CAJUIH010000169.1 GCA_910586045.1 uncultured Eubacterium sp.
TTTCTCCATCCGGCGTCCGGTTTGATATAGTTTTAAACTTTACAAGGCACTAGTTTCTGTACCGATCTTACGATCTATTTTTTTCTATATGCAGCTTTCTTTGATCCCGCGGCTTGTACGCCTGTGGATCCGATGCTTTTCAGTTTATCCACATAACAAATGATGAATTTTATATTTAGAATGAATTTTTTGTATTTTATGCGGATCGTTCGTATGCAAGATGGTACAGCTTAAAAATTTTACAACTTGCGCAACCGGTTATTTTTTGGTTGACATTTGAAAGCAAACGTATATAATATAGTTAGAACAACCGATTGCGCAATAAGGCCGTACATGAAAAAGGAGAATCTTTATGGCAAAGAAAAAGAAAGCCAAAATAGAATACCGCTACTATCAAACCCCGCAAGAGAGCCGGATTCTGGCGCTTTTGGGGCAGGATTGGATTCGGGAATACGGGGAAGGGATTGACTGCCTGCATTTTCATAATCTTTTGGAAATCGGATTTTGTTATGAGGGGGAGGGCACGCTGATCCTTGGAGAGCAGGAATATTCGTTCCATGGAAACCAGTTTTCCGTTATTCCTCCGAATTGCCCGCATACGACAATCAGCCGGCAGGGAACGGTTAGCCGCTGGGAATACTTATACATCGATACAGAGGGGTTTTTACAAAAAATGTATCCTGCAGGCAGTGAGAAGCGCAGGGAACGGATCCTGCGCCGGATCTATGCAGGTGCGCTGTTTACAGGGACGGACCTGCGGCCGGATCTATCGGGAAAGATCCGGCAAATTTTAGATCTGATGCGCCAACAGCCGGAGTTTTATCTGGATGAGGTAAAAGGGGTGGCAATGGCTCTGCTGGTTGTACTGGCCCGGCAGAACCATGGAGGGCTGAGGGAGGCAAAATCATGCAAAGAAGAGTCGGTCCAGCATGCGGTTGTGAAAGATGCGCTGCATTATATTGGGAAACACTATATGGAAACGATCCGCATCGAGGAATTGGCGGCTGTATGCCATATCAGCGAAAGCCATTTCCGCAGGGAATTTTCGGACTGCATGCATATGTCCCCATTGGAATATATCCATACCGTGCGGATCAAAAATGTATGTGAACTGCTGCGCAAGACGGATGCTGCGGTTGCGGACATTGCATTTCGGTGCGGTTTTTCTACGCTTTCGACCTTTAACCGAAATTTCAGGCAGACGGTCGGATGTCCTCCGATGGAATGGAGGAAACGATCCGACCATTACGAGCAGCAGATTTTAAAATTTGATGTCTGCCAGAAACAGGGTTGGTAAATGGAAATGGATAAAATTTAATTATTATTTTATTTTTGTGATTAACAACAATGATGTATAACAATACAGGAGAAAAAGACAAGCAAAGATCACAGGTTATTTACATACAGTTCCTAAATCCAAAGTGGTTGCGGTTTTTTTGTCATTTTACCACCATGCGGAGTTGTTTGCGCATGTCTCGGCTTGCGTTCTTCTTTTGGCGGCATCCCATGCCTGTCTTAGCGTAAAATAACAGTTGAAATTGCATAATACATAGTCGAAACTGCAAACATTTTTTACCCGTCCACTGTTAGAATCAACAGAAAGAATTGTTACAAAATCATCTGCATTAAAAAAACAATCTGTAATTTTTTAAAATAGGATTAAAAAAACACCTGTAGAAAGCTTTTTGAAACATATTTTGTATGTTGCCGCTGCTTTTTAACGGATCACTGCTAAAT
This sequence comes from uncultured Eubacterium sp., assembly GCA_910586045.1. Taxonomy (GTDB): domain Bacteria; phylum Bacillota; class Clostridia; order Lachnospirales; family Lachnospiraceae; genus Eubacterium_J. The sequence continues at coordinate 1,738 of CAJUIH010000169.1, forward strand.
ATGCGTCTCTCATGAAAAGCTGGAAACCGGTGTTAAAAAAGAAAAAGGGAGGAAAGCAAACAGCAATGGAACAGTCACAACAGTTTATTTTAAACATCGTCCACCGTCCGGAAATGGTGCCGGAATACGCGGAGAAAGTAACCGGGCACGGACAGGCAGAAGATATCGGGCGCAAGGCACTTTTGACCGAGAGCCTGGATATTTTCAAAATTCAGCAGGAATGCGCCCACAAAAACGGATTAAAGACAACAATCCAGATGACATATGCCAGCTTATTTAACGATGAGGCAGTGGCATTGGCAAAAGAGCATCATGATACGTACGGTGATGAAATCGGCCTTACGCTCCTTGGCCTGCCGTGTGAGCAGTTTCGGGAAAAATACAAGACAAAGGATTTCTGTATTTGGATGTTTTCGATGGAAGACAAAAAGAGAATTGTAACGGATGTATTTGAAAAATTCCATGACCGTTTTGGCTTTTATCCGGAATCTACCGGGTCTTATTATATGGACGCGGATCTTATTAATTATATTAAAAGTAAATATCCGCAAGTGAAGTGCGCGGTAGCGACATGCTGGGAAGAGGGTCCGAAAGCATACCATACGTGCAACAACAGTTGGTATACGTTTATGGACGGCGGCCCGTGGGCGCCGTGGATCCCGTCCAAGGCCAATACGCATGCACCGGCGGCAGATGAAACGGAAGATTCCGGCATTGTGGCAATCCCGCACCTTAGCAGGGATTTGATTGCCTGTTATGACGGCAACGGCTCCAATTTCGGCACGCATCCGCAAAATGTGCTGCGCGGCATGATTTATGAGGGAGAGGAATATCCGTATTTGTATAACCTGATCGACCAGTTCCGCTACCAGGCGAAATTCAATGATGGGTATGCTTATAATATGATGTTTGTAGGCCCAGGCTGGATGAATAAGATGGGACGTTGGGAAGCGCCATATGAACTGCTGAAAAAGTCCTACGAGGATGGCTGCGCTTATTATGGACAGTTGAAAAAAGAGGGAAAGCTTATCGATATGACCATGCGCGAGTTTGCGGATTTTTACCGTCAGAAAAAGACGTATACGCAGCCGGAATGCGCGCTTTGGCGGGATATTTTATATGGCAGTAAAAAGCAGGTATTCTGGTACTGTGATCCGTTTCTGCGTGTCTGCATCAATATGGACCAGGGCGGCGCGATTGTGGATTTGCGCCCGTACGCGGCGAAATTGCGCTGGCCGGTCGGGATTGGTACCGCGCATGTACAGGATGCCAGTTATCCGTTTTTGATCCAGGAAAAATACCGGGCCGGTTATTTTACACATTACGCAGGCGAAGGTACGATACGCAGCGCGAAAATCTGCCATGGCGGGGAAGAAGTGGATTTATGTTTGTGCCGTACGAAAGCACATTTTTCACAGGAGGGGACGGATCGTATTCTGACGCTGGATCCGGTGGAAATTGTATTTGTGGATCTTACCGTTAAGCTGCAGACGGTGCTGACGTTTACGGAAGCAAGCAGCGCGATTCGGATTGACCGCCATATTCTTTCTATGAGCGATCCGGATGCGGATGTTACGATCAATGAATATATGACCGCTTGTTATGGGACGACGGAATATGCCGAAGATATGACCGGGCTGACCCTATGCGTGGAACAGGGAGAAAGCCGGGAGGAAATTGCCTATGCGTACCGCTGTCGGGAATTGTCCAAGGAAAACGCGGACCGGGTAAGCTGCACGCTGCCTGCGATTGCTACTTATGTGTCGATGACCTGCAAGGGCAGGGGACAGGCTGGGTATATCAGGGAAGGGTATGCGTTCAGCCCGATGTTTACGTTTGGTTATACAGGAAAATTATGTGATAAGGAGGTCTTCACCACATGGCTCAATCTGGAAAAGGCAAATTAAATTACCGGTGTCCGTCCTGCTTTATGCGCGATCTGGACCTGGATATGTTTTATGATGCACAAAAGAAAGAATATTACTGTATCCGCTGCCAGTATACCGGAAGCGAACAGGATGTACTGGAAAAAAATCAAATGGCAAGGTTCCGCTACCGTGATATGATGAAACGGTTTCATACGTTTGAAAATTTTGAGGATTAACCTTAGGAAGAGGATGGCATGAGCGAATGGATCAAAGGGATGGATTTGTCTTCCCTGTTAGAAGTGGAACGCTGCGGCGGAACTTTTTATGACGGCGGCATCCCCGGGGATGCCATGGATATCCTACAGTCATATGGGATGAATCTTGTACGCCTGCGCCTGTGGAACAACCCGTACGCACAGGACGGCAGCCCGTACGGCGGAGGCGGCAATGATTTGGAAACGACCCTGGCACTCGCAAAACGCGCAGCGCGAAAAGGGATTGGCTGGAT
>CAJUIH010000170.1 GCA_910586045.1 uncultured Eubacterium sp.
TATAAAACTGATCATGGATCTGCATGGCGATATTTAAAAACATCAGATAACAGCTTACGCATACCATGATCAGGCAGACGGCGAAAATCCCGCCCATCTCTTCCGAGACAGCGGCAAATACAAAGTCCTCTTCTACAATCGGAATTTTTTTCGGCATGCCCTGGTAAAGTCCCATGCCGAACCAGCCGCCGGTACCAATGGCAAATAGGGACTGGCATACCTGGTAGCCCTCGTTGTCAATTACAGACAGCGGGTCCCTCCAGGCGACTACACGCACACGCACATGGGCAAACAATTGATAAGCCAAAACAGACGCCGCGCTCCCGCAGGCGAATCCGCCCGCAAAATAAAACGGATTTCTGGTCGCCACATAAAGCATTACGAGATACGTGATAAAAAAAATCAAGGCTGCACCAAGATCCTTGGACGCCGCCAAAATCAGTACATGAACGGCAGCCGCCGCCGTAGCCTTTACAACCTGTATAAACTCCGTAGATTGATAAAGCATGGATGCCACAAAAAATACAAACAGAATTTTTACAAATTCGGACGGCTGAACCGCGATCCCCGCAACCGTAAACGACAGCTTTGCCCCATAGCTGGTCGAACCAAGCACTGCAACCGCCAAAAGCAGCGCGATTCCAAGGCACGCGTACATCCAGGTCAGTTTATTAAAAAAATGAAGCTTATGGATAATAAACGGGATCAGGAATGTCACGGCCGCCGCCGCTGTCGTAATCTGATACTGGCGCACCGCCTTATCCGGATCCAGGCGGTATAAGATAATAAAACCGATGGCGAGCAGCATACACATATTATTTACAATCAGGCCGCAGGCCCGTTTGTAGATAAATTTGTAAATAATTAAAATACAGCAAAGCAGCGCCACCTGCATCGCATAGGCAATCAATACGCTTTTGGTCCGCTGTACAATCAGAATCACCAAAAAAGCGTGAAAGTGGATCAAAAAAATCAGTCTGGTCTGTTTGCGCAGCCTTTTTTTGCGCCGCATTTCGGATACGTTGGGCCGAAATGCCGTAAAACAAAGCAGCGTATACCGTGCAAACTGAAAAATAATCAGATATTTTGATAATTCTATGATCAGGTTTTTCATATGTTCCCCTACTCTATCGCTATAAAACACCGCGTTTATAATGCCCATTGGTATATGCGCCCGCCACCGCCCGCATATCCGGGATTTGGTGCTCCAAAAAAGACTTGGCGCAGCTTGTTACAATACGGCGTACCTCCGCCGGCGTTTCAAGCGTAAACTGCAGCCGGAAAGCAGCCGGGCCAATCCTGTCCAGCTCGCCGGAAAGCTGAATCAATGACAGCGGCTGGGTATTGTAAATGGTATTATAGCATTCTCCGCAGTTATTTTTTACCGGAAACTTTCTGTCATAACGGTCTTTTAAAAAACAAAGCCCCGGCGTTTTTTCACAGTTTCCCAGCGTTTTTTGAATGCACTGCGCACTGGCCATAAGCGGCAGATACCCATAAATAACCAGCTCGCTTTCGGTATTATCGCGTGCCAGCAGTTCTTTTTTATTCAGCTCCAGCGGAACGGTATCATACTGCCACCCGTCTTTTTCATAGCACGATTTCGTAAAATTTGAATATGCATACAAGCTGTAATCCAGTACGCAGCGCCCCGGATCCACCCGCATGGTTCTTAAAAATCCAAGCTCGTCCTGATTTTTCACCAGATATCCGTCCAGCCCGGACTTCTCCACCGCCTCCCACTGTCCGCGGTAAAACTGCTCCGTAGCAAACCGGAATACGGGCGGCAGGATCAAGTATGCCTGCCTGCCGGCTGCCTGGATTTGCAGTACATGCTCTTTTAAGTGTGCGGCAAAGCCGTCATGCGTATACATAGAACTGTCCAAATATACGCGGGAAAATAGATCAGCCGCAAGTACCGCGTCAAGCTGCTGCTCTAATTCTACAGAAGCATAAAATTTGCGGCATGGCTGCGGGCAGGATGCATATTCGCGGGCTAACCGCAACGGAAGCTTTTGCTCCTGTTTTTGCGGGTTTCTGCGATATGGCGCCAGTATCGCCTGTTCCAGCCGCGCGAGCGCTTCACGCCTAAGCTGGTTTAATTCCTGTTTCGCAAGAAACACTTCCTCGTCCATCGTAACAGCCACTACGTCCATAACAAACGGCGTATTTCCGGTTTTTTGTAGCTGCGCGGCAGCGTCGGCACGGCTCACCGGCTGTTTCACAGCCGCCTGCACCATTCCATACTCCGCCGATACGGTAATCCCACGGCAGGTAACAGACAGCCGCGCCGGGTATCCGGTTTGAAACCACGCTTTTGCCTGTACCGGTATTTTTTCTTCTTTTTCCACATATGTCGCGTGAACCGTTTCTACGGACGCCGCGCTTCCTTTTGCATGGCTTGGACACTGCATGGAAACCATGGCAGGCCCATTACGGCGCCGGTAATAGCCGTCTGTAAAACCGCTGCGGTTCCCGGCGTCTAAAAGCTGCCTGTAATCCTGTTGCGCCACTTTTACGGATTCCAAACGGCATCCGCTGTCGATATACGCATCGATGTATTTTCGATAAACGGCCGTCACCCCTGCCGCATAGTCCGCCGATTTCATACGGCCTTCTATTTTAAATGAATCGATACCTGCCGCCGCCAGTGCCGGGATCTGGTCGATCGTACCTAAATCTTTTAAGCTCAGCGGATAACTGTCCGGCTTAGACAGCAGCGTACGCCCGTCCTGTGCAAGTACCGTATACGGCAGACGGCAGGGCTGGGCGCAGCGGCCGCGGTTGCCGCTTCTGCCGCCCAGCATGCTGCTGAGCAGGCATTGGCCGGAATAGCTGTAACAAAGCGCGCCATGTACAAAACACTCCAATTCGATATCCGTCTGTGCCCGCATGGCACGGATTTCCTCCAGCGACAATTCCCGCGCAGGCACAATACGCGCAGCGCCCAGCCGTTTTAACTCTTCCGCGCCGCAGGCATTGGCAACCGACATCTGTGTACTGATATGAAGCGGCAGATCCGGAAAACAGGTATGGATCAGCCGCATCACGCCATAATCCTGTACAATCACGGCATCCAGTCCTGCCTTATAATAAGGAAGCAAATACGCATACAGACTGTCGATCTCCGGCTGTTTAAGCAGCGTATTCACCGTCAGATATATTTTACAGCCATGCAGATGCGCGTAATCCAGCATACTAAGCAGCTCTTCTTTCGAAAAATTTTTCGCATAAGCCCGCGCGCCGAACTGGCTGCCGCCTACATAAACAGCGTCTGCCCCTGCCTGGATCACTGCGCGGCCAGTTTCCAAGGAACCGGCTGGCGCAAGCAGTTCCGGGTATTTTTTTTCATTCGCGTTTGATATTTGTTTCATAAGACGTTCCGACTCCATATTTTATCGGCCTTTTTGCGTTAGCAATGGCCCGGTATTGGTGTATTTTAAACATTATACCCTTATGAAAACGGATTGGCAACCAAATTTTGTATTTCCATTTCCCAAGACCGAAAGTAAACGATACAGATCTTAACCGATTGCACAGCAAAAGTTTAAGACAAAAGAAGAAGAGCAAATGCCTTACAGCACATGCTCTGCAACAAATCAATCATTTTTAAAATTCAAAATCAAAGAACGCTTGTCCCTTTTGTAATCTTTTCATGTAAAATGATTCTGATCGTATTGCAATCATTTTCCAATGAAACTGGGTTCGAATATCTGATTTTCGCTTTTATTTCTCTTTCAAGATTATCCCTGTCTATTTTCCATTTTGTTTGATTCATAATATCTTCATAAGAATCTAAATACAGAATCTCAATCGATACGCCTTTGAATGGTTCTAAATTCTTTTTTGATTTCAATAACCGTTCTAAATTGTATTCTTCCTTTATGATCGTAGAAGAATCTATGTTATTTTTTCTATATAAACGGCGTAAAATTTCAGCACAATATCATTTGTTTCTGGCCCGCC
>CAJUIH010000171.1 GCA_910586045.1 uncultured Eubacterium sp.
GATTACTATTTTGGGGCGTGGGTTTTTGTGGGCATTGTATTTTATGCCGTACAGCTTTACGCGGATTTTTCAGGCGGAATAGATATTACGATAGGCATTGCGGAAGTATTTGGCATTACTTTGCCGGAAAATTTTATGTGTCCGTTTTTTTCTACGAATATTGCGGAATTTTGGAGACGCTGGCATATTACCATGGGAACATGGTTTCGGGATTACATATTTTATCCAATGAGTATCTCGGACTCTTTGAATCATCTTACCAAAAAGTGCGTGAAACGCTTTGGAAAAAATATCGGGAAACGGATACCGGTTTATATCGCCACCATGGTTACTTGGTTTGCAACGGGTATCTGGCATGGGGCAAGCTGGAATTTTGTCATATGGGGCGTGCTCAATGGCATGATTATTTTGCTGTCGCAGGAGTGCAGGGATTTCTATGAAAAATTCCATACAAGATTTCCACGACTGATAAAATCGAAAGGTTATCTTGTGTTTCAGATGGTCAGGACTTTTTTCCTGCTCGGAGCGCTTAGGATGCTGGATTGCTACAGGGATGCGTCTGCGACGTTTCGGATGTTTGTAAGTATGTTTCGGGATTTTCGGGCCAGCGCGCTGACAGCGGAGGAATGGATGGGGCTTGGATTGTCAGCGGCCCAGTATGTGTCCGTGACCGTCGGCTGTATGGTAATGCTGGCTGTTAGTTTGATTCGTACAAAAGGCAGTGTGCGTGAACAGATCGATCGATTGCCCTATCCAGCGAAAGCGGCGATCTTTACGGGGCTTTTCGCAGCAGTGCTTTTATTTGGGTCTTATGGTTATGGATTTGACGCGGCCCAGTTTATTTATAATCAGTTCTAAGGAGGGTTGTTGAGTGCATTCATGAAAAGGAAAGCATGCATACAAAAAGCGGTAACCGCCATACTTGTTGTTTGTTTGCTGGCTGGCCTGCAAAGGCTTGTAGTACCAAAATACGCGGAAAATCTTTTGGAAGGCGGTTTTACAAATGCTTATTACAGTGAGGCAGGCGGCCATCAGGTCTTGATGGTAGGCGACTGTGAGCTGTATGAAAATTTTGATCCGGTTACTTTATGGGAGAATTATGGGATTGATTCCTATATTCGCGGAAATGCGCAGCAGCTTCCCTGGCAGTCTTATTATCTCTTAAAAGAGGCGCTTAGGTACGAGACGCCGAAAGTGGCGGTTTTTAATGTATTGGAGCTTAAATATAACGAACCGCAAAAAGAGGAATATAACAGGCTGACCATTGACGGGATGAAGTGGTCAATCGATAAATGGAATATCATACGCGCGTCCATGACGGAAGAGGAAAGCATGATGGAATACATTTTTCCAATACTTAGGTACCATGCGCGCATTATGCAGCTTACAAAAGAGGATTTAGAGTACTACTGGAATAATGAAGCAAAGCATACAGTGGCTGGATATTATATGAGGATCGATGCAAGCCCCTATGAGATCGGACAGTGGGGAGGGGAGAACTACGTTGGAACGTATTCCGATGAACATGCGTTAGCTAATCCTGGTCCGAAAAACGAAAAAAGGGAGGCGCAAGCGGCAGAGGGCTGGTCAGCGGAAGCGGACGGAAATAGCGCGGCAGAGGGCTGGCCAGCGGAAACGGAAGCAGAAGCGGAAAGCAGGCAAACAGACAAAGTCGGGCCGCTTGGAGAACATGCGATGCATTATCTTGATTTGATCAGGGAATTATGTGAAGAAAAAGGCATCCGGCTTCTTTTGGTGAAAGCGCCGAGTGTGTCGCCTATATGGTATGAGGAATGGGAAGATCAAATCGTAGCGTATGCAAAGCAATATGGATTGGATTATATCAATTTTTTGTATCTGGTAGATGAGATTGGCATTGATTTCTCGGCGGATACTTATGATGAAGGCCTGCATATGAATTACAGCGGGGCAGTTAAATGCGCAGATTATTTAGGCGGATACCTGGCAGAGCATTATAAACTGGAAGATCGGAGAAAGGATCCGTCTGTATCAGCGAAATGGCAAAAAATTAAGGAAACCAGGAACCTGATTTACAAAACGCAGCAAAAAGAGCTGGAAGAAAATGGAGAGGTTGTCAGTTATTAAGAAAAGGGTAAGAAAAGAGAAAGAAAAGAGGAGGAAAAATGAAGAATCAGAAAAAATTCACAATCGTTGTGATCCTTATGGTTATGATTGGCTGTATGATGCCAATGGGATCTGTACATGCCGCAAGCGGGTACGGATTCCGCTCACAGGGCGTGACGGTGAAACCTGGCGGCAGTGCAGCGAAATTTATTGACGCGAATCGTAAATATTTGGTTAAGACGACAAATACAAAATCATGCATTTCCAAAAGCGGATATGATGTGAAACGGGTATATACCTATTTTACAATTGTCACCTACGCGTCAAAAAAGAACGGCAAAGGAAAGCTGGAGTCCATTACGATTACAAATCCGCAGGTGGTCACACCGGAGGGATTAAGCTGCGGAATGAATGAAAGCGAGATCAAAAAATGCTACAGTAAAGCGAAAGAAACAAATGGCGTCTATGTAGCCGCAAAAGGGAAGTCGAAAATTTGTATTGAGACAGCGGATGGGAAAGTGAAGTCTATTGAATATTTATATGCGGGCAAATACTAAGGAACTGTATGTAAATAACTGATACAATTTGCGTGTCTTTTTATACGGTCGCACCAGTCAAAAATCAGAAGGTATCATAATGAGGGAGATAAACAAAGGTTTATTGCGAAAGGTTTTTCTATTTGGCATGATAGTCTTATTAAACGTTTGTCCATATAATGTATGCCACGCTTCCATTGGGTTCAATTCAGGCGCAGAAGAAGCTTTGAATAAACAGAAAGCTTTGGATAAACAGAAAGCTTTGAATAAACAGGAAGTATTGGATAAACAGATTCCGGATGGCGAGCCGCTGCGGGTGGTCAAAAAGCAAGGAACATATTATGCGGTGGATAAAGATAAAGCCATCTATATGCCAAGGAAAGCGGGAATCCGAAAAATCGGAAAATACACTTATTATATCCGCAAAAATGGAGAGCTTGCGCAAGGTCCTGTGAAAGTGGATGGAAAATATTATTATTTTAATGAAAAGGCGAGATTACAGGGCAGCATCCGGCCGATCGAGATTCATGATAAATATTTCAATGTAAATGAAAAAGGTGTTCTAAAGAGAATATCCAAAAAACAGGCGCAGGCGGAGCTTGCGGCACAAAACTTTATTAAAACGCATACAAAGCAGTCTTCTTCAAACAGTGAGAAATTTAGAACTTGTTTTTATTATATGATAGGAAATATGTGTTATTCGCCGGATTATTTCCGTATGCGTGAGGATTATAGGATTATGGATCAAAAGGACGGCGGCTACACGTTAGCCTTGCAAATGTTTGAATCCCCTGTACTTAGGGGGAACTGCCACCGGTTTGCGCATTGTGTGGCAGCAGTAGCAAAAGAATTGGGGTATCAGCCAACGGTTATTGTTACAACCGCAGATCACAGCTTTGTCAAGATCGACGGGAAGTATTATGACAATATGGGGGCGCTTTTTGGGGCGGAGTCCAGAGATTCTTATACGCTCTATAAAAAGTTCCGGTATACATAAATAGGAACGCGGCTCTCTCCGGTTACCTTTTTCGCTGATCGCGCAGTTCAAAAATCAGGCGTATAGCACAGTTATGCCTGCCTGTTTTTCCAATCGCACATATGAATTGTGCAGGGGCTGTCGCGCTGGGCAAAATACATACAAGATATAGTATATATAAAGATCTTAAATAACTATATTTTGCTGTATTTTGCTTAGCGCGGCGGCCCCTTATTACATTTCAGTCAGTACTGCTTTGCTGCTATAACAGCCGTAACAGTTCAGATAAGGTGTTACATTTTAGCTTGCCGGACGCTGGGAGAGACGG
>CAJUIH010000172.1 GCA_910586045.1 uncultured Eubacterium sp.
CAGGATATGTCTTACAATGCTTTTCTTAACCCATGCTTTTGGAATCCGCTACTGCATGATTTCCACAATCACTTTTTTCTCTGCTTTTGAGGCTGCCGCTTTTACCACGGCGCGGATTGCTTTTGCAATGCGGCCCTGTTTGCCGATCACTTTTCCCATATCAGGCTGTGCGACACGCAGCTCGATTATAATCGATCTCTCATCTTCGGTTTCTGTAACAACCACATCATCCGGAGAATCCACAAGTGATTTTGCAATCACTTCCACCAATTCTTTCATAGAGCCACCTCACTATTTCTCGATTCCTGCCTTTTTTAAAATCTTAGCTACCGCTTCCGTCGGCTGTGCGCCGTTCGCAAGCCATTTCTTTGCTGCTTCTTCATTTACATGAAATTCGCTCGGGTCTGTCATCGGATTGTAGGTTCCGATTTCTTCAATGCTCTTTCCATTTCTGGATGTCCTTGCATCCGCAACAACGATTCTATAAAAAGGACTTTTTTTCTTGCCAAGTCTCTTTAACCGGATCTTAACTGCCATTTTTTTCACCTCCTCAAATGAAATGATTTTATGCTAAAAAGGAAGTCTAAATCTTCCTATTTTGCCTCCTCGTTTGCCCTTGCTTCCCATCAGGCCGGACATTTGTTTCATCATTTTGCGCATTTGTTCAAACTGTTTGGCCAGACGGTTGACTTCTGCCAGATCTACGCCGGCTCCGTCCGCGATCCTGCGCTTCCTGCTAGGGTTTAATAAAGCCGGATTACTTCTTTCCTGCGGCGTCATCGAATAGATAATCGCTTCGATCCGCGCCATTTTCTTTTCGTCCATGGCATTTTCCAACTCTTCCATCTGTGCGCCGCCGATTCCGGGCATCATAGAAAGCACGCTGGATAATCCGCCCATTTTTTTCATTTGGTTCATGGATTCCAGATAATCATCAAAACCAAACTCGGCTTTTTTAAACTTCTGCTCCATTTCCCTGGCTTTTTCCTGGTCAATTTCCGCCTCGGCTTTTTCGATCAAGGTCAGGATATCGCCCATGCCAAGGATCCTAGACGCCATACGGTCCGGATAAAACTGCTCCAAATCCGAAAGCTTTTCCCCCATACCGACATATAAAATCGGCTTTCCGGTAACCGCGCGGATCGAAAGCGCCGCACCGCCTCTGGTATCACCGTCCAGTTTTGTTAAAATTACACCGTCAATCCCTATTTTTTCCTCAAAAGTACTTGCTACATTGACCGCGTCCTGTCCGGTCATGGCATCCACAACCAAAAGCGTCTGCGTTACCGCAATCTGTTCTTTGATCTCCTGCAATTCCGCCATCATATCCTCATCGACATGCAGACGGCCAGCCGTATCCAAAATAACGACCTGGCAGCCGTTTTTGGCAGCATGTTCTATGGCTGCTTTTGCTATATTTAACGGCCGGTTCTTATCGCCCATGGAAAAAACTTCTACGCCCTGTTTCTTTCCGTTAATTTGAAGCTGTTCAATCGCAGCCGGACGATAAACGTCACAGGCTACCAGCAAAGGTTTTTTGCCTTTCTGTTTTAATTTTCCGGCGATTTTAGCTGTCGTCGTCGTCTTGCCAGCCCCCTGCAGGCCAGCCATCATAATGACGGTAAGTTCTGCGCCCGGATTTAATTTCAATTCGGTCGTCTCGGAACCCATCATACGAACCATTTCATCGTTGACAATCTTTATGACCATCTGCCCAGGGTTTAATCCATTCATAACATCCGAACCAATCGCCTGTTCCTGAACCGATTTCGTAAAATTTTTAACTACCTTAAAGTTTACGTCCGCTTCCAATAATGCCAGCTTTACTTCCTTTAACGCAGACTTCACATCATCTTCTGTAAGACGGCCTTTACTGCGCAGGTTTTTAAATACATTTTGAAGTTTTTCCGTTAAGCTGTCAAATGCCATTGCCTATAATTCCTCCAGAATCTGATTTGAGATCTGTTCGATTTCTCTTAAAACTTGATGAAATGTCTGCCGGACTTGTTCCTCCCGCACTGCCGTCGGATCAGCAGCCTGTATTGACACCGCCCCGCAGCTTTGCTTCGAACAGTCATAAGCGGTATGGGTTAATTCGTGAATTTTCGCCACACGTTCTTTTGTTCGGAGGAATTTTTGTACCAGATGCAGTTTCGCTTCATACCCTTCGAGCGTCTTTGTACAGCGCCTGACCATATCATGCACGCCCTGCCTGCTGATTCCTTCTTCTTCCGCTATTTCGCGCAGCGATAAGTCATGAAAAATAAAATCCTCATATATTTTCTGCTGATGCGCATTGAGCAGTTCTCCGTAAAAATCGTATAAATACGCCTGTTCCACAAGCTGATCCATTCTGCTAACACCCCGCTTTCGGGCGTGCTTGTTCGTTTGTTTTTCAAGCCTTGTGTATCTTACCACAGGCGGGCTTTGGTGTCAAGTATTTTTTCTTTACGAACTATTGTTTGTGTTTCTTTATCTTATGTTAAATGACTCTTGCAATCAAACCTAAGATATGCTATATTATAGACACAAAAAAGAGCAACCGCCCACAAGGGGTTGACCAGTAACTGTGAATTAGCATTGCCACCCATAGACTCGCCAAAGTACAAGGGTGGCTTTTGCTATGTATGATTACTTACAAAACGTAAAAACAAATGTAAGCAATGCTAAAATAAATAACCCAAAGGTCATTAAATCTTTAAAATCAAAACCATTAGGATTTCTCATAGCATCACCCCCATTCTTTTTAGAATGAGGTCAACACACCCTATAACACGGTTGCTTTTTCGGGATTATAACACATCTTTAGACACTCCACAACAATATTTGTCATTACTAACCCCTCTTTGGTTCGCTGGCTAACCAAATTCCTTGAAACTTTCCGAAAAGTTGATTACCATAGTCGAAAATTCGACCCTTTACATAAAAGTACAGTAATAAAGCTATATACTGACTGCTCCAGTCTATTGCAAAAATTTTAGAATAGTGCTAAAATAGTTATTGACTCAAAGTCAATAACTAAATATAAAGGAGGTGCAATCACATTTGGCAAGGCCAGTAAAAAAAACACCAGAGGAATGGCGAAAAGAAATCCTAAATGCTGCCCAGCACTTATTTATTTCTAAAGGATATGAGAAAACTTCAATTTCCGATATTATGGACCTGGCAGGCGGGGCAAAAGGAATGTTTTACCGTTGTTTCCAAAGCAAGGAGGAAGTGATGTACGCACTAGGAAATCAAATGTTTTTCGAGGACAACCCATTTGAGGCCGTCAAGAAGAGGGATAACTTAAACGGTCTGCAAAAAATCAGGTTGTTGCTTACACTGAATCAGTCAGACGCTGAGCGAGACCAGATCAACCGGCAAGCAGTCCCGATTTTGAAAGACCCGCATATTTTAGCGGCGGCGGTTGGGGAAAACAGGCGTATATTAACTCCCTTGTGGCTGGAATTGTTGGAGGAGGGAAAAAAGGACGGTTCTATCAAGACGGAATACGCAAAGGAGCTTTCTGAGCTTTTGCCGCTTATCAACTTCTGGCTTATGCCTTCGGTATTCCCTGCAACAGAAGAAGAACTGCTTCATAAATACCATTTTGTGAAAGAAGTGTTAGCCCATATGGGACTGCCGCTTTATGATGATGATACGGCAACCTTTGCAGAAAAATTTATTACTGATATTACACAAACACCCTGCGGGCATACCTCTATGCCAGAGAATGCGGGCAAAATCAAGGA
>CAJUIH010000173.1 GCA_910586045.1 uncultured Eubacterium sp.
CGTCTCTCCCAGCGTCCGGCAAGCTAAAATGTAACACCTTATCTGAACTGTTACTGAAATTCACATCCATTTCCCCGCATTATGGACTTTCCCGGCCATTTATGCTATACTGCGCATACAAACACCATTGGAAAGGAATCCCATCATGAAAATTTTACTTGTCGCAGTCAATGCCAAATACATCCACTCCAATCCCGCTGTTTTTTCCCTGAAAGCCTGCGCCGGTACATACCAATCCTATGTAGACGTTCTGGAATTTACCATAAACCAGCCTCCATCGTTTCTTTTACGGGAAATTTATAAAAAACACCCCGATGTCATTGCCTTTTCCTGCTATATCTGGAATCGGACAATCATCGAACAGGTCATAAAAGACCTGCGCAAAATCCTGCCGGACACGGATCTATGGGCAGGAGGCCCGGAAGTTTCCTTTCAGGCACATTCCATCATCCGCCTTTGGGGGCTGCGGGGCGTAATGGCAGGCCCTGGGGAAAATGCCTTTTGCCATCTTGCCGCTTCCTATGTGAACGGCACCGCGGACAGGCTGCCCGCCGTCCTGGATCAACACACGATCCCTGTCCGTCCGCTGGACGAAATCCCTTTCTGGTATGATAACATGGAAAATTTTTCGCACCGTATCGTCTATTACGAAAGCAGCCGCGGCTGTCCGTTTTCCTGCAGCTACTGCCTTTCTTCCATCGACCGGACCATGGATTTTCGTTCCGTCAGCCGCGTATGCCGCGAACTGGATTTCTTTTTAGAGCAAAAGACTGCTCAGGTAAAATTTGTAGACCGTACGTTTAACTGCAAAAAAGAACATGCCCTGCCAATCCTCAGCCATATTCTGGCACATGATAACGGTATTACGAACTTTCATTTTGAGATCACGGCTGATTTACTGGATGAGGATTACTTCGCATTGCTTGCGCAGATGCGGCCCGGCGCCGTGCAGTTGGAAATCGGCGTGCAGTCGACCTGCGCCAGGACGCTGGACGAGATCCGCCGCAAAATGGATTTTGAAAAAACAGCTGCGGCTGTCCGGCGCATTTGTTCCCGGCACAATATTCATGTACATTTAGATCTGATCGCAGGCCTTCCTTTTGAAGATCTCCTTACGTTTCAGACTTCGTTTAACGATGTGTACGCGCTCTGCCCGCACCAGCTTCAGTTAGGTTTCCTCAAGGTGCTAAGCGGCTCCGGCATGGAGCGGCATGCCGGCACCTACAGCCTTTTGTATACCGCCCAGCCGCCCTACGAGGTGCTTTCCACAAAATGGCTGTCTTACGATCAGATCTGCCGCTTAAAACAGATCGAAGAAGTTTTGGAACTGTATTACAACAGCGGCCAGTTTGCGCATACCCTGACATTTTTATGTACATTCTTCGCTACCGCTTATGACATGTATGACAGCCTTGCCTGCTGGTTTGAATCGCATCGCCTATGCGCCGTCCAGTCCTCCCGTGTGCGGAAATATGAAATCCTGCTGGAGTTTGGATGCGGCCGGATCAGCCGGATGGCTTTGGATACGGCGCCCGACAGGCAGATTTGTATGTTAAAAGAATACCTGGCCTATGATTTTTATTTAAGGGAACATGTAAGAAACCGTCCGGACTTTGCCCTGCCTATGGACTGCTGGAAAGACACCATACAAAACCATTTAATAGAAGAAGCAAAAACCCATACGCTGTTTCCTATTCTGGACGGATGCAGTTATCGGGAACTGACCAAAGCCCTGCATCCCGAAGTATTCCGGTCTATTTTCGAACAGCCCGTCCTCGTGTTTTTCTGTTATGAAAAACGGGATCCGCTGACCCGCAACGCAATGATCCAAAAAATCCGCTTACCGGATCACTCTGCGCCTGCGGAATAGACCGTGATTACAAATTGTGTATAAACACCAAATTCACTTTGCACAAAAATCGTATGGCCCAGCTTCTCCAAAATCCTTGCCGCCATATACAGCCCCATTCCGGTAGACTTATATTTTCCGTTATGGTGATTGCTGCCGGTATACCCCCGCTCAAAAATACGGCGGATATCCCGCTCTAATATGCCCTCGCCGTTATCCCATACAATCAGCCGTACGCCCGGACCCTGTCTCTTTTGGTCCAGTTCGAGACAGATTTTCAGCACGGGCTTTTCGGCTGCATATTTGACCGCGTTTTGAATCAGTTGGTCCAGGATATAGACAAACCAGGACGGGTCTGTATAAACGGATACCGGTTCGATGCCGTTCGTTTCGTTTTGCGTTGCATCTGTCTGCGCATCCTGTGCGTTCGCCTGCTTTGTGCGCATCTGCAGTTCAAATTTTTTTCGAATTAAAAAATACTGGTTATTATGGATGGCTGTTTTTACACAATCCGCAATGCTGACCGCGCGAATCTGCAAATCAAACAGATTACTCTGCACCTTACAGCCGAGCAGCGCTCCGTTTAACTGCTGGCGGATGGTTTCCAACTGCTGCTTCTGCGACATACGCAGCGCAGAATCTGTAATTTTTTCATTCATCAGCAGGCTCGCAGACAACGGCAGCTTTACCTCATGGCACCAGGCTGCGATGTAGTCCTGCAGGTCGCAGTTTGCCGCAAATTGTTCCCGGAGCTGTTTTTCCAGCACCGATACGTCATGCTGTGCAATATCCAGATTCTCCCGCGGTTCCAATTCCCGGCAGATCACAGAGTCAAACTGTAACAGCATTGCTTTTTGCGCTTCTTTTTTATAGTACGAAACCGCATCCGCAACTGCCGCCAATAGAACCGCTAGGGCAAGCAGCAAATCAACATAGCATAAATACCATATTTTTACGGCTGGCAACAGAAAAATGAAATACAGATTATAGGAGAGCGCAAGAAACAAAAGCATGCCGATCCATATTCTGTTTTTATAAAGATAGCGCATACGCCAATGTTCTTTCCCTTTTCGCTGTTTTATTCTTATGGATCACGCCTACGGAATAAAGTATCCCTGCCCTTTTCTGGTTCGAATCAGTTCATTGCTGCAGATCTGTTTCAGCTTGCTCCGCAGCCGGCTTACCATCGTCGTCAACGTTCCGTCAGAGACAAATTCTTCCGTACTCCAAAGCTCCATCATCAATTCCTCCCGTGCAACAACCGCAGGCCTTTGTTCCATCAGCTTTGCCAAAATCCGCTTTTCCGATTTAGTCAGCGCAAACTCTGCATTTTGATAAATCAGGGCGGACATGCCGTAATCAAAATACAGGCCCTCGCCAAGCAGCACCCGGGAGCGGGTCTGGTATTGATAGGCGCGGCGCAGCATCGCTTCTATTTTTGCTTTCAGCAGTTCGAGGTGAAACGGCTTTTCGACATAATCATCCCCGCCCTGCGCAACCGCCATAATCTTATCCTTGTCATCCCCGCGGCTGCTGATATAGATAATCGGCACCTGGGAATGCATGCGAATCTGGCTGCACCAGTAAAAACCGTCATAAAACGGCAGGTTTATATCTAACAGTACCAGATGCGGTCCGTAAGCTAGGCATTCCGCCGCAACCGCGTCAAAATGGCATGCCGCAGCCGTCTGATAGCCCCACCTCGCCAAAAAACGGCTGATTTCCGCTGCCAGTATTTCATCATCTTCGACGATGAATAGTTTCATTCCTGTATCCATCGAAAATCCCCCTATGCTTTTTCAAAAACAAAAGCCCTGCCTGTCACCGATACTTCTTCCATTTAATATACTAG
>CAJUIH010000174.1 GCA_910586045.1 uncultured Eubacterium sp.
CTTCCAGACGTATTACCAGTTGGAAAACGCGTTTTTGCCGTTTAACCGCAACGGGGTGCTGTTTCCGCGCAGGATCAATGGAAACTATTATATGTTAAGCCGTCCGAGCGATAACGGGCATACGCCGTTTGGGGATATCTTTTTGAGCGAAAGTCCGGATTTGAAATACTGGGGCTGCCACCGCTATGTGATGGGCGCGGTTGCCGGGGATTTTTCGGCATGGCAGTGTACGAAAATCGGAGCCGGAAGCGTCCCGATCGAAACAGATGAGGGGTGGCTGTTACTTTACCATGGCGTGATCCAGACCTGCAACGGATTTGTATACCGTATGGGCTGCGCGCTGCTGGATCGAAAAGAGCCGTGGATCGTACGTGCCAGGACCAGGAATTATATTCTGGCGCCGCAGACGCTGTACGAATGCGTCGGGGACGTGCCGAATGTCGTCTTTCCATGCGCGGCGCTTACCGACGCGGCAACCGGACGGATCGCGATTTATTACGGATGCGCCGATACGGTGACCGGACTGGCTTTTACAACCATAGGCCGCCTGCTGGATGCTATGGAGGACTACCATGCGTTTGCGCAGTAAGACGGACAAACGGCCGTATTTGAATGTGATGTTCGGAAATTTCTACGCGCCGGCGTATGACGACGAAGCGTTTATTGATGAAACGATGCGGTTGGTCAAAGCGCTTGGGTATAACAGCGTGATGTTTGATACGAAAGCCTGGGAAGATTTTAAAGAACGCTGCGAGACAGGCGCTTTGAGCCAATATGTAAAAATGCAGGAATATATGGGGCAGTCGGCGCATGCATATGGGCTGGCCTATAATTTCCTGCTGCTGTACCTAAACGGGGACAACCTGTATCCGCACATCCGTTTCAGCCCGCCGATATATGGAGAGCAGACGGTGCGTTGGGACGGTACGCCGGGCAAATGGTATAAATACTGGTCTGAAAAAGCCAGGGAGTCGATGCGGGAGCATGTGGCGCGCATTTTGGATCGATATGGGGATGGGTGTGAACGCTGTGTCCTGGAACTGGATACAAAAGCGGTTGGCTATACGGAGGTGATTCCTGCATGCACGATGTGGGATCCGGTTGCAGCGCCGAGCTTTGACGTGGAAGGAAAGGCGCGTTACCTGCATTTTTTAAAGGAACACTACGGCGGGGATATCGAAAAGCTGAACCGTGCCTATGGTACGGCGGCGGATGATTTTTTTTCACTGCGGCCCAAGGATTACTGGTATTCGCTGCGGTACGGCCCGGATGATTTTTATACGGAAGCGGACGTAGATGGCCAGACTGCAAAGTTTCTGGTCTGGAGGGATAACGCGCTTTGGAAAATGCGCGAATTAGAGCTGTATTTTTGCCATATGCAAAGGGCATTAAAACAGACGCATCCCGCGCTGTACCTGTGTCCGAATATGGCCCAGTGGGGGTATTTTTTAAATATTTATGGGCGTACGCAGGAAGATTTGGACAACGGCTTCAGCGATTTGTGGGATACGGCGCTTAGGGGAATTGATATTTATGCACTGGCTCCTTATGTGGACTGCTGTCATTTTATGACGGTTCCGGTCTCGCCGAACGGGTATCCGGATGCTTATACGGTATCCTGCCAGCACAGCATGATGCGCGTGATGAACGAGGGCAGGCCGATGATTGGCGGGATCTACTGGGGCAGGTATATTTACAATGACTTGTACGCATTTCTGACGCCCGCCGAAATCATCGGGACGATGACGGCCTGCGGCATAGACGGATATACAAGCTACGGCATCAACGGACTGGACGACGGCGGCGTATTAAACCGCATGGAGCCGGATTTTTTGGAATCGCTCGCATTGGGCAACCGGTGGTGCGCCGAAGTCATCCGCCGGCGGGGCGGTGCGCGGAAAAAAGAAATCGCGCTGCTATTTCCGTCGGAGATGGCGCATCTGGAGCCATATGAGGTTGGCCGGAATAAAATACGGCGTTTGGATTTGTCCGGCTGGTACCGGCTTTGCTGTGACCTGGGCTATCAGGCGGATGTGATCAGCACCCGCCAGATCGACGAGGGGCATCTGTCCGATTACCGTATTTTGATCGCGCCGGCCAACGATTGCTATGGGTCCTTGGAGCATCCGGACACAGAAGCGGCGTTAATCACATGGGTCAAAAACGGCGGGACCTTTGTGCATGGGCCTTTGGATTTGCTGTCCAAATCCTGCTTCGGCATTTATGGGGAACCATGTGAAAAAATGCCTTACCGATACGACAGCGTGATCATCCCGCAGGGGGAGAGGTTCTGCACATACAAAGACGGGGTTTCGGTTGCGGACTATACCGACGGCGGCGGATGCTGCGTGGCTGCCTATTCCGGCAGCGTACTGGCACAGATGGCGCGGGATCAAGAACAACAAAACGAAACGTTCCTAGGCACAGTCTATGCATTCGGCGTACAAATCGGGGCCTCTTATGCTTCCAAAAATATTCCCCATGTGCCGTATGGACAGGGAAACAAAGAAATGTATCCGTTTGCACTTGCAAAGACCGCGCTGGTAAAAGATCTATTGAACCGCGTTTGTATGCCCTGCAGCAAAATCAGCGCACGGAATATTGAAACAGGGGTTTTTGAAAACGGCATGGTCATTGTAAATCACCGCAGCACGCCTTTTAAGCTGCCAAAAACCTATGCGGATGCGTATTACCAAATTCCCGCGGGTATGGAAGCAGCAGACGGCGTATTGGCCGCCCACGCGGCGGTCTGGGTAAGCGCCCATTAAAAAGACAGCCCCAAAAAAGAATGATACAAGTTGCTTATAAACAGATCATCGCACAAAGGCAATGATCCAGGGCAATCAAAGAAAGGACAAGCCATGAAAAAGAAAAAAGTGATCAGCCTCTTACTGGCCCTGTCCATGCTGTCCGGGGTGACAGCGTGCCAGAACAGCAAAACAAACAAAACGGGTACTGCGGCGGACGTGCAGGAAACGGATGCGGACGACGGGACGGCGCAGGAAGGCGAGGGGGACGCGCAAGATTCCTTGGAAGGCGCTGCTTACGCGGTAACGGAAGAAAACGACAATCCGGAGCTTTCCATGGCCCGCCAGCCGGAAGCTTCCTACTGGTTTCCGTCGCAGCTTCTGGAATGGGATCCGAACGAAGACGAAGACCTGCTGTTTAACGTCAGTACGGTTCCGCTGGCGCAGCGGGTAGATCCAAAAAATCTGGAGCCGGTAAATGAAACACAAAATCCGGATACGAAAGTAATGGCCGTATCCATTTTAAACAGCAGTACGAGCGGAAACGCCCCGCATGGGTTAAACCGCGCGAATGCCAATACCTTTTCCTATTGGCAGTATGTAGACACGCTTGTTTACTGGGGCGGGTCTTCCGGCGAAGGCTTAATCGTGGCCCCAAGCGCGGATATCGTAGATGCCGGGCATAAAAACGGCGTAAAAGTGATCGGTACGGTATTTATGCCGCAGACCGCGCACGGCGGGAAGATGGAGTGGCTGGAGGATCTTTTGAAAAAAGAAAGCGACGGCAGTTATCCGGTGGCAGACCGCCTGATCGAAGTGGCAAAAACGTATGGATTTGACGGCTGGTTTATGAACCAGGAAACGGAAGGGACAAAAGAAGAGCCTTTGACGAAAGGCCATGCCGACCGGATGCGG
>CAJUIH010000175.1 GCA_910586045.1 uncultured Eubacterium sp.
CCCGACCGCCCCTTTGGCCGAAAGCGGGCCCAGTTCCGCAAGCACGCTGGCCTGCCAGCCGCGTACATCCGCACTGACCTCGAAATCCGTCGTGCCGCCTGTTTTTCGAAGGGATACCGAAATCCCTGCCGCAGGCGGGTCGTCCGTCCCCTTTACCGGAAGCACGCGGTCTTTTTGCCCATGCCGCTTCGCATCATAGAAACCTGTCCAAACCGTATCGTTTTCTTTTGCAGTATCATTTTCTTTTGCAGCATCATTTTCATGCACGGCATCATTTTCATGCGCAGCATCATTTTCATACACCGCATGATTTCCGTTTGCATATGCATTTACCAAATCCGACATCCGCAGGTCCCCGCCCGTCGCGGCAGCCGCCGAAAGCTCCCAGCTTCCGCTTTGATAACGTATGCCGGCAGCGACGGAAAGGCTGTGGCAGACCTGCATGCTTCCCGCAAACGAAACCGAAAGTTTTCCCGCACGGTCCGCAATGCCAAGCGACAGGCCCGTTATAGTAAACTGCCCGCAGATCGGCCATTCCCCCTGCACCGCGCAGGAAAGCTGGTAAACCCGGTTTTCCAAATCCGCCAGTATATGGCAGGCTGGTCAGTTCCGCCTCAAAATCTGCCGGAGCGCCGAATAATTCCAGCAGCTTTGCCAGCGAAAGCGTCTCCGACGCCAGATACATCCGCGCGGTAAACGGCGATACGGAAGCTTCCATCCAAAGCTGCCCCACTGCGCCGCCCAAAGCCGCGTCGCCGATATCAACCATCGCGCCGATCGAAACCTGGATCTTCCTCGCCGCCAGATCTGTGGGATGTAAAATATACACAGAAACCGACGGGCCAGCCGTAAGCAGCGGCTTTCCGTCCTTTTCCCACAAAATCCACGGATGCCCAGCCTGGTTTGCAAAGGTAAATTCCATAGACAGCAATTGGTTTCGCACGCGGTCATAAGAAAACGACAGGCCGGAAAGGCCCAGGCTTACCACGGATGCTATTTGCCGCGGCAGCAGCGATGAAAAATCAATCCCGCCGGCCATCGCGCCAAACGCGTCCAAAGCCGTAAGCGGCGTCTGCAGATTTGCCATCAGATCAGAGATGCCGTCCACATGGTTTACATCAAGCACAAGCTCCGCACCCGGAAACGAATCAGTCCTGCCAAAATTTCCGCCGACACTGCCGCTTACCGGAAGATTATTTTCCGCAACCGAAACGTCAAAACGCAGGTCCGAAAGAGGAAGCCAGGACATGCCATACGCTGCGTCGGCCTGCCCGGATTCCCCATGCACCTGCATCTTTAGGCAGCCATCCCCATACCAGACCAAAAACTGCAGGCACAAATCCAGCCCGTCCAGGCATGCCGCCCTGCCGCGCAGCGTTACACAGGACGCAGCATCGGTTCCCTCCAGTAATTCCAGCGCAATACCATCCGCCGATTCCATCGTAAGTATAAAATCCCCGCCGCTAAGCTCCCGCAAATATCCCTCCATACGCGTGCGGCCCAGCACCGAAGATACATTTACGCTATTCGTCCTGGGTACATAAGCTGCGCAAAAATCCGCATAAAGCTGCCGCAAATCGGATGCCCCGCCTCCCCGTACGGACGCGCCGTTTCGATACCGCACATGCCCTTTTGTCCGTTTCTGCGCCGTTTCCGCCAGCATTTGCAGCACAATACCGCCAGCCGCCAGCTTGTCATTGGCCACCGACGGGGCATGCTGTTTTTGACCCGCGCGTGGTGTCCCTTTCCCCTGTGCCTGATCCTGCATGGCCTGAAAATAGTCCGTGTACGGATGTTTTAAAAAATCGGCGACCTGCTCCGCCTGCCGGTCGATCTGTTTTACTGCCGCGGACGCATAGGCGAGGCGGTCATACGCAAACAGACCGCAGATCTGGCGCATTGCCGCCGCGGACGCGGGCAGATAAAGATCCGGATAGTTGCTGCAGCTTACTTCTACCGACTTTTGTATATACGGAATGCCAAGATTCGCCGCCAGGTTCGTCCAGTCATTGGATTCAAAAAACAAAAAACGGCTCTTTGCAAACAATGCGGCCAGATAATCATACGGCAGTTCTTGCGCCATACAGATATAACATTTCTTTTCTGAAAACATTTCCGACGGATGCTCCGACAAATCCACAAATTGTGCGTGTTCTAACACAGAAGCCAGTTTTCCCCTGAGGTTTAAAAGCGGCTGCAGCAGCCCCGCCTTGCGCTCCGCCTCTTCCACGGACGGATAACGCTGCGCCAAAACAGCCGACAGCGCTTTGGCATCCTTTTTTCGATCCAGCAACTGCTGCAGAAACAAAAACCATCCCCTATCCCCGCTCGGGCAGTTGACTGCCGCCAGAATCTGCGTGCGGCCCGTCCTTTGGTATTCCAGCAGGCATGCGCAGGTTAAAATAAACATAACCGAATCTCCTCTGTCCATCCCGCCTGCCGAAAACGCCGCGCCGTCTACGGTAAATAACGCGCCCTCTTTTTGTCCAAGCAGCGCTTCTGCCCCTTCCAAATGCTCGAAACACCCATGCCAATATGCTTTACTCTGATCATCCAGGCTGCACACCTTAGGTAAATCCACAAAAAAACTGCGCGTGTGAAAATTCTGGTTCAGACAAATCGTATCGGTAAAATAAGTAATCCAGTTTGCCTGCGCGTCCCGTATTTTTATAAAACTAAACGCCCCGTCATCCAGATAAGGCCGGACCGCCAGCACATAGCGCACGCCGCTTGGCAAACGCGCATAAAACGGATCTGTAAAATCGCCCCCGCCGCAGACTACAAGCGGCTGGCGCACCTCATCCGCGGACGCGGCGAAACGGTATCCGCCCCCTTTCCAAAATGGCAGCAGCCCTTGCAGCTTCCGGCAGAGCCGTTGGTCATTCTGATCATAAACCAGACAGATTTCCCCCTGAAACTGCGTACACTCCTGCAGACGGCGCAGCAGGAATACCGTATTTGCCACATACGCATACCCGTCCGTCCTGCAAAAATATACCGCAAACCCGGACAGCCCCTGGAAAAAACGCACAAAACGCTCCCACGCATCCAAAAAACCCTCTTGTGACTGGCCGCGCTGCGAATCAGAAAGCAGCACATCCGACAGCTTTGTCATATCCATAGTTGATCCCTCCCCAACGTTATCCCATTTTCAGCACTGTCTGAAAAACAACAAGTCACAGCAGATGGGACCCCTTTTTCATTGTTTTTCGTCCAAACATCATTAATTCCAGCACATCTTCCTGCTGGCTTGTATACATGACAACATCATAATGATTTGTATTATTATGCCGGGAACAAATCGGAAGCATATAATAAACCGCCGCTTCCTGCGTTCCCAAAACTGTGGGCACTTCATGCTTTTTTCTGCTTAACTGCGTACAATAATAAAAATCATCTTCCGCATGAATCACATAATCCGATGGATTTCCAGGATTTTGCAGCAGGCCGCGCAGGATATGCCCGCCAACGAAACGATCCTTGCCGCAAAGAATCCCATATCCTATGGATGCGCAATATTCATGTCCCTCCACGTCATGGCATACGCTTAGCTGCAGTTTCGCAAGTTCTACTATCACCTGTTTATCATAATAATCAAGCCAGCTTTCATAACCGCTCGGATAAGGGTCTTTGCTGCTTTTTTCTATATTGTA
>CAJUIH010000176.1 GCA_910586045.1 uncultured Eubacterium sp.
TCCCATAACTTATAGAATATATAATTGGCAAAGCCTTTGCATTGGGTACCATAATAATAACCATTCCATGTTGTACCAACATATGCAGCTATAAGCTTATCAAGAGATGTCGCTGCATGCATCGTTGAAATATTGGATACTACAGAAAAAAAGATTACAACAACAGCAATAAACGTTTTGAAATGTTTTTTCATAAAATTTGTCCTCCTTAAAATTTTATTCTGTTTCTGTTTTCTGCTCTTCTCTAACAATTTTTAAGTCTTTCCTTTATCACCTCTTTCTTAGTCAAACCTTATTTGTAAGCTAATTTTTTGTTTGCGATTCAACGCAAACTACTAAAAACTGGCTCTGTTCCTATTTTCTACTCATAGTAATCTTCGTTATCCCCTTATATATTCTCCTCCTTTTTTGTTCCTGTGTTTTCTTTCACTGAATGGATTATCTCATAAATCCAGATAAAAAATTGCTTTTTGTATTAACTGACCTTTTTATTGTCATATTCAACACCATAATCCCTTTTTTCGCAGCATCTTGTACAATCGATCCTATCAAACATTTTTATATATCTATTTTTTCCCATCTATAACAACATGTGACGCGAAATACCTGTTGATCTTTTCTGCACAACCTACGTCCATTCCAAACTATTCCCTGAATCTATCAAGATCAGCAAACTACAGAACTCATAGACATTTATACCGCAAAACACATATCCTAATCTGGATAAACCAGAAAAGCGCAAGACAAAAATTTTGCCATTTTGCACAAGAAATCGTTTGTTAATACCTAAAATACTTGCGCATCAGGAAACAACTGCAGCACAAAGAAAAACGGTACTTTTATGCGCAGGGTAATGGAAACAAAAAAGGAGCCACCGCACTAAGAGACATACATACAAGATATAGTAGGTATAAAAATTATAAACTACTATATTTTGCCATATGTTTCTTAGTGCGACAGCCCCTTTTTATTCCGCTTTCATTTTATAATCACAATACAACCCGTTTGGGTAACATGAACTATTTATGAAAATCCACTAATTTCTCCATTAAAATACCGCATGATCAATTTTACATCCGTCAGATTCACCTTTCCGTCCCCGTTTACATCCGCGTTCTTCAACTGCTGCGCCTGAAGAGTCCTTGTTCCGTTATAATACTGCATCACCATTTTTGCGTCTGTCAGATTCACCTTTCCATCTTCATTCACATCACCAGACAAGGTATTGTCCTGTTTTGCTTCGGCTATGGTAAGGCGCGCCGGGATCCGGTGTTCGATTTCCACGGTCTGCGAGTCTGCGGTATTTTGCCATTTCATATGCGTAACACAGACCGTTGTTTTCCCGGTAGATGCGTCGGCTGCGACATGGAGCTGGATTTCCAGCAATAGGCCGTTGTCCTGTACGGTTATGCCGCTGGCATACTGGATATGAAATTCCCCGGTGGACGGGTCAAAAGACCAGTCTTTCAAGCTTGCCTTTTGGGCCGGGATGATATCCGCTTTGCCTACGGTAAACAGACTCGTATCGTATTCCAGTGTACCGTCCAGGGATGTATAGGCCAGCGCCGCAGCGCCTTGCTGTTCATTGGATGTGTCATTGGATGTACCTGCCGTTGTTGTCTGCTGGCCGCCTGCTGTACCTGCCGGGTCTGTCTGCTGCTCGGATATACTTTCTGACAAAAGTTTCTGTTCGTCAGACTTGCTTTCTGACGGTGCCTGCTGCCCGCCTGCTGTGCCCGTCGTATCGGTCTGCTGTCCGGCTGATAAAAGGCTTTTTAGGTTTACCGCCATTTTTACCGTTTCTCCCTGTCTGCATTCCGATACATTTACTGTATTTTCAATATCCCAGGCTGCGGTTTGTGCATGTGCCGGACGCAAGCATGTGGAAAAAGCGAACAGCCCGCTTAGAAAAATAGCCGCGGCTTTTTTTCTATTTTTTGTGCTTAATCGTTTGTCCATTACGTTCCTCTCCCTCCCGTTTAAGACCGATGGCGTCTGACAAGGAGTACCAGCGCCAAAATGCCGAATACCGCTGCACCGATCAGATACACGTCGCTTCCGAGACCGGCCCCTGTCTTATAATTCGCATCCAGGCCGGAAGATCCGGACTGCTGCGTATACGATGTACTTTCCGCTGCGCCCGCACTGCTGCCGCTTTCTGTACTGCCCGGATCTGCCATGGCCGGCTGCGGCTGTATGTCTGCGCCGGACACATCCCCCGCGCTGGTATTTTGTGTTGGTTGGGGATCTGTTTGTCCGGCGCCGCTGCTTTCATCCGTTCCCTGCGGGTCTTCTACTTCGTCTACAACCTGGATATCCGTTGTATCGTCTGGATTTTCGATATCTACGATATCATCCTGCGGCGGGTTTTCCGCCTGCGGCGCCTGTACCGCGCTTGCAACGGTGCAGTCCGACACCGCCCCAAGGTCCGCGTCCGCCATATCCCGCAGCGCCAGCGTAACCGGAATCGAATCCGCATCTTTGACTGCCTGGAACCGGACCGTTACAATCGTTCCATCCTGTGCATAACTGCCGTCGCATACGACAGATAAATTGACCTCGCTTCCCGTATCGGACGCCATCTGCATATCATTTCCGGAAAATCCGCTGTTCCATGTACTGCTGTCATATTTCAGGACGCTGCTGTCATATCCAAGCGACGCCCCGAGCGTACTGATCGACGGATTGCCGCCAAGATTTACGTCTACATTGACATAGTCCCCTTTCGCTACGCTGCCTGTATCCGCGGAAGCGTTTAACGACGGCGCCGCCTCCGCATACGATACATTTGCCTGTGTGATGCCTGCAAACAGCAGGCTGCAGAATAGCCCTGCCGCGAATAACTTGTTTCTTTTCATCTTCTTCTCCTTTCCATGCGCTTATAAAAATACCGCAATCGCGGAATAATTATCCATATGCTGCCCGCTTCCCTGCTTTACAACGGCCTGCTCCATCGATGTCAGCCATTCTCCCGGGTGCGCTGCTTTTTTTAACAGGTGCTGCATTGTTTTTTCCTGCACCCATTCCCAAAACCCATCCGTGCACAGCAGGAATGCTTCGCCGCCGATTCGCCGGATTGGCTGTGCGATTTCATACTGCGGCGTATCCCATTCCACACCCATGACACGCAGCAGGCGGTTGCGGTCCGCATGCCCCCGAATTTTCTTTTCTTTCAGTTTTCCGGCATTTACCAGCATCTGCGGAACGCTGTGGTCCAGCGTACGGCATTTTAGTTTGCGGTCCTGAAAATAATAAATCCTGGAATCGCCGATATGCCCCCACTGGATTGTTGTTTCATCCACTAAAAGGACGGTCAGCGTCGTTTTCATTTCCCGTGTGCGTCTCTGCCTTTTCTGCTGTTCCAGCAGCAGCCATTGGCTTTCTTGAAAGCATTTGCTTAAATATGCTTCAGATACTGTTCCGCCGCGGGCAAAATCCCTTAAAATATACTCCGTTACAAGCCTGGATGCTTCGTCTCCGCCGCCGTGGCCCCCAAGGCCGTCGGCAAGGACAAAACAATAGGTGTTCCCACGTTTTCGTACGCCGGTATAATCTTCGTTATACGCTCTTTCCCCTGGTTTTGTCAATACTTCAAATGAAAGCATTTTCTCCTCCGTTTCGTCGT
>CAJUIH010000177.1:0-2309 GCA_910586045.1 uncultured Eubacterium sp.
AGCCAAAATGTAACACCTTATCTAAACGGTTACCGATTGTAAACTCTAATTGTTAATATGCTAACATATTAAAGTTGACATTTTAGGATTTATATGCCATACTGTATGCGACTCATAATTCCGTAAGAAGACAGCAACCAAAGAAAGGAGCGTTGAAAATGTCTGAAAGTATGAAATCAACACTGGATCTTCGCATGACCGTCTGCTGCGCCCTGTTTACGGCGCTGATCATTATCGGCGGCTACATAAGCATACCTATTCCGATCGGCCCTGTTCCGATTGCCCTGGCGGATTTTTTCGTCATGCTGGCCGGCCTTTTCCTCGGAGCAAAATACGGACTGGCCTGTACCGTGCTGTACCTGGTACTTGGGGCGCTCGGCCTGCCTGTTTTTGCGGGCGGCAGCGCCGGACTGGCTATTTTGTTCGGACCGACAGGCGGTTTTTTATTCGGCTATTTACTTACCGCGGCTTCCTCCGGCGCCATTGTCGGTAAAAAACCAAATTCCCCACACGCTGCCATTCGGATTCTGGCAGCCCTGCTCGTAGGAAATATCCTGTTGTACACGGTCGGCGTACCATGGCTGAAAATCCAGATGGGGTTAAGCTGGCCTGCCGCGCTGGCGGGCGGACTGACCCCGTTTATACCTGGCATTGTCATCAAAATAGCGGCTGCCGTTACCATCGCACGCCTGTTCCTGCCGCGTTTCCAGCAAACGATGTACGCTGCGCAGGAAAGCAGAATGGAGCGGTAAATGTCTGTGTTGGAAACGGAGCACTTAACCCATATTTTCCCGGACGGCACAACGGCAATCCAGGATATCAGCCTGCGGATCCCGGATGGAGCGTTTGTCATTATTGCGGGGGCAAACGGTTCCGGAAAAACCGTACTGATCCGCCATCTAAACGGCCTGCTTGTGCCGACAAAAGGGCGGGTGCTGCTGGACGGTGAGCCGATTACGAAAAATATTTCCTTGGCCAGAAGAAAAATCGGCCTGATTTTTCAGGATTCGGACAGCCAGATCATCGGCCAGACCGTAGCGGAAGACGTCGCTTTCGGGCCGGAAAACCTGAACCTGCCGCGGGCGGAAGTAGACCGGATCGTAAAAGAATCGCTAAAAGCCGTTGGAATGACATCTATGGCTTCCCAAAACCCGCACAGCCTCTCCGGCGGCCAGAAACGGAAACTCGCGGTTGCCGGTGTACTTGCCATGAAACCGGATATTCTGATGTTTGACGAACCGTTTACCGGGCTGGATTACCCGGGCGTCGTACAAGTGCTGCGCCAGCTAACGGCGCTGCACCAGGCCGGGCATACGATTATCCTGGTCACGCATGAACTGGAAAAAGTACTCGCACACGCGGACCGGCTGGTCATTATCCACAAAGGACAACTGGTAGAAGACGGCAGGCCGCAGGAAGTCATTGACCGCGCGGAACAATACGGGATCCGCATGCCGCTGCGCGGCGGACTGAAAATGGAGGCAATGACATGGCTCAAATAGTGTTTTTTCAATACTTGGAAAAAGACAGCCTGCTGCACCGGATGGACGGCAGGCTGAAGCTGCTGTGCCTGCTGCTGCTGAGCCTTTCGGTCAGCCTCGCAAAAACGCCGGCCCATTACGCAGCCGCGTTCTGCCTGCTGTGCGCCGCCTTATCTGCGGCAAAGCTGCCGCTTGCGGCACTGTTAAGGGAAATGCGGCTGTTTGCCTTTCTGCTGGCCGCCGTATTTTTGGCAAATGCTTTTTTTACAGACGGCGATCCGCTGCCTTACCTTACCTGTTTTTCCATCCAGGGCACACAGACAGGCGCGCGCTTTGCCGCCCGGCTGATCCTTATGATCATGGCCTGTACGGTTATGACCGGCACGACCTCGCTGCTTGATTTCCGCAACATTATCGAATGGTACCTGCGCCCGGTGCCGTTTGTACCGGAAGTAAAGGCGGCAACGATCGTAAACCTTACCTTTGTCCTGATCCCCGTTATTTTGGACAGTTATGCGGAAATGATGGACGCACAGAAAGCGCGGGGCATAGAACTGCAGAAAAACCCGGTTAAACGGGTCCGATACATGGTGATTCCGCTGCTCGGCCGGACGCTGCGCAGGGCGGACGAGATTGTTTTTGCAATGGAAGCGCGCTGTTATTCACAGACACGCACAAGGGCGGTGTTTCATACGAACCGGGCGGACTGGGTACTGCTTCTGGCATGCGCGGGGGTGTTGGTTTTTGTGATTTTGACATAAATAAAAGAAGTATTTACAAACATGGTAAGAAAGAATGATAAGAAACCATAATAAGAAACAACGATAA
>CAJUIH010000177.1:2409-3569 GCA_910586045.1 uncultured Eubacterium sp.
ATAAGAAACAACAATAAAAAACACAATAAGAAACAACAATAAAAACACGATAAGAAAGGATCACCTATCATGACAGACCCAATCAAAATAAGAGCGCATCACCTTTTATGTATGCAGGGATTTCAAGGATACGGATACAGTGACGCGTTTACGGAACATTTAGGTAAAATTGTTACACAGTTTCGCGAAAAACCGGATACGCGCATTGCACTTACCGCAGCGTGTGATGAAATCTGCAGCGGCTGTCCGCACCAAGTACACGGACGCTGTCAAATGGACGCGGAATCGGACAGCCGCATCCGTGCCATGGATACGGCTATTTTAACAAAGATGCAGACAGAACCCGGATCCTGCGGCACAATTGCGAAGATGTTCCAGCAGGCCGGACAGACGTTTCCGACGAAAGCTTCGGTCACGGACATCTGCGGGGACTGCCAGTGGACAAAACAGTGTACGTGGTATCAGTCTTTGGAGACAGGAACAGCGTAACAGTCCTCAACCGGCCGTTCCAACACCTCTCCGATGTCCCAGTAATCGGGCACGCTGTATTTGCAGGATACCACATGATCAAACTGATCTAACCATGATTCCCAAATCTTGCAGCCCAGCGTTCAGCCTGTTTTTTCATTTGGGATCAATAGAAATACATGAAAATTAGAGAGGGCAATGCGAAATAGAGTAAGGCTGAATGAGGTAGAGAATGTTAGATAGAGAAATGATTACAAATAATCTGCTTACAAATTATGGGAAATAAGGAGCGGAATTTGAGGAACATTATCGGGAAAGGATAGCGTTATCTGATAGAAAATGTTGAAAGCGCATATTGTCGAAAATAGAAAAATGTGGTATATTGACCGTATGGAATAACCGTGTTACAAGGTGGAAAGTCTCCCTACACTTGAAAAAGAGGGGAGGTGGTGCGGATGAGTACATACGAGGTTTTAAGCCTGTTATTTTTTGGCGGTTCGTTTCTCATTGCATTGCTTGCCTATATAGACAATAGGAACAACAAGCGCAAATAAATAAGCCTACCTTGTACTTGGCGGTCCAGGTAGGCTTATAACCATACTTGGAGGCTAACCACTTTGTGGGCGGTTGCTCCTTTAATCATCTATAATATACCACATATAAGAACAGTTTTCAAGTCTGTTTTTCATCTT
>CAJUIH010000178.1 GCA_910586045.1 uncultured Eubacterium sp.
AAAACCGCAAGTGGTTCTTGCTTAATTTTGCGGGATGCATTAGAATATAAGAAATAATGTAAAGGAGGGATTTTTCTTATGGGTTTTTTAAAAGGGAAAACAGCGATTATCACAGGCGCCGGACGGGCGGTTTTAAGCGACGGCAGATGCGGTTCGATCGGTTATGGAATCGCGACGGCGTATGCGAAAGAGGGGGCCAATCTGGTCATTACCGGGCGTAATGTGAAAAAACTGGAAGATGCGAAAGAAGAACTGGAGCGCCTGCACGGGATCCAGGTATTGACCGTACAGGCAGATGTACATGCGGGCGCGGACAACGAAGCAGTCGTTGCGCAGGTAGTCAAACAGGCCATGGATACGTTTGGCCGGATCGACGTTTTGATCAACAATGCCCAGGCGTCCGCATCCGGGGTTACGCTGGCAGACCATACGACAGAGCAGTTTGACCTTGCCGTTTATTCCGGACTGTACGCGGCGTTTTATTATATGAAAGCATGCTATCCGCATTTAAAAGAAACAAAAGGCACGGTGGTTAACTTTGCGTCCGGGGCCGGGCTGTTTGGCAATTTTGGGCAGTGCGCCTATGCGGCGGCCAAAGAGGGCATCCGGGGCTTAACGCGCGTAGCCGCTACGGAATGGGCCAAAGACGGGATCAATGTCAATATTATCTGTCCGCTGGCCTGGACCGCACAGTTGGAGCAGTTTGAAAAGGCATATCCGCAGGCATTCCAGGAAAATGTCAAAATGCCGCCGGCTGGCCATTACGGCGATTCCGAACTGGAAATCGGTCGCGTATGCGTGCAGCTTGCGTCGGAAGATTTCAAATATCTGACCGGAGAAACCCTTACGTTGGAAGGCGGGATGGGGCTTCGTCCGTAGCCGTTTTGTTCCAATATTCTTTTGCCAGGCGGATAAAGGTTTGTGCTGGTTTTGGCAGATAATGCCCCATGCGGTAGGCAATCGCGAGTTCCCAAACCGGGTTTTTGGGCAGTTTGAAATAGGCAATGGCATCCTGTTCCCGTGCGTAAGTCTGCGGGATCAGCGTACAGCCCATTGCCTTTTTTGTCATGGTATACAAAGTACGGTTGCTGGCCGTTTCAAACAGGATATTCGGCACAAAGCCTGCCTGCGCAAACAGCGGGTCGATCACGCCGCGCAGCGTAGAGCCTTTAAACATCAGGATAAACGTATCGTCCGCAAACAGCGAAAGGTCAATTTCGGCATAAGGGGCATAAGGCGGGTTTGCACGGGCGGCAAGCGGGTGGGTGCGCGGGATGCCGAGCAGGATCGGTTCGGATTTGATATGGATAAACTCCATGCCGGGCAGCTTGTCCTGGTCTGTAAGTGTGACAAAGCCGATGTCCAGATAATCCTGCATCAGCATCGCAAGCTGCTTTTTGACATGGATTTCCTCCGGTTCGATCGTAATGCCTGGATACTGGCGGTGGAAGTCGCTGTAAATGTCAATCAGCATAGTCGTACCGCGTTCCGGTGTCAGCCCGATCCGCAGGGAACCGGCATTGTTTTCGGCAAGATCGCGGATCCGGGCGTAAGCTTCCCGCTTCTGTTCCAGAATGCGGCGCCCGTATGCAATATAAATCTGTCCGGCCTGCGTAGGGCGCAGGTCATATTTGCCGCGGTGAAACAGCGGCAGACCGAGTTCCTTTTCCAGCTTTAAAAGCTGCTGGTTCAGGCCGGATTGTGAGATATAAAGTTGCTGCGCCGCTTTCGTAATCGTTCCCTCGTCTGCTATTTTTACAATATACGCAATTTGTCTAAGATCCATGGGCTGCATTCCTCCGTTGTATTTTTGGCAATTTTCCTCTAAGGATCTGGCGATATAAGTGCTGCTTTTCACAGCGCTTCCATTTTTTTGCCGGTGTTAAAATAATCTATAAGTTTTTCTTAGTCAAGATACAAAAAACAGTAATTTGACTAATAACTAATTCTTTTATACAATAAATTTAGCAAAATTGCAAGAACAAAAACATGTATGGAGGGAAATAAGATGCCAAAGATAACAAAAATGGAAGTTTATCCGGTAGCCGGAAAGGACAGCATGGAGCTGAATTTAAGCGGGGCGCACGCGCCGTTTTTTACAAGGAATATTGTCATACTGCATGCGGACAACGGCGATATGGGGATCGGCGAGGTACCGGGCGGCGAAAAGATTACGAATGCCTTAAACGAATGCGTATCGATTGTAGAGGGAACGGAAATCGCACAGTATAAGAGTATGCTGTTAAAAGTAAAGGCACATCTGGACGCCAAAGGGGAAACGGATGTCCGCGGCAACCAGACGTTTGATTTACGCACCGGCGTACATGTGGTAACGGCCATCGAAGCGCCGTGCCTGGACCTGCTCGGAAAATATCTGGGGGTTCCGGTCTGTGAATTGTTGGGCGACGGGCAGCAGCGCGACCGCGTGCGGATGCTGGGCTATTTGTTCTTTGTCGGCGACCGGAAGAAAACAGACCTTGCCTATGACAGCGAACTGGATTCGGACTGCGCATGGTACCGCCTGCGCAACGAGGAAGCGCTGGACGCGGATACGATCGTGGCAATGGCGCGCGCGACAAAAGAAAAATATGGATTCCAGGATTTTAAGCTAAAAGGCGGTGTATTAAAGGGCGATGAGGAAATGAACGTGATCCGTGCCATGAAAAAGGAATTTCCGGACGCGCGCATTGACCTGGACCCGAACGGCGGCTGGCTGTTGGAAGAAGCAGTCGAGTATGTCAAAGGCATGCAGGGCATCCTGACTTACTGCGAAGACCCGTGCGGGGCCGAGGGCGTGTATTCCGGCCGGGAAATTGTAAGCGAGTTCCGCAGGCGCACCGGTTTTCCGACGGCGACGAATATGATTGCAACGGACTGGCGTGAGGTCGGCCATGCGCTGGAATCGCAGGCGGTCGATATCATATT
The DNA here is from genome assembly GCA_910586045.1 of uncultured Eubacterium sp. GTDB lineage: Bacteria > Bacillota > Clostridia > Lachnospirales > Lachnospiraceae > Eubacterium_J. The sequence continues at coordinate 2,926 of CAJUIH010000178.1, forward strand.
GGCGGATCCGCATTTTTGGACAATGAGCGGTTCGGTGCGGGTAGCGCAGATGTGCCATGATTTCAGCTATACCTGGGGTTCCCATTCCAACAACCATTTTGATATTTCACTTGCGATGTTTACACAGGTAGGCGCAGCCGTTCCAGGCGAATACAACGCGCTGGATACCCATTGGATCTGGCAGGAGGGCAGGGAGCGCCTGACCAAAGAGCCGCTGCAGATTATAGACGGCTGTGTAGCTGTGCCGCATAAACCGGGGCTTGGCGTGGAAGCGGATATGGAACAGATCCAAAAAGCGCACGCGTTATACAAAGAGCACTGCCTGGGCGGCAGGGACGACGCGGTTGGTATGCAGTATTTGATCCCTGGATGGAAGTTTGATGCGAAAAAACCTTGTTTGGTACGCTGATTTTGGCAAGAAATTGTTTGTAAGTGCCTAAATACTGTACTGCTTTATATGATGAAAGTCTTAATAAAGATATGTTAAATAATCTTTGCAAAGTTTTTCATTGTGAAATATCTGATATTTTGGAATATGTGCCAGATAAAGATGAAA
>CAJUIH010000179.1 GCA_910586045.1 uncultured Eubacterium sp.
AAAATCAACCTTTTCCTGCTTATTCTCTATTGAGTTTCCGAGAGTGCTCTTTTTAATTTTCCAAGCGTCCGGCTTACTCTTCGATAAACCGCAAAACGGGAAATTCCATAGATCACTGCGAGGTCCGCAGCCGAAACATCGTTAACAAACCGCAAGATAACCAACTCACGTTCCTCCTCCGTCAATAGCTGCAGCGCCTGCTGTAATACAATATGATCTGTCACCACACTCTGCATATCTCTGCCTGTGTCCGAAAAATGATCGATTTTAGATTCCAATGCTTCCTGAATCTTTCTTTTCCGCAGTTCATCCACGCAAAGATTCCTTGCAATTGTATACAAATACGCCAACGGCCTTTCTACGTCTGTCTTTTCTTTTTCCAGATAATGCAGAAACGTCTCCTGTGTAATATCTTCCGCAAGAGCAACGTGCTGTATTTTATAATAACAATAGCGGTAAATGCGGTCGTACTGCTCTTCCATTTCCATTTCGGACCATTCCTCCTTCCCTTTCTAATTGTGACAGACCTTACACTATGTATAACGGTTTTACAGCCATTTTGTGCGGATCAAAATTGTAGAACTATTTTATACCGTCTGGGCGTTTGAGCAAATGTCATTTCTGTAATACTTCAGATAAGATGTTGCATTTTGGCTGCGCGGACGTCGGATAAGGGACGCAGGTCTGGCTTGCGGCTCCGGCTCCAGAATGGTAAGAATCCCTAAGTATTCTGCATTTACGTGACAGCCTCCCCCCCCCGGTCGCGGCGCCTAATTCGCCCTGGCTGACGCCAGCAGCTAAAAGCGCCGCTTGGCTTCGCCCCTTAGGTAATCAGGCAGAATACTAAGGGCTTCTAACCATTCCTCCAACGTCACCGCAAGCCAGACCCGCGTCCCTCATCCGACTGGTTTTCTCTGGCCCTGCGTACCATGCACTTATCGGAATGTAAAACAGCACATAGATGGCTGGCAAGATTTCACAAATCTGTTTTATGTATTACGATTACGTATAGGAAACCAGTTGTAAAGCCTGCAAAGAATAGCTGGGAGAGACGGTTTGCCCGGCTTTCCGGCGGCTTTGGAAGAATGGTTAGAAGCCCTTAGTATTCTGCCCGGTTACCTAAGGGGCGAAGCCAAGCGGCGCCTTTAGCTGCTGGCGTCAGCCAGGGCGAATTAGGCGCCGCGACCGGGGCAGGCCGATCCGTAAATTGCAGAATACTTAGGGATTCTTCCCATTCTGGAGGGCCGCCGGAAAACCGGGCAAACCGTTTCTCCCAGCGTCCGGTGTTCAAAAATGTAACACCTAACCTGAACTGTTACGCCTTTTTTGTCTGTTTAAAATAAACTTGCATTATTTTCTTGACAAACGAAAAAAACCAAATTATAATATCATAAAATTAGATAAGATAAAGCTGTGACAGAAACAAGTAGTAATAAGCGGAACAAACAGAAAGTAACCGGCTGATGAGAGGTGCGTGGAAAACTTATTATGAATACATTTTGGAGCTTTGCACCGAACATAAAACAGAACGGATACGACCGGTACCAAGATCTGATTCTCAGTAGGCTGCAACGGATTGACACTCGTTATTGTGTTAAAGTATTGTAAGATACTTATAAAGGCAGTCCGTGTGAACGGATTGTAAAATAAGGTGGTAACACGGGTTCACCCTCGTCCTTTCGTAGGACGGGGTTTTTTTATTTCCAAAATACAAAATAAACTTTTTTCACAGCGCAGAAAGGATGGAACTATGACATTATATGAAGAATTAACCGCCCGCGGTCTGATCGCCCAGGTAACCAATGAAAACGAAATTAAGGAATTAATCAATGCCGGCAAAGCTGTATTTTATATCGGCTTTGATCCAACCGCAGACAGCCTGCATGTAGGCCATTTTATGGCGCTATGCCTGATGAAGCGCCTGCAGATGGCTGGAAATAAACCTATTGCGCTGCTTGGCGGAGGAACCGCGATTATTGGGGATCCTTCCGGACGCAGCGACATGCGCCAGATGATGACAACCGATACGATCCAGTACAATTGCGAGTGTTTTAAAAAACAAATGAGCCATTTTATTGATTTTTCGGATGACAAAGCGCTGATGGTAAATAACGCCGACTGGTTATTGGGACTGAACTATATTGACGTTCTGCGTGAAATCGGCGCCCATTTCTCTGTAAACCGCATGCTAACCGCAGAATGCTACAAACAGCGCATGGAAAAAGGCCTTAGCTTCCTGGAATTTAATTATATGATTATGCAGAGCTACGATTTCTATACGCTGTTTCAAAAATATGGATGTAATATGCAGTTTGGCGGAGATGACCAGTGGAGCAATATGCTCGGCGGCACAGAACTGATCCGGCGCAAGCTTGGAAAAGACGCGTATGCCATGACGATCAATCTCCTGTTAACCTCCGAAGGAAAGAAAATGGGCAAAACGATGTCCGGTGCCGTTTGGCTCGACCCAAATAAAACTTCTCCGTTTGATTTTTATCAATACTGGAGAAATATTGACGATGCCGACGTATTAAAATGCCTTCGAATGCTTACGTTCCTGCCGCTGGATCAAATAAACGAAATGGATCATTGGGAAGGGAGCCAGTTAAATCACGCGAAAGAAATCCTCGCATTTGAACTGACGAAACTGGTTCATGGGGAAGAAGAAGCTGCTAAAGCACAATCCGGTGCCCATGCATTATTTGCGGGTAACGGAAATACCGCCAATATGCCGGAAACGGAATTAACCGCGGATGATCTGACGGAAGATGCCATTGATTTGATCACCATTTTGGTAAAATCCGGTCTTTCCGCCAGCCGTTCCGAGGGCAGACGGGCGATTGAACAGGGCGGCGTATCGGTAAATAATGAAAAAATAACCGATCTGAAAAAATCTTATACGAAAGAAGAACTGTCGGCAGGAGAGTTTATCGTAAAACGCGGGAAAAAGAAATTTATGAAAATTTTATTTCGCTAAGGAACGGTAAAGAAATAATCTAATAAAGTTACGCTGGATTTAGGCGCATAGTGGGCTATGTGACTGATTTTTGCCTGGTGCCTTGTAAAGTTTAAAAGTGAATCAAAGAAAATGTAAATCTTGACAAGAACA
>CAJUIH010000180.1 GCA_910586045.1 uncultured Eubacterium sp.
GCGCGATGATCTTGTTCGCCAACTGGGTGGTAAGCAAGGTGGATAACGAAAACAGGTTGATTTAACAGGGGGTGAATAAGGTGAGGAGAAAACAAAAGGAAGAAGAAAGCGTTTCCAAAATCAATCAGATTAAACCGTCGACCAATGTGTTGTTTAATGTGATCTTTCTGCTGCTGGGATTAATGTGTATTTTTCCGCTGCTGTTTGTATTTTCGATCTCCATTACGAGTGAGGAAGCGCTGCGGATGAACGGATACCAGATTATCCCGCCGGAACTTTCCGCGGCGGCTTACCAGTTTTTGTGGAATGAGCGCGGGATGATCCTTCATGCGGCGCTGATGTCGATCTTTGTGACCGTGCTTGGTACAGTGATTACGATTGCGCTTACTACGTCGATGGGATATGTCGTTTCCAGAAACGGGTTTAAGCTCAAGAAATTATATACATGGATTATATTTGTGCCGATGGTATTTAACGGCGGCATGCTTTCCAGTTATGTAGTCATTAATAATATTTTGGGGCTGCGGAATACGATCTGGGCATTGATCCTGCCGCTGGCGTGCTCTTCGTTCAGCGTTACGATCTGTCGGACGTTCTTTCGCACGACCGTGCCGGATTCCATTGTAGAATCCGCGAAAATAGACGGTGCGGGGCAGTTTCGGATCTGGTCGCAGATCGTACTGCCGATATCCAAGCCGGTTATGGCTACGATTGGGATGTTTGCGGCGTTTGGGTATTGGAATGACTGGTTCCAGGCTTCCTTGTATATTGACAACAAAAATCTGCAGACCCTGCAGTCGATGTTGAATAACATCCGCGAAAGCATTGAATATCTGGCGAACAATCCATACGGGGACTTGTCGATGCAGCAGTATAAACTGTCTATGCCGACAGAGAGTGTGCGTATGGCGATCGCCCTTATCATTATCGTGCCGATCGCGTGTTCGTATCCGTTTTTCCAAAAGTATTTTATTTCCGGCCTGACGATTGGTTCGGTTAAGGAATAGGAAACATCGTTCGCAAAAAATAGAAAAGGAGACTGAAAGTATGAAGAAGAACAGATTATTGGCAGCGGGACTGGCTGCAGTGATGGCATTTGGCGCCCTGGCAGGCTGCGGAAACAGCGGGGGAGGAGATTCTAAGGCAGACAACGGCGGCACATCTTCCGATGCATCCGGTGCCGGATCCAATTCCGGGGACGGGGAAATCGTCAACTTGAAATGGGTTACGATCGGAAACGGCATGCCGGATAATTACGATGCCTGGATTTCCAAGGTAAACGAATATATCGGCGAAAAAATCGGCGTCAATCTGGAAATGGAAGTCATTTCCTGGGGTTCCTGGGACGACCGGAGAAATATCATTATCAGTACGAACGAACCGTATGACATTATTTACGGCATCGGCAAAAACTATACGTCGGATATCAACCTCGGCGCGTACTGCGATATTACAGACCTGATCGATGACAATATGCCGGAACTGAAAAAAATGATGCCGGAGGAATTTTGGACGGCGGTAAAGGTAAACGACCGGATCTACGGCGTGCCGACGTATAAGGACAACGCGATATCCAATTACGCGATTTGGGATAAGGAGCTGGTGGAGGAATATAACCTGGACATTTCTTCTATGACCGAGCTGTCGGATCTGACCGAAACATTTGAAAAGCTCAAAGCAGATAAAAATGATTATCCGGTTTATGTGAAAAATGACGGAATCTACCATATCTTTGACGTTTATGACCAGATCGGGAGCGGTACGCAGATTATGGGCGTCCGCTACGATGACAAGGATGCCAGAGTATGCTTTACGTTAGAAGAGCCGGATATCAAAGCGGAACTGGAAACGATCCATGAATGGTATCAAAAGGGCCTGATCAATCCGGACGCGGCGACGCTGTCCGAAGGCCGTGTGTATAATATGTGGCGTGTTGCGCAGGGCTGGGAATCCGCGGGTGTTACATCCTGGGGCCCGCAGATGGGCAAAGATGTCGCCGTACAAAAAATCGGAGATTCCATTTTATCGAATGAAACCGTACGCGGTTCTTTGAATATGATATCGACCAATACCCAATATCCGGAAAAATGCCTGCAGTTATTAGACCTGGTAAATACGGATACCAAGCTGCGCGACCTGTTTTATTACGGCGAAGAGGGCGTGGATTTTGAATACAACGAAGAAGGAAAAGTACATAAGCTCAATCAGGACTGGGAGCTTCCGGGCTATACGCAGGGGACCTATTTTACCGTAACGCCGGTCGATACGGACAAATTTAACCAGTGGGAAGAAATCAAAGAGCTGAATGAAAATGCGGTATCTTCGGAAATGATCGGTTTTACGCTGGATACGACGGAAATATCCGACAAGCTGGCAAACTGCAGCGAGATCTGGCTGCGCTACCGCAGTGAGGTAATGACGGGCGTACAGGACCCGGCGGAATGCGTGCCGCAGATCAAGGAAGAACTGCTAAAAGCCGGCTGGCAGGATGTGATGGACGAAGCGCAAAAACAGGTTGACGCGTTTGTAGCGGCGAAAAAATAAAAAGACAGGCGGGAAATAGGTATGGGAAACATCATCGGGAATCATCTGCCAGGCATGCCCTGGCAGGATCCCAGGGATGGGGAAACGGCGCCGGTATGGCGTTATGACGCAAATCCGATTATCGGACGGTTTGCGACAAAAATTTCAAACAGTGTGTTTAACAGCGCGGTAGTCCCGTTTGGGGATGGTTATGCAGGGGTATTCCGCTGTGACAGTAAATCCATCAGTATGGATCTTTATACAGGCTTTAGTAAGGACGGCATCCATTGGGAGATATCCGACCAGCCGATTGTATTTTTGGGGGCGCATCCGGAAGTTGCGAAACGGGATTTCCGCTATGATCCAAGGGTTTGTTTTATAGAAGACCGTTATTATATTACCTGGTGCAACGGGTATCACGGATATCCGACGATCGGCGTAGGCTATACGTTTGACTTCCAGACGTATTACCAGTTGGAAAACGCGTTTTTGCCGTTTAACCGCAACGGG
>CAJUIH010000181.1 GCA_910586045.1 uncultured Eubacterium sp.
AGCTTGGCAAATCGTCTCTCCAAGCGTCCGCGCAGCCGCTCCCCCTCCCCAAAAACGGGAAGCGGTTTTCCGCTTCCCGTTTGTAATCAATATGCAAAAAACTCATTTTTCCTGGCTGCTGCACCTTTGCGCAATATACCGGTTCGCCTTGTGTTCCAGTTCATCCGCCAGCGCTTCCAGCTTCACATGCTCCCCGTATTTACGGCAAAGCGCGCGTTCCAGCAAATAGTCGCAGACCTCCGGATTTTTTGGAAGCAGAGGGCCGTGCAGGTAGGTGGCAATGACATTTTTATACAAAACCCCCTCATATCCGGAAGAACCGTCGTTTCCAAATCCATAGCTTACTTCACCAAGCGGCGTGTGTTCTCCAATATACGTTCGGCCCCCGTGATTTTCAAATCCCACAACCGGGCTGCGGAACATGGAACTGGTCAGCACTGTATTGCCGACAAGCCGCCCTGGCTTCCACTCGGTTCGAATATTTAAAATATCCAATCCTTCGATTCTTGTGGTTTCTGTCTGGTAATAAGTCCCCAAAAGCTGAAATCCGCCGCAGACAGCCAGCAGAACCCCTCCGTTTTCCACCCATTCTTTAAATTCTTTCTGTACCTGCTGCAAATACTGGCAGACCAGCGCCTGCTCCCGGTCTGAGCCGCCGCCTAAAAGGATCAGGTCCAGTTTTTCAAATTCAATCCTGCTCCCTGCCGGATACGGGATAACCTGCGCCCCCATACCGCGCCACTCCAGGCGCTTTTTTAAACAATTGATATTTCCACGGTCTCCGTACAGATTCAGTAGATCCGGATATAAATGCCCGATTGAAAGTTCCATTTCCCCTACTCCCCTTTCTGTAATTCCGTCAACATGTTGCGGACACGGTATAGCCCCGTATAATTTACAATGACATAAATATTTCCGGTGCCCTCCGCCGCCAGCTTTTGAATCGTTTCCCGCATATCGGTAATAACCGTACCCGCGATATCCTCATATTTCAAACGCAGCAGCATATCGTACCGCCTCGTTCCGCCTACCATAATCGCCGAGGCGTTGACATCCGCAAGATGCTGGAAATCGACGTCCCACAGCCAGGAAATATCCTTGCCGTCCTGCGCCCCGTCGTTAATCTGAATCACGATATCTTTCGGATCCGCATCTTTCCTGACCAAAGCGATTTTCTGCTGGAATCCGACCGGATTTTTAGCCAGATGGAGCTGGACGCGCGCGCCGTTGATGTGAAATATGCTTTCCCGGTTATTGCCGTAATCAAACCGTTCCACGACGGACGCAAACTTGCGGGTAGCGCCCAAAACTCCAAGCGCCGCATAGGCAGACAAGGTATTATAGACGTTATACGCCGTACGCGCCGTTGTCTTGACCGTTTTTCCATCCAGCGAAAACGAATACACCCCATCCTCATACTGAATATCCGTGGCCGTATAATCCGGCTTTGGCCGCGCAAGCCCGCAGTCCGGACAATGCCAGATCCCAAGCTGCCCGTAATGGAAAAACTCATACGCTAACTTGGACCCGCACCTGCGGCAAAAAATGCTGTCCCTGATTGCCGAACTGACACTTTCATCAAAAATACGCTCGCTAATCCCATACGATACAACCCGGTTGCCGCATTCCATGGACAGGGAATAGGAAATCACATCGTCGCTGTTTAAAATAAGCAGGGCATCCGGTACGCTCGAAATCGCCTCTTTTAGTTTATTACGGACGACGTCCACCTCTCCATAACGGTCTAGCTGGTCCCTGGAAATATTGGTAACAACCACACAGTGCGGATTTAATTCTTTGAGCACATGTACCGATTCATTTTCATCCACTTCCATGCAGGCATAATCTGCGTGCAGGGTCCCTTTCCAATCCGTTGCAAGCGCAAACGCCGCGACAATGCCGTTGCGCATATTTGCGCCGGTACGGTTTGTAACGACACGTCCTCCCCCTGCCTCCAGTACATGATACAGCAGGCTGTTCGTTGTTGTTTTCCCATTGGTGCCCATGACCACAACAATTTTTTTGCGCACCATGCCTGCCATAGACTGCAGGATCATCGGATCCAGTTTATGCGCCACATATCCCGGAAACGTCACGCCGTCTCCTTTATTTAGTTTTCTGATTAACAGGCTGCTGGCTTTTGCACAAAAAATAGCCAGTCTGGTTCGTAATCTCATAGCATTTTCCTCTCTTTTGCCTATATTCGCGCTGCATCGTTTTGATGCCTGCACATAAATATATTCCAAACTTTCATCAAATCAGCAAAAAACAATTATTTCGCACGGTTTTCATCATACCATTTTTTCTTAGAAAGTTCAAGCAGATCTGCGAGATGCAAATAGGTAATGCTATCTGAACGATTACGTAAAAAAGTAACAATACAGAATAAGGTGTTACATTTTTGCTCACCGGACGCTGGGAGAGACGGTTTGCCCGGCTTTCCGGCGGCCCTCATCCGGCGTCCCCGCAGCCAAAACGTAACACCTTAATTCTGAACGGCTACGCCTAAAAGAACTAATTTCAAAAAATTGATTCCTGCTATTGACAACCTCTGAAACTTGTTGTATAGTATTCCAAGTTGGTTTTGCTGTCTTGGCTCAGTCGGTAGAGCGTCGCCTTGGTAAGGCGGAGGTCGGGGGTTCAAGTCCCCTAGACAGCTTTTTATTTTATGTACCGGAAACTTTGATCATTCATAGTTTCCGGTTTTTTTGTCCGCTTTTTCCTCCATTCTGTTTTTT
>CAJUIH010000182.1 GCA_910586045.1 uncultured Eubacterium sp.
CAAAGAATCCGAGCGCATGCTTCAGGCGACACTGGCGCAGGATGCAGATACGATAGCGGAACTATTGGAGTATGCGCATAATACGGAGGTTCCTCTTTTAAGCTACAATCACGAATCGGACTTAACAGCCGTTGTCAATCTGGTGTATCTGGCGGCCAGGGATGTTTACCGGATTGAGCGAGAGGATAAGGCCGGAACTGGCTATGTGGATTTTATTTTTTATCCGGATCAGGATCCATCCCTGCCGGGCATCATTTTGGAATTGAAAATCGGCGGGAAGCCGGAAGCGGCGATCCAGCAGATCAGAGAGCGCAAATACGCGCTCCGGTTTCAAAATAAGCTTGGGGAAGTGTCGAAACATAACAAGACGGTGCTTGCTGTCGGAATTGCCTATGACAAAAAGGACAAAAAGCACCGCTGTAAGATCGAACGGCTGGACGCGGGCCTGGCAGACGGATGAAAGGCGGTTGGGCTGCGGGCCTTGGCGGACGGAGTTTCTGTTTCCCCATAAAATACAATGGGCTATCAAAAAGTGTACTTTTTGATAGCCCATTCCAAACAATTCCAGTCTAGCATAATCATTCATAAAAGTCTACTTATTTTGACGTTTCTACGATAATTTTTTCTTTTATTCGGATCAATTTTTTCTTTTTCGACTTCAATATAGAGATTTCCTTATTCCATTTCCATTTTTTCTGTAAACCTATGTTTTACCAAAAAGTACACTTTTTGATATTCTATATATTCGGTGATTGAATACTGCACAATAAACCCGATAAACGGCGGGCCAGAAACAAATGATATTGTGCTGAAATTTTACGCCGTTTATATATGCAGGAAAGTGAATTTTATACAAATTGTATACGGCAGGAGGAAACGCATGAAATTATTTGGATTTAAGGAACCGACAGAAATGGATCGTGTGATGGAAAATATCAGACAGGTAGAAAGCGATATACAGCAGAAGATTTTCCAGCTTGGCCAGGCATATTACAATGACCATAAAGCAAACGATTGTGGGGATGAAACATATTTTCCATTGATCGACCAGATCAATAAGCTGGATCAGAACAGGAACGGGTTTTATAAAAACAAGCTGCGTTTGGACGGAAATATGATGTGCGTGAATTGCGGGGCATTGATCCCTTATGGGAGTACGTTCTGCAACGTTTGCGGGAAAAGGGCGGATCTCGTACAAGATGGAGGGCCTGCGGTCGGAAATGACGCGTCTGCGGCGGAGCCATTTTCAGGTGCGCGAGAACGCACATGTACGGGCTGCGGGGCGGTGCTTGAGCCGGACAGTATGTTTTGTACTTCCTGCGGACAGAAAGTTGAAGCATAATCGGTACCGGCAAACACGAAAACTTACCACATACCGGATCGGCAAAGCGAATAGGGAAAGGTGAGGTAAGGGTACCTCAAAAAATACGTGGAGGGTGAAAGCAGATGTTTTGTAAAAATTGCGGAAGCAGTGTGAAAGAGGGGATCAAGTTCTGTCCAAAATGCGGAAAAGCCATGACACAAAAAGCGGTTCAAAAAAGCGGGAGCTTTCCATTTACAGGAGCGCAGGAGGCTGTTAGGATGCCGGGAACCGGCCGGATACAGGGAAATAGCGGCAATCGCAAGAAACTGTTTGTTATAGTTGCTGCAGCGGCTGCAGCCATAGCAATCTTGCTTGCTGTCTGCTATCGCAATGCGCACAAAGAATACACAATTGTGGGCGAATGGGTGAGCACGGATGAAGTGGATATGGGATGGCTGATTGATGCGGTGATGGAAGAAAACGGGATTTCCGGGATGTCTTCAGAGATACTTTTGTCAGCGCTTGCGGCATGGTACGAAGTGTCGGATAATCTGACATTTGTATTTTATGAAAGAGGGGAATTTGGAATTACTGTGGGAGGAATCGGCGTTTCTTTTTTAGAAACTACTTACGAGCAGATGCCAAATGGAAAACTGAATCTGAATTTTGGTTTTACTGGCATATTAAAACAGATTCCGATCAGAGGGCTTTCTTTTCATGTGAAATGCAAAGTTGGAAAGAATAAAATGTCAATGGAATTATTCGGCAATGATTTACATTTTAGACGAACCAATTAAATGACAGCAGAAAAATGGGATTTTCCTGGGTTTAACAGGAAACGGGAGATATGGGGCGCGGCATTTAGGAACGGGGGACGCTTGGAGGAGTAGAAAATGATTTGTAAAAAATGCGGGCAGCAGAATCCAGATGGTGCAAAATATTGCAAAACATGCGGCATGCGGCTTGATCAGCAGGAAACGGGTGCAGCCAGTTCGCAAAGTGGAAAAAACGGCAGAAAGAGATGGCCGATTGTACTGGCTGCAGCCGTTTCGGCTCTCATTGTAGGAATGGGAACCGCAGCGAAAGTATATAAACAGACATTTCAAAAAGAGGCAGAGCAGTTTCAAAGCCTTACACAGACTTATGCCCTTGGGCAGTACGAAGCAGAATATAAAAAACTGGACCAGGAGGGGGAAGCGGCTCTTAGGGAAAATTCTTTTCGGGATATTCCAAGGATCAAATCCTGTATGGCAGATCTTGAGGAAGAAATTATTGATTGGAATAAGCAAAACGCAGAACAATTTGAACAGGAGTATACAAAATT
>CAJUIH010000183.1 GCA_910586045.1 uncultured Eubacterium sp.
GTCCATGGCTTTACGAGCGGTTCAGAGTGTGCTATAGTGGTAAGCGATGATAAATACTGACAGAAAGAGGATACGTACTATGATTTATAACAATATATTAGAAGCCGTCGGACATACGCCGATCATTCGGTTAAACCGCATGGTGCCGCAGGACTGCGCACAGGTATTGGTAAAATTTGAGGGGCTTAACGTCGGTGGTTCGATCAAAACAAGGACCGCGTTCCAGATGATCGCCCGTGCGGAAAAGGAGGGGCGGATCCGTCAGGATACGATTATCGTAGAGCCGACCAGCGGCAACCAGGGAATCGGGCTTGCGCTGATCGGGGCGGTGCGCGGGTACCGCACCCGGATTATTATGCCGGATTCCGTCAGTGAAGAACGCAGAAAGCTCGTACGTCAGTATGGGGCGGAACTGGTGCTGATCCATGACGCGGGGAATATCGGCGCCTGCATTGAAGAATGTATGAAAACGGCGCTGCGTATGGCAAAAGAAGATCCGCGCGTCTTCGTTCCGCAGCAGTTTGAAAATCCGGCCAATCCGATCGCGCATAAATACCATACCGGCGTCGAAATTTTAGAGCAGGTCGAGGGGCAGATCGACGGTTTTTGTTCCGGTATCGGAACGGGCGGAACGATTACAGGCATCGGGGAAGTATTAAAGGCGCAGTATCCGGATATTACGATTTGGGCGGTAGAACCGGAAAATGCGGCAATCCTTTCCGGCGGGTCGATCGGCACGCATTTGCAGATGGGTATCGGGGACGGGGTCATTCCGAAAATTTTAAATCAGAAAATTTATGAGGATATTTACATTGTATCCGATGAAGAAGCGCTGCAAACATCCAAGGATCTTGCGCGGCTTGAGGGGATTTTGTGCGGTATTTCCAGCGGTACCAATGTTGCGGCCGCGATTCAGATGGCGAAAAAGCTTGGAGATGGCAAAACCGTTGTAACGATACTGCCGGATACGGCGGAGCGGTATTTTTCTACGCCGCTGTTTGAAGAAAGAGGTGTCTGATCCTGTATTTTTGAAAGGTTCTGCGGCTTCCCGAACGCTTTTTTGGGCGTCCATGCCCGCGCAGGCGGGCGCGGGAAGCCGCGGAAAAACTTTTCAGTTATAGTGAAAGCAAAAAATTCAGCGAACCCGCTGGATTCCCGGTGCCCTTTTCCAATAGGGAAATCAGCGCCCGCATCGTCCGTTCGATATTTTCCTGCGCAGGGGGCTGCAGCGGGTTTCCAAGTTTTGCGGTCAGCACGATCAATACGATTTCAGCGAGCGCGTCGGGATAATCAAAATGAATTTCTCCAATTGCAATGCCTTGTTCTATTATGGCGGTCAGTTCCGGCTTTAATTCCTGGATCAGGTAATTGATGTATTTTTGGTGCAGATAGGCCTGTTCCGGCACGCCGAACGTCGTAGCATCCGCGCCCTGGCTGATATATTCCGCGGAAGAGTTGCGGCAGGCCTGCAGAATCATCGCCATGCGTGTAAATGGCGGGATATCAGTCTGTTTTGCCAGGTTTTTTGCCGTTTCCAGCGGTTTCTTGTAATTTCGTTCGATTAATGCTTCCCAGATTGCTTCTTTCGAAGAAAAATAGTAATAGATGCTTCCTTTGCCGATTCCGGCTTTTTGTGCAATTTCACTTACTGTGATTGTCTGCAGGTTCTGGTTTTCCATCAGGGATTGGAGTGCATCCAGAATCTTGTCATATTTTGAAATGTCTGGCATAATTTTTTCGTTTTCGCTTTCCTGATCTATCATCATGTACGTTCCGGTTGCTGCGGTTGACAGTT
>CAJUIH010000184.1 GCA_910586045.1 uncultured Eubacterium sp.
CAGTTCCTTATTGAAGCGGCAGCGTAATCTGAAAAATTGTGCCCCGGCCCTCTTTTCGTTTCGCGCAGATGGTACCTCCCTGACGTTCCAAAATCATTCTGGCCAGGTATAAACCTACGCCCGCGCCTTCTTTGACCATTTGGCCTGCCTGCGTACCGCGGTAAAAGCGTTGGTAGATTTTTTGCTGCTCCTGCGGGCGGATCCCGATTCCTTCGTCTTCAATCTCAACCAGCAAATTGCTGGCCAAAGGGATGACGCGCACAGTAACCGTCGTATGCTGCCCGGAATATTTGATGGCATTGTCGATTACATTCGCAAGCGCCTCTTGTGTCCATTTCGCATCATGGGGAATGCGGATTTCCTGGTCCATCCACATTTGTATTGCAATCTGTTTGTTTTTCGCTTTCCAAAAATTTTGGCTCACCGCGCACGACAATGTCTTTTGAAAATCCGCGATTACAGGGGTTATCTGGATCATGTGCGCTTCGAGGCGTGACAGGTTCACCAGTTCCCCCAAAAGCAGTTCCAGCTTTTCGACCTCTTTTTCCCCCTGTAAAAAAAATTCCTTTTTCTCCTTTTCATCCAGCCAATTGCCCGCCGCAAGCTCATAACTCATTTTCAGAGACGCAAGCGGCGTCTTTAGCTGGTGGGAAATATCTGTAATCAGGGCTTTGGTACTATTTTCCTCTTCTTTTAACTGTTCTTTTAACGATAAAAAGTACACGCCAAGCTCCCGCAGGGATTCACTGATTTTCATCCATTCCCCGCCGTCCTGCGTGTAATCCGGCACATATGCAAAAATCCCGTTCCGGTACTGTTCCAGGCATTCATATAATTCCTGCTGCTTTTTTTCCAAATCCTGCCCCTTTCGGTCCATCCGCAGCGATACAAACGCCAAAACAGAAAAAAACAAAAAGCCGGCGGACAGGCCGGCTCCCCAAAAAATCCACAAAACAGGCTCCGCCGCCAATTCATCAATCGAATAGCCATATTGCGCTTCAATCCGCCGGATCCTTTTTTTCACCGCGTCCGGGATCGGTTCCTGCCCAAACGGACGGGTTTTCGTATCTTCCCATATGGAAAACAGTTCTGCCGTAAGCTGCGGGTCATTTGCAGCCAGCGCTAGCAGCCGCTGCCGGTTGCGTGCCTGTCCGCAGCCTGCCAGCAGAAACATAAACATCGAAAAAACAAGAAAAAACAACAGATAACCGCCTGCATAGGCCCTTATTTTTCTATTACTTTTCCCGTCCATAAATAGCCAAAGCCCCTCACATTCGAAATTTCATCCGTCCCCAGTTTGTTTTTCAGCCTGCTGATATTTACCGTCACGGTATTATCATCTACAAATTGGCCGTCCGTATCCCAAATCCGCTCTAAAATGCTTCTTTTTGATACAATCTGCCCCGCATTTTCCCACAAATACAGCAATAACTGCCATTCTTTTTTACTTAGGAGAATATCTTTTCCGCTCTTTTGCACCCGCATATTCCTGCAGTCTACTTCGATTTCCCCGCAAACAAGCTTGTTTTGTTTTTCTTCGGTTCCATCGATCCTGCGTGCCAGCGCATTTACCTTGGATACCAGCATCAGCAGGGAAAAGGGCTTTGTAATATAATCATCTGCCCCGGCGTCATAGCCGCTTACGACATCTGTCTCCGCATCCAGGGCCGTCAGATAAATCAGATAGGCGCTGCTGGATGCCCGGACTTTTTTCCCAAA
>CAJUIH010000185.1 GCA_910586045.1 uncultured Eubacterium sp.
TCTGGCCCGCCGTTTATCGGGTTTATTGTGCAGTATTCAATCACCGAATATATAGCTTACGGCGGCCCGCAAACATTGCCGCTTCCCAGATCTGTCCCTCCTGAAGTTCACCGTCTCCCAGAAGCGAATATACACGCCATCTTTCACCGCTCATTTTTGCAGATAATGCCATGCCAACAGCTACCGACAATCCCTGTCCAAGAGAACCGGAAGACGCATCAATCCCCGGCGTATGCTGTACGCACGGATGCCCCTGCAGATAAGAGCCGGTATGCCGCAGCGTAAGCAGGTCAGCAACAGGAAAATATCCTCTGTATGCAAGCACGGAATATAAGCCTGGCGCCGTATGGCCTTTTGATAATACAAAACGGTCGCGGCCAGGCTTTTTTGGTTCTTCTGGATCAATGTCCATTTCTTCAAAATAAAGGAACGTAAACACATCCGCCGCCGATAAGGAGCCGCCCGGATACCCGGCTTTTGCGGAATGGACACTTTCCACAATCCCTTTCCTTACCTCGACTGCCATTTTTTTAAGTTCTAAATCATTCATCACAAATCCTTTCCCGGAACTGCCAGGACTGCTGCACGCTCTATGCAGCAGCCCTATTTTCCGCCTTTTATTTCATGCTGTCGGCAATAAATTTTTCGATTCCCGCATCTGTCAGCGGATGCCTTGTCATCTGTTCCAACACGCTGTATGGAACGGTTGCGATATCAGCGCCCGCCAGCGCACAGTCGATCACATGGATCGGATTCCTTATAGATGCCGCAATAACTTCCGTCTGGATATCATAATTGCGAAAGATCATGACAATTGTGCGGATCAGATCCATCCCAGGGACAGAAATATCATCCAGCCGTCCGAGAAACGGTGAAACATACGACGCGCCGGCCCTGGCAACCAAAAGCGCCTGGTTCGCGTTAAAAATGAGGGTGACGTTTGTCTTAACCCCTTCCGATGAAAGCTGCTTTACCGCCTTTAAACCCTCTGCCGTCATCGGGATCTTTACAACCATATTCGGGTGGATTTTGGCAATTTCGCGCCCTTCTTTGACCATCCCTTCTGCATCCTGCGTAGAAGCCCCTACTTCCCCGCTGACCGGCCCGTCTACAATGTCTGCGGTTTCTTTAATGACCTCTGCAAAATCCCTCCCTGATTTCGCAATCAAAGATGGATTTGTGGTTACTCCACAGACAATTCCCATGTCGTTTGCTTTTTTAATATCTTCTACAATCGCTGTATCTAAAAAAATTTCATAAACACGATCCCCTTTCTGATTGACGCTTTTTTCATATTTCTTACATATTTTTAAAAATTCCCTTGTATTTTTGCCGGCGTCCCCTTTGAAAACAGAAGTACCGGCTACCATGTACTAGT
>CAJUIH010000186.1 GCA_910586045.1 uncultured Eubacterium sp.
TCTATTGGACGTGTATGGGCTATGCGGCGCCGGTACTGCCCGCGGTGTGCCTGTTGTTTTTACAAAAAAAACGCACGCAAAAAGCACGCCTGTTAAGGCTGTTGTTTGCGGTTTGTGCCGCAATCCTGCTGCTTCCGGCTCTTGGGCAGGCGCTAAACGGTTTTTCTTATCCATCCAACCGCTGGAGCTTTGCGTTCGCGCTCCTTGCCGCCTACATCCTGACCGATGTATGGCCCAGGCTGCAAACGCTGCGCCAAAAAGACGGCCTGCTTTTGGCCGGCGCCCTGGGCGTTTACTTTATGCTCTGCATGCTGCTTGCATACTCCCGGACTGCCGGTACCTTCGCGGCCCTATGTCTGTCCTGCCTGTTCCTGTTTGCGCTGCTTTTTTTGGATGCACATGACAGCAAAAAGAAACGAAAAAAACAGGCGGCAGCGCTGCTGTTTGTCGTCGCCGGAGTCTGCAATACGTCTTTTTGGCGCAATAATGCCGTCGGCGGCAATTATGCCGCGGAAAGCGTGGAAACGCGCGACGTCATAAAAAACCTGCAAAAAAACGAAACAAAAGCGGTTCAACGCGCAGCGGCCAAAGACGGACTCGGCCATATCAGTCAAACGGATTCTTTTTACCGTTACAGCGGACAGGAACTAACCCAGAACGCGGGCATGATTGCGGGCATTTCCTCCACACAGTATTACTGGAGCCTGTCAAACCCATACGTCTCCCAGTTTCGAAGCAGCCTGCAGCTTAGGGAAAGCCTGGCCTATAATTACATGGGATACGACGACCGGGCGGCGCTTAACACACTTGCCGGCGTCCGTTATTTTGTCCATCCCAAAAAATCCACGGCTCCTGTGCCGTATGGATTTACCAAAGAAAACGAGGACGCGCATACTGCGGTTTACCGAAATGAAAATCCCCTGCCGCTTGGGTATACATATGAAAGTGTAGTCTCAAGCCAAACATGGAACGCGCTTACCGCTGTGGAAAAACAAGAAGCGCTGCTGCA